>CAZHUY010000052.1:0-31725 GCA_964535465.1 uncultured Myxococcales bacterium
GTACCCGGGCACGCCTGTGATCATCCTCACTGCGGTCAAGGCCGCGACCGGGCTGTCGTTCGCGGCGGATTCGGCCGTGCAGCAGTCCTGGCTCAAGGCCGATCTCCTGCTCGACAAACCCATCCGTGCCGAGCGTCTGCGCGCCGACGTGGACAGGATCCTGAACAGCTCCGTCGCGTAGCCTGGTGCAGGGGCGTCCACCGCCTGGTTTTCCCCGGGCGGCGGTTCGGTGTACTGTGGCGATGTGCGTGCATCGCCACAGACACTTGGGCTGATGGGGGCAGCGCTGTGCCTGACCGGCTTGGTGGGGTACGGGCCGGCGTACGCGCAAGAGGCCGAGGCGCTGGCGTTGTCCTGGCAGGCCCCGAGCGGGTGCCCGAGCACGGGTGAGGTGCGGGCGGAGATCGCGCGGCTGCTCGGCGGCGCCATCGCGAGCGTTCCGGGTGGGCGGCTGCAGGCGCGGGCCGTGGTCACACAGGGGAAGGTCTGGGCGGTGGCGCTGGAGACGGAATCCGCCGGCCAAAATGGCCAGCGATCCTTGGAAGCAGGCTCGTGCGCCGAGCTGGCCAACGCCACGGCCTTGATCATCGCGCTCATGATCGATCCCGATGCGGTGGCCGAGCACGCGCCGCCCAGCACGCCGCCGCCCGCGCCGCTGCCCAGGCGGCCCGCGGGCGACTCGACACCGCTGGAGTCCCACGCAGGCATCATCGTGATGGGCAGCCAGGGCACTCTTCCCTCCGTCGACGTAGGGGTGGGAGGCAGCTTGGGCATCTCGGGAAGACTGTGGCGCGCGGAGGTGCGGGCCAGCTACGGCTTGCGCCGGAACCAGGAGGCCTCGGCTCCGCTCCCGCCCGGCGGCCACGGTCAGTTCAATTTCTTCTCCGCCCTGCTGGCAGGCTGCTTCAGGCTGGGTGGGCCCAAGGTGGAATGGGGTCCTTGCGGGGTGGGCGAGTTCGGGGTGACCTCGGCCAAAGGCTTCGGGGTCGCGCGTGCTCTGCCCGAGCAGGTTCCATGGTGGGCTGTGGGGGCGGGAGGCTACGCCGTGATTCGGCTGTCGCGGCGCTGGGCCGTGCCGTTGCATGGGGAGGCCCTGTTGCCCCTGCGCCGCACCGAGTATGTGTTTCGCGATGGCAAGGGGGACGTGAGCGCGCATGTGTTCAAGGCGGCGCGCCTGGGCGTGCGCGTCAGCGCGGGGGTCGAGTTGCGCTTCTGATGACAAATCCGGCCCTGGCCGGGAACCAATCCACCACATGGGATCATCCGGGAACCCTCTGGCCTCGGCGGAATGCGCGGGTCAGGTCTCTGTCCTGGACTTCGATACCGTGTACGAGACCCATGTGGATTTCGCCTGGCGGGCCGCGCGCCGCATGGGACTGGGCGCGGCTGACGCCGAGGACGTGGTGCAAGAGGCCTTCGTGGTGGTGCATCGCCGCTTGGCCGAGTTCGAGGGCCGCGCCGACATCAAGACTTGGGTCTTCAAGATCCTGCTTCACCTGGTGCGACACCACTTCCGCAGCCACCAACGCCGGCCGGGGGATCACGCGGGCGACGATGCGGGCTCGCTCCGCGAATTGGCGACGGAGCAAGATCCGGCGTCGGCCCTCGAGCGCTCGGAAGCGGTGAGCGTCCTGGACCGGCTTTTGCGACAATTGGACGAGGACAAGCGCGAGGTCTTGGTGCTGGCCGAGATCGAGCAGATGACCCTGGCGCAGATCGCGGAGGTGACCGGCGTGAACCCCAACACGGTCGCGTCCCGTCTGCGCGCGGCCCGCCAGGACTTCCAAAAGCTGCTGCGGCGCTTTCACGCGCACGAACAGCGGAGGCAGCCATGAACGAATTGGGACCAGAGGCAGAGTCTCTGTTTGAGGCAGGCCGCAACGCCGCGGGCCTCCCAGGCCCGAAACGCGCTCGCATCAAGCAAGCCGTTCTGTTGCAGGCGGCGACCCTGGGGGCGGCGTCCACCGTGGCGGGGGGCGCGGTGGCCATGTCGATGGCGGCCAAGGTGACGCTGGTGACGGTGACCGCGGCCGTCTTGGGTGGCGGCTCGGTGTCGGTGTGGGCCTGGAGGAAACACGAGCAATCGATGTCGCCCAGCAAACGCACGGTGCCGGCCCAGACGCAGGTTCGGGTTGCTAGCGCCAAGCCTCCGGTCCTCAGCCCGGTCATCGACGAGCCCGCGCTCGTGCCCGCGCAGCCGCCGCGCCGTGTGCCGCCCAGGAGCGAGCCTCGGCGTGTCGTCGCCCAGCCCCTGCCCGTGGGCGAAGTTCGCACGAAGACCTTGCCGGTGAGCGAAAGCCCGCGGGAAGAGGCCATCGTCGAAGCTCCTGGTCCAGCGCCGGAGTCACTGGAATCCGAGCTGACCTTGCTTCGTCAGGCGCAGGAGGATCTGCGAAGGGGACAGCCCGCACAAGCCTTGCGACGGTTGAGAGACTTCGATCGACTCTTCCCCAAAGCCAGGTTGGACCAGGAGAGACAAGCCATCGAGGCCATCGCCGGATGCCAGGTCCATCCTGGGCCGGCGGCCACGGCCCGCGCACAGCGCTTCGTACAGCAAGCCCCGCTTTCACCCCTGGCCGCGCGCGTGCGATCGGCCTGCAAGCAAGACGAAGGCAAATCGTTCAACGAAACCGGCGCGCGCCGGGAACCATAGCGATGAAGTTGACTCGAGCTTATGGGGGATAACATGACGACACGGACGAAGACGACCTCGACGGGTTTCGCTACCTTGGCCAAGGCCATGCTGCTGACAGTGGTTGTGGGCTGCGGTAGCAATCAGGTGAGCATCGGAGAGCAGAACGCAGACGGGAGCGCGGGGGGAAGCACCGGGGGCGTGGATGCTCCGCCCAACAGCGGTGGCTCCAGCGCGAGCAGCCGCACGGTGCCCGAGGGAGGCGCCAGCCTGGTGGGCGGAGCGACGGGTGCGGCTGGGATGACCTCGGTGGTCGCCGGCAACGGTGGTCACTCTGGCTTGGCCGGATCGTCAGCGAGCAGCCTGGTCGGCGGGGCGGTCCTGGCCGGTACCTCCGCCATAGGTGGCAAAGTCACGGGAGGGACCACTCTCCTGGGCGGCTCCTCTGTGAGCGGCGGCAGCAGCGGGACGACGGTCCCCGAGGAGCGTTGTGGCGGCATCATGGGGTTGACGTGCCCCACGGGTTCCTACTGCGATTTCGGAGGGTGCGGCCCCGTCATCAGCGACGCCATGGGCAGGTGCCTGGCGCAGCCCGAAGTCTGTCCCGCCAACGTCGACCCCGTGTGCGGCTGCGATGGCAAGACCTACAGCAACGATTGCATGCGCGCGGGGGCCGGCGTGGGGAAGGCCTCGGACAGTGCCTGCGGAGGCAGCGGCGGGACCGGCGGGACGGGTGGCAAGACCGCGACCGGCGGGGTTGGCGGCACGGTCACGGGAGGCACGACCGGGACCAGCAGCACCGGGAAGCTATGCAGCTCGAACGTGACCTGCGGCGAAGGATCCTTCTGTGAATTTCCCTGGGGTTGCGGCGAAGGGGACCACGCCGGCAATTGTTACAACAACTCGGTGATCGGAGGCTGTATCACCGTGTGGCAGCCGGTGTGTGGCTGCAACGGCAAGACCTACGGAAACGATTGCGAGCGCCGAGTGGCCGGGGTCTCCAAGCGATCCGAGGGCGAATGCCCGAACGCCGACGGCGGCGTGAGCGACGCCGGTAACTCGAATGCCGCCCTGTGCAGCGCGACGGGGGGCACCGTTTCGACAGCGTCTTGCTGCCTGAGCAGCGGGGACTTCCCCAATTCGTGCCTCACCGGAGCCTGTGGATGCGCTCTCGACAACAGCCACACCGTCAGCGTCTGCAATTGCTCTACCGGTTGTTTTCAGCCTGGCGTGGGGTGCGTGGGCGCTCCCAACGTATGCACGGCGGGTGGGGACCACTCCTGCAATGACAATCCCAACCTCGCCTCGATTCGCGGCCGCTGCCTGGCGGATGGCCGTTGCGCGTGCAACCAGGATTCCGCGCTCCTGCCCAGCGGCAAGTGCCAGTAGATCGCGGTAGCTAGTTAGCTAAACCCTTGCGGCGCGCGCGGCTTTGGGGTCCCATGGCCGCGTGCGCGTTCTGTTTCTGGAGAACCACGACTCGTTCAGCATGAACGTGGTCGAGTCCCTGCCGTTCGACCGGCGGGATGTGCTGATTCGTTCTGGCCGCGACGTGGCGGGCGATTCCCAGGCACTCTTGGGCGTCGATGCGGTCGTCGTCGGTCCTGGGCCCACCGATCCAGTGCGCGCCGGCATCGTGGACGTGGTCAGGGCGGTGGCGGTTGCCCGTCTTCCGCTGCTGGGGATCTGCCTTGGGCACCAGGCCTTGGGGCTGGCCTTCGGGGCCGAGCTGATCCGGGTTCCGCCGGTGCACGGCAAGCCCTGGCCCATCACATTCTCTCCCTCGCGCCTGTTTCCTCGTTTCGGTGGGCGCGAGATCATGATGCGCTATCACTCCTTGGCTCTGACGGGCGTGTCCTCGCCCTTGCGGGTTTGGGCCCGCACCGACGAGGGTACGATCATGGCGGTGGAGCACGAGAGCCTGCCCATGGCCGGTCTGCAGTTTCACCCGGACTCCTTCGCCAGCCCACGCGGGCGTGAGTTGGTGGCCGACTTCTTCCGGGCGGTGGCATGAGGTTGGCGGACATCGAAGCCCTGCCCACCTTCGCGCTGCTGGGCCCGGGTTTTGGCGGCGAGCCATTTCTCCTATTGCGCGACCTGCGACAGACATCGGCGGCGCCTTGCCTGGTGTTCGCCAGCTTCGAGCAGAGCGCGCGCGAGGCTCTCACTTGGGCAGCCGGCGCGTCCACGGCCTGCCACGTCGACTTGGATCCGAACGCCCGAGAGATTCCCCTGACCACGGATTTTGTCGGGTACGAGGACAAGGTCGAGGGGATTCGCGCCGCCATCGCAGCCGGCGACGTGTACCAGGTGTGTCTGACCGAGCAAGTCGGTTTGGCGGCCGGCGACGGCGGGGCGATCTTGTCGCGCGTGTGCCGAGGCGCCATCCCGCGGTTCGCCGCCTGGGTGCGCCTGCCCGACGGTCGCGAATTCGTGTCGGCCTCGCCCGAGCTGTTCTTCGAGATCGATGGCCGCAGAGTGTGCTCACAGCCCATGAAAGGGACTGCCCAACCCTCGGCGAGCTCTGCGCTGGCGAGAAGTGAGAAGGATCGGGCCGAGCTGGCCATGATCACCGATCTGATTCGCCACGATCTGGCCCAGGTGTGCCGGCCGAGATCGGTGCACGTGGCGCAAGAACGGCACGCGCTCACGCTCCCCTACGCCATTCAAACCGTCAGTGATGTCGTCGGTATCATCGAGGAAGGCAAGACCGCCCTGGACGTCCTGGCGGCCTTGCACCCGGGCGGCTCGGTGACGGGCGCCCCCAAGCAGGCCGCGCTGGACATGATTCGCCGCCTGGAACCCCGTGCGCGCGGCGCTTATTGTGGTGCTCTGGGCTTGCTGAGAGACGATGGTGCGGTCTTCTCCTTGCTGATACGGACCGCGCAGAAGTCGCAGCACGGCTGGAGCTACGGCGTGGGCAGCGGCATCGTCTTCGATTCGGATCCCCGGGCGGAGCTCGCCGAGCTCATGGTCAAGCTGCGGGTGTTGACGCCATAGACGGCGGCCGTCACTCTTCCTTGTTCTGGTCGCGGCGATAGAGCGTCGAGGGGTGGACGCCGAGCAGCTCGGCGGCTCGCGTCCGGCTGCCCTCGACGCGCGCGACCACCCAATCGATGTAGAGCTGGGTCATCTCCCGAAGCGGCAAAAGCTGACTCCGCGCGCGGTCCAAGGGATGTCCTTTGCCCGGCACTTCCCAGGGCTCGATATCGGCGCGCACCGTCTCCGGCGACACCTGGGTCTCCGTGCCGGCCACCACCAGACGCTCGATGGTGTGCTCGAGCTCGCGCACGTTGCCCGGCCAAGAATGTGTGAGCAGCTCGCGCAGGGCCGCCGCCGACAGACCCTCGACGGGCGAGGAGGGATTGCGCTGGCGCGCGCGCGCCAGGAAGTGCTGGACGAGCAGGGGGATGTCGTCCTTGCGATTGCGCAGAGGCGGTATCTTGATCGACAGCACCTTCAGCCTGAAGAAGAGGTCTTCGCGAAACTCGCCGGCCCGTGCCCTCTCGCCCACGTCCCGGTGGGTGGCCGCCAGAAAGCGTACGTCCACCTTGCGGTCGGTGTCGCTGCCCACCGGCCGCGCCGTGCCGGTCTCGAGCACGCGCAGCAGCTTGGCCTGCAAGGGCAGGGGCATGTCGCCAATCTCGTCGAGCAGCAGGGTGCCTCCGTCGGCCTCGACCAGGAGGCCCCGTCGCATCTGGGAGGCGCCGGTGAAGGCGCCGCGTGTGTGACCGAAGAGCTCACTCTCGAGCAGAGCCTCGGGCACGGCGGCGCAGTTGACGGCGAGGAAGGGGCCTTTGCCGCGCGGCCCCAGCTGGTGGATGGCGCGTGCCACCAACTCCTTGCCGGTTCCCGTCTCGCCCATAATCAGCACGGGGCTGGAGGCCTGCGAGAAGCGTTCGATCAATCCGTACAGCTCTCGCATGCTGGAACTCTGTCCGACCAGGTTCTCGAACGAGTAGCGCTGGAGCACGGTCTCGCGGAGCTGGCGGTTCTCCCCGAGCAGCACGCGCTCGGCACAGGCGTGCTCGAGCAGCAGGCGAACCGCATCCATCTTGAAGGGCTTGGCGACGTAGTTGTAGGCGCCGCGGCGGATGGCATCGACCGCGCTCTCGATGGCACCGAAGGCGGTCATGATGACCACGGGCACCTCCGGGTCCGCCTTCTTGACCGCGTCGAGAACCTCGATGCCGTCGGCGTCGGCCATGCGCAAATCGGTGAGGACGGCGTCGAACGAGGCGTCGCCGAAGCGGCGGATGCCCTCCTTGCCGCTCGACGCCGCCTCGGCATCGAAGCCGTGGCGGACGAGGTTGTCGCAGATACTCTGCGCCATCTCCAGGTTGTCGTCGATGACGAGTACGCGGTACTTTCTCATGAGAGCTTGACCTCCTCGTTTGCCGCCGGCCAGACCATCACGACCGTGGTCTTGCGCTTGGGTGCGCTGGTGATCGAGACATGACCGCCGTGGTTGCGCACGATGCTGGCCACCACGGTAAGACCAAGCCCCGTGCCCTCGCCCCGTTTCTTCGTGGTGAAGAATGGATCGAAGACCGCGTGCAGGTGCTCGGGGGGGATGCCGCAGCCGTCGTCCTCGACCTCGAGGCGGATCAAGGAGTTCGTGCCCTTTTCGCGCGCGCTTCTGATCGTGATGTGGCCCCCTTCGGCGCATGCATCGCAGGCGTTCATGAGGAGGTTGACCAGCACCTGCTGGAGCTGATCGGGGTCTGCCGCCAACGAGAGCGGGCCTTGCTCCGCGAGGATGCGAAGGGCGAGGGACTTTTGTTGCAGACGCCAGCCCAGCAGATCGCCCGCGGTCTTGGCGGCCGCGCCCACATCGGTGGGACGCGGGTCCACGGGCTGCTCGCGCGAGAAATCGAGGAGCTGTCTGATGATGGTGGTGATGCGGTCGATCTGGCCGAGGATGGAACCCAGGTCGCGGGCCTCGCTGGGAGAGACGTGTTCGAGCAGCGTCTCGGTGCGCACGCGGATGATGCCGAGCGGGGTTCCGATCTCGTGGGCCAAACCGGCGGTGAGCACGCCGACGGTGGCGAGCTTCTCGGCGCGCAGCAACTGTCGTTCCAGTCCTCTCAGCTCGCCAAGGTCCTCGATCACGACGATGGCAGCGGTTTCTCCCGTGGGATCGCCGATGGGGGCAACGCGAACCTCGAAGTGTTCGGGGCGGGCTGACAGGAGGTCGACGTCCGGGCGTCGCATGATGAGCTGTTGTCGCCCCCGGATCGCCTCGTCGACCAACTCGCGCAGTTTTTGGGCGCCTTGCTGGCTGCCGGCCGGGAAGGCCTGTTCGACGGGAAGGCCAACGGTCACCGGGGCCAGGCGCTCGTGGACGAAGCGGTTGGCTCTGACCACACGCCCGTCGGATGCGATGCCGAGGATGCCGGTGGGTATGTTGTTGATGATGGTCTCGGTCTGTTCGCGCACATGGGCCTGTTGCTGCATGAGGCGGATGTGCTCTTTCAACTCGGCCTGCCTGCGCTGGATGCGGATCCCGATGAAGCTGATGGCCCCCAAGGAAAACGCGAGGGCCAGGCTGGTCAGAACCAAGCGCCACACGAGGGCGCTCTCGCGCACCAAGAGGGCATCGGGCGAGGCGACAGCAGCGAAGGACCAGGTTGCGTCTCCGGCCTTGAAGGGGTGCCAGGCCAATAGCGCCGTTCCGTCGGCCAAACCGAGGAGCTTGGACAGACCGTCACCTACGCGGGCCGAACCGTGATCGGCTTGCCGCGTGAGACGGGTCAGCTCGACCAGTGCCGGCGAAGTCTGCCATTCGCTCTCGGCCTGGCGCACGCACGTGGCGGCCGTGTGACAGCCAAGCCAAAGCCCGCCCGCGTGGTCGAGGATGGCGTAGCGCCTGGCCTGGCTGGTCATGCGGGGAACGCGTTGGAACAACAGCTTGGCGTCGACCCCCAAGACCACCGCCCCCAGCCCGTCCACGGCGGTGGCGTGGAAGAACGCATCCCGCCCGTCGGCGGAGCGAAAGGGACCCTCGGTGCGTCGCTCTCCTTGCCCCGCGACGTGGCGAGCGGCGTTGAGGCTTTGCTCGAGCAGCCAAGCCGCGGCGTCGGGTTTTTCCACGGGGTCGGTGGCGGAGATGGCCGGCGAGCCGTCCCAGGGGACGAAGGTGATGCTCCGGTAATAGCGGACCACGATGGCCAGCGCGCGAAGGGACTCGAGCATCCTGGTCTTGTCAGTCGCGCTGCCTTGCCGCGGGGCCCCCACCTGCGAGGCCAGCGCCGCCACCAGGCGTCCGTCCTCTTCGAGCGCCTCCCACTGCCGCGCCAGTTCGCCCGCGCCGGTCTGGGCGAGCCGATTGTGAAGCGAGGCGAAGTCCTCCTCCAGGCGGTGCTTCTCGGCGAGCTGCCCGCGAACGGCCACGGACAAAACGATGATGCCGATGAGAATGGCAGCCAGGAGAAGAGTAATGGGCTTGGTCACGGAGA
Source organism: uncultured Myxococcales bacterium (assembly GCA_964535465.1). Lineage (GTDB taxonomy): Bacteria > Myxococcota_A > Polyangia > Fen-1088 > Fen-1088 > Fen-1137. Next base: position 9,091 of record CAZHUY010000052.1, read on the forward strand.
GAACCTACCAGGGATACCAGAACGCCGCGTGACGGGGGCCGAGGGCGAGGACGACCAGCCGAGCGCTGCAGGGAGCATGCCACCTCACCTGCTGAACGCCACGCGCTCCCGGTCACCCCAGCCCGGTTCCGACGACCTCGTGCCGTGCGACGGTGATCTCCCAATTGCGAAAGGCCTGATAGAGGGTGGTGTTCACCGGAAAATCCCACGAGCCGCTATCGTGGACGATCTGGCCACCAAAACCCGTCTTGAAGCGATGGAGCCCATGGAAGGAATGGTCGGAGTGGTCGCTGGGCGCGACGGCCCCCAGATCGTAGCTGCGACACCCCCGTGACCGCGCGTAGCGCATGGCCCTCCAGTGCATGAGGTAGGGCGCCATGAGCTCTCGTCGGTGGTAGGCCGAGGCACCGTGCAGGTAGACCGCCCCGCGCTGCGAGATGGCCAAGATGGCTCCGGCGACGGCATCTCCGCGATGGGTGGCCAGCAGCAGGCGAACCTCGGAGGAATCCGGGTGACGGTGATGGGCGTCGAAGAGCGCCTCGAAGTAGCGGTAGTCCCGTCCCGGAAACCCGTGCCGCTGGGCCGTCTCGGAATAGAGCGAATAGAAGATGGGAAGCTCATCGAGGGAGGCGAGCTCGACCTGTACGTCGTGGCGCTCGGCCAAGCGAATGTTGTATCGGGTCTTGGGCTTCATGCGCGACAGCAGTTGCTCTTCCGCGCCCTCGAGGTCTATGACGTACGAATCGGCGACGGTCATGTCCATGGGGGCCTTCCTGAGCGGCCAGTGCTTCGTGCCGAAGTTCATCCGCATCTCCCGGATGCGGGAATGGGGGTGTTCGCGCCAGTGCCGGTGTTGCAGCTCGCTCGCGAACGCGGATTTCCAGGGCAGGTCGTAGCGAATGAAGGCCACATCGACCTCGAGTCGCATGGCCAGCGACTCGGACAGGGCCTCGAGAAAGGGACCGTACTCGTCGGGATTGGGCGCGAGCTCTGGCCCCTTGGGCACGAACGCGGTCAGCGTGTCGGGACCCAAGGGCTTGACGAGCACCAGCACATCTCGTCGTGGTCCGCACGAGTCGATCTCGAACGCGTAGGGGGCCCACCCGAGCAAACTCTTGACCGTCCCCCAGTAAGTCGTCTGGAAAAGGATGTCCGTCGGGTACAGTTCTCGGGGGGGCTTGGAGATCAGATTCACTTTCACGACGATGCTCCTGGCATTCGTTGTGGGGTAGGCAAGATCGAGGCCAGCGGGCCAGGCCCGCCGCATCCAGAAGGTCAGCCCGTTTGCCGCCGCCGACCCGCGCGAGTGCGTGCGTCTTGCTCGGTGGCCTTCGCAATTTGCACGCTTCCTGAGGAATCGTCGTATTCCAACGACGAACGACGAAGCGGACGCGGCCCGCAGCCGCTTATCGCGTGGGAAGCGCCGAGCTTTGCTCGACGCGGACCAGCGCGGGAAGGTGATGGAATCCGACGCGGAGCGAGTTTTGAAACTGGCTCTGGGCTCAGCCGGTGGTTCCGTTCCTTTGCGCTTCGGCGTCGCGTGCTCGTTCGCGGGCGTGGCGGCGTAGCCCGATGGCGGTCATGGCCGGTGCGATCAACAGCGCGGCCACCAGGCAAGCCAACTCACCCATGGTGGCGACCGTTCCCAAGCCGCGCAAGGCGCCACTGCTTGCCACGAGGAGCGAGCCGTAGCCGAGCACGGCGCTCACCGCGCACATGGCCACGGGGCCTCCCATGGCCAGGACGCCCTCGCGGATGTTCTTTCGTTGGTGCAACTCGGACGTGACGTTGATGGCGTATTCGGCCCCCACCCCGAACATGAAGGGCAACGCGATGAAGTTGAGGAAGGTGATGCGGATGTTGAGCCACCCGGCCGCTCCCACCATCCAGCACACGCCCACCAGCAACGCGCCGAGAACCAGGAAGGCCAAGCGCAGGGGACGCATGCGTAGCAGTACCAGCAAACAGACCGCAGCGAGTGAAACCCCCGACACGAACGGCCCCTCGCGCACGACGGACTCGATCATCGACGAGAACACCACGGCGGATCCCGAGGTCTCGAGCACGCGACCGCCGGGCAGCTCGAGCCGGCGCAACACGCTCGCGATGCGCATGAGATCGTGTCCGTTCCATACCGACAGGCCCTTCTCGATGGGATAGACCAGCACCACGCGGCCCAGGGTGCCGTCCGATTCCACGAAGGGACGCCGAGCCAGTCCGGGCACATCGGCCGCCGTCAAGACGCGCAGCCCCTCCGGGATGGCGGTCAGCTGGTCGAGTTGCCTCCGGTCCTCGTCCGCGTCGACCAACGACGCCGCATCGACGGCCCGTCTGCGGATGTCCGCCAAGAGGGCGAGCTTGCGCTCCTGGGACGCCCGGTCGCCCGGCAAGATGTCGTCGATCGTCACGATGCGGCCGATGACCTGACCTTGGGGACTCACAGCATCGTTGCGCCTGATGGCGGCCCGAATGGCGGGGACATCCTCGGCCCGGTCCGCCAGGATGACGGTCGGTTCAGGCCAGCGCCCGAAGGTGGAGTCGAGCGACTTGTCCCATTGGCGGTCGTCGTCGGATTTCTTGATCTGGGAGCTGAGCTTGCGGAAGTCGTATTCGAAGGCATCCGCGCCGAAATGCGCCGCGCCCATGGCGGCGACCATGGTCAGCAGGCCAACGCCGACCAGGACCTGGCCGGGCCGGCGGGAAAGCAGCCCAGCCAGGGCGTTCAGCGGCACGTCGGTGATGCGAGCGCCCCCGCGCACGCCTGCGTAGGCCCCGAGCAGCACCAGACAGCAGGGCAGCACGGTGAAGGTGGCAATCCACGAGAGCATGCACCCGGCGGCGCCCATGATTCCGAACTGCGAGAAGCCGCGGAAGCTGGTCACCGCCAGCGACAGATAGCTGGCCGCGGTGGCGCTGGCGGCAACGAAGCTGGGGCGCCAGAAGTTCTTCACCACGTCATCGATGGCAGGCCCGGTTTCTCCGATGCGCGCGCGCGCCTCGCCGTAAAGGGCAAGAAAGACGATGGCGTAGTTCGTGCCGTTGCCCATGACGAACGCCACCAGGAAGGCCGTCACCGTGGTGATGTAGCCCAGCCCCAGGTAGGCCACGGCGTACGTGAGCACCGTCCCGATGACGGCGGGCACGCCCACCAGCAGCACGGTGCGCGCCGAACGGAAGAACAGGGCCAGCGCCAGCACGATGAGGGCCATGCACAGCACGGTCACGCTGACCAGGTCACGTTCCAGGCTGGCCCGGTTTTGGATGCTGGTCAGCACCGGCCCGGCGGTGCGCGCCTCGAGCTGTGGGTGGAAGCTAGCGGCGGGAAGCTCTTTGATGAACTGCTCGGCCGCGGCGAGCAGAGGCGCCCCACCGCTCTCCGAGAGGACCCCACTGGGCGGCAGAGCGGCAATCCAAACCGTATGTCCATTCTTGTCCGCCAGCACCCCATCGGGGAACTTGGCGTCGAGCGGGTTGATGCCACGCAGGCTTGCCTCGAGTTCGGCGTTGGCTCCTCGCTCATCGTCGTCTCCGCCCAGGTCCACGAACAGCGGGTTCTTGCGCTTCGCGATCTCTCGCCGCAGACGGGAGCGCACCTCGTCGAGCTGGTCTTCGCTGGCGTAGAGCCAACGGTTGTTCTCAATGAAGCTCCGCAGATCGCGCAGGTGATAGGTGACGGTGTCGCACACCGAGTTTGGCAGGGTTCGTAGTCGCTGCGTCAGCGCCTCGGCGTAGGCCAGGTTGGCCGCCTTGTCCGGCGAACGCACGCCGATCAGGACCAGCGACAGATCGCCCATGCGCTCCTGTGTGCGCCGGAGAGCCACCACCCCGGGGTCATGGTCGGGCAGCAGATCGGCGAAGGAGCTGCGGATCTTCAGGTTGGAGGCACACCAGATTCCGCCGATCGTGGCCAGGATGGCAGCGGCGAGCACCAGCCAGGGTCGGGCATGGATACGGGTCAGAAGGCGTTCGACCATGGCCTCAGTTAGCACATTTCTCTTCCGATGGGATGCGCTAATAGGAGGCCCCTGCCAGACGGTTCTCCGCCCGGTTCCCGGGGCCTCCTGCCGCCGACCATCGAGCCGCCCGGTTAGCCTGCCTGACGCGAGAGGACGTCGAGATTACGAGGCCTGCAAAGGCGATGGGAAGGTTGCAGCTACAGGTCGTAGCGTCCGGCAGCCTCGGGTTGGTACGAGACACTCTCGACGCGCAGCCGCCGCGTCTCACCGGGAAGCGAGCAGGTGACCTCCTCGCCAGCCCGGACGCCGAGCAGCGCCATTCCCAGCGGCGTGAGCACGGATACTGCGCGCTTGTCCAGGGTGGCGCCTGGGTACACGACGTGGAAGACCTCTCTCTCGTTCGTGCCGAGATCGTACACGGTGACCTCGGAGTTCATGGTCACAACGTCGGCAGGGACCTTGCGCGAGTCCACGATCTTGGCCCGATCGAGCTCCAACTCGAGGGCGGCGGCGACGGACTTCTTACCGACCCGGCTCCGCAGACGAGTCGCAATTCGCTCCAAACGTTCGAAGTCTGACTCAGTCAGGACGATGGGATTGGTCATGGTTCCTCCCGGTTCACGTGCGATGGCTGTCGGTAGCTCCCCCCAACGAAAGGGAGTGGCCCCGCCCGTCGTGGAATGTCTGGTCATTAGAGATGCCGGCGGCACGGGGCCACTCGCGTCGGACTCCTGCACCGTTCATGCCAAGGCTTGCCGCCTGGGCCGGAACCCGTGCTCACGCTCTCACGAGCTCAGACGGAGGGGCGGCCTCACGCGGGCTTTGCAAAATGCAACGGGGCGGGAGGCAAAACGCACGATGGCGTGTGAGGGGGCGGGCCCGTCAGGTCGTGAAGCCCCTCGGCACCGTCACCAGGTAGTCGGCGCCCCCGCCGAGCGACTGCGTCTTGAGGCCGCGCGCCTCGTCCGCGGCCCGGTCGTAGCCGAGGGTCGTGCCTTCGCACAACGACACATTCTCGTCGATGATCGCGTTGCGGATGCGGCAGTGTCGTCCGATCACCGTTTCATTCACGGTGCCACCGTCCAGCGAGCCGCCCAGCAACACCGAGTTCTCCACCAGGGAGTGGCTGTGCATGTAGATGCCCGGCGAGAGCACCGATCGGCGTGCCAGACCGCCGGAAATGATCACCCCATCGCACACGATGGAGTCGAAGGCATGTCCTGCGCGTCCGGGTTGCTCGTGCACGAACTTGGCCGGCGGATGGTGCTGCGGCGGACAAAAGAGCGGCCACCTCTCGCCATACAGATTGAAGGCAGGAGCGGCGGAGACCAGCTCCAGATTGGTGGACCAATAGGCCTCGAGGGTTCCGACGTCCCGCCAGTAGTCCGAATCGGTGGCCCGGGGCACGACCTGCTTGCGGCGTCGTCCCTCGACCACCACCGCTGCGAATTCCTCGATGCGGTTGTTCTCGGTGAAGTCGAAGGTGTGGATCTTCTTGCCCTGGCTGAGCATGCCAGGGAGCACGTTATGGCCGAAGTCGTCCCCTCCCATCGATAGCCACTCCACCAGGGTCTCGAAGTCGAAGAGATAGATGCCCATGGACGCCAGGCACTGGCGCGTGCCCGGGATGACGGGGGGATTGGCTGACTTCTCGACGAAGTCGAGGATCACGCCATGCTCGTCGACCTGGACGACCCCGTACGCCGAACGGGCCTTGTCGACGTCCACACGACACACCGCCAGGGTCACCTGCGCGGCGCGCTCGACGTGAGAACGTTCCATGGGTCGGTAGTCCATCTTGTAGACGTGATCGCCGGAGAGGACCAAGACGCGGCGAGGGCAGTGCTGCTCGACCAGGGTCAGATTCTGGCGAACCGCATCGGCGGTCCCTTTGTACCAATCGGCGCCACGCTGCATCTGGGCCGGCACCTCGTCGATGAACTCGCCCACCCGTCGTGAAAGGAATCCATAGGTGGCCTTCAGGTGGTTGGACAGCGAGTACGACTTGTACTGGGTCAGGACGAAAACCTGGCGCAAGCCGGAGTTGATGCAATTCGAAAGGGTGAAGTCGATGATGCGGTAGAAGCCGCCGAACTGCACCGCAGGCTTGGCTCTGTGGTCCGTCAAGGGTCGCAACCGCTCGCCCGCCCCTCCTGCCATGACCAGTACGAGAGTATCCATGCTTGTCACTATACTGGTTTGGACGGCCATCGGCTTCTCGTAAGGCGGGGGGCCCGGCCCCCAAGCTCGACGAGGGCGCGTTTCCGGCTTCCGTCCGCGCGCTTCTTCCTCCATGATGGGCTTCCCTCGGCCATGAAAGTCGAACAGATCACCGTTTTCCTGGAAAACCAATCAGGTCGTCTCGCCGACGTGGCCAGCATCCTGGCTGACGCCGGTGTGAACATCCGCGCCCTGGCGATGGCCGATTCGGCCGACTTCGGGATCTTGCGTCTGATCGTCAATGACAGCGAGAAGGCGCAGCAGGTCTTGAAGGCCCAGGGTTTCACCATGGCCAAGACCGAGGTGGTTGCGGTCGAGGTCCCGGATCAACCCGGCGGATTGGCCAGCATGCTCAGGACCTTGAAGGCCAACCAGGTCAACGTCGAATACATGTACGCCTTCGTCCACAAATCGGCGGTGAACGCGACCATCATTTTCCGTTTCGACGATCTGGAGAAGGCCATCCAGTGCCTGCAACAGGCCGGCATCAAGATTCTCAGAGGCGAAGAGATATACTCGCTCTAACTACGACGGATAAGCAGGGAGTGAAACCATGAAGACAAAAGGTGTTCTCGCGGGATTGGCCTTGGCGACTTTTCTGGGCGCCGGCCTGGCGCACGCCAAGGGCCCCAGCATCAAGATTGGCGCGATCTTCAGCATGACCGGTCCGGCCGCCAACCTGGGGGGGCCCGAAGCCAGGACGCTGGAGATGCTGGTGCAAGAGGCCAACAAGAAGGGCGGCATCGCCGGACACCCCATCGAGCTGGTGATGAAAGATTCGGGCGGTAGTCCCGAAAAGGCCATCTCCTTCGCCAAGCAGCTCATCGAGGAAGACAAGGTCTTCGCCATCATCGGCCCCTCGACCAGCGGCGAGACCTTGAAGATCAAGGGCCTCGCCCAGGGGAGCAAGACCATCCTGTTGTCGTGCGCGTCCGCCGAGCCCATCGTCACCCCGGTGGCCAGCTACGTGTTCAAGGTGGCCCCCAACGACGGCGCCGCGGCCCGCCGCATCTTCGAGCAGATGAAGAAGGTGGGCATCACCAAGATCGGCCTCCTCTCCAGCAACACCGGTTTCGGCAAGGCCGGCAAAGAGCAGGTGGAGAAGGCCGCGCCCGGCTTTGGTGTCACCATCGTGGCCAACGAGGTCTACGACAAGGAGGCCACCGATCTCACGGCGCTCGTGACCAAGCTGAAGGGTGCCAACGTGCAAGCCTTCATCAACTGGTCCATCGAGCCAGCCCAGGCCATCGTCATCAAGAACGCCCGCCAGGTGGGTCTGAACGTCCCCATCTTCCAGAGTCACGGCTTCGGCAACATCCAGTACGCCAAGGCCGCCGGCCCGGCCGCCGAGGGCGTGATCTTTCCGGCCAGCCGTCTGTTGGTGGCCGACAGCCTGCCGGCCAGTGACAAGCAAAAGGCGGTCCTGCTGAAATACAAGCAGGCCTATGAGGCGAAGTACAAGGAGGACGCCAGCACCTTTGGCGGTCACGCCCACGATGCCCTGCTGTTGCTCAGCCAGGCGGTGCAGACCGCCGGCACTCTGGACAAGGAGAAGGTGCGCAACGCGCTCGAGAACCTGAAAGGCGTGGCGAGCACGGCCGGAACCTTCAGCTTCTCCGCCAAGGACCACGGCGGCTTGGGCGTGGATGCCTACGAAATGCAGACCGTGAAGAACGGCAAATTCGTCATTTACAGCGACAAGAAGTAGTCAATCCGGGGCCCTCTCCCCGGGACAAGTATGAACGCCGAGCTTTTCTTTCAATACCTGGTGGCCGGGATCACCTACGGCACCATCTATGCCATCGTGGCCATCGGGTTCAACATCATCTACAACACCACCGGCATCATCAACTTCGCCCAGGGCGAGTTCGTGATGCTGGGGGGGATGATCGCGGTCTCGCTGCACGCATTCTTGCCGGTCCCCCTGGCTATCGTGGGGGCGGTGCTCGCCACCATGGGTGTGGGCGCGCTCATCGAGATGTTGTTCATTCGTTGGCTGCGCAAGCCCGAGGTGATGCGTCTCATCATCATCACCGTCGGGTTGTCCATCGTGATCCGCGAATCGGCGTTACTGCTTTGGGGTGAGGGCGTGCGTGCCTTGCCGTATTTCACCGGCGATGCGGTCACGGCGCTCTCGATAGGCGACGTCCACATCTCGCCCCAGGTGCTGTGGGTGCTGGGGCTGTCGGCCATCATGGTGGCGGCGCTCAACTTCTTCTTTTCCCGCACTCTGCTCGGCCGCAAGATGCGCGCCTGCGCCTGCAACCGCGACGCCGCCCGCTTGTGCGGCATCAGCACGAGAAACATGGTGACCCTGTCTTTCGTGCTCTCCGCCGGCATTGGGGCGCTGGCCGGCTGTGTGATCTCGCCCATCACCTACGTGCAGTACGACAGCGGCACCAGCCTGGCCCTCAAGGGCTTCACGGTGGCCATCTTGGGCGGCCTGGGCAACAGCATGGCGGCCATCGCGGCGGGCCTGCTGCTCGGCACTCTCGAGTCGTTGTCTATCTGGGTGATGCCCGCCGCCTACAAGGACGTCATCGCCATCAGCATCCTTCTCATCATCTTGTTCGTGCGCCCGTCCGGCCTGTTCGGCAACGCCGAGACCGCGCGTCTGAAGGACTTCTGATGGGCTTGCGCAAGAATCTCCCCATCGTGATTCTGGCCGCCGTGGTGGTGGTGGTGCAGCTGCTCACTGCGATCGTCGACAAGTCCCAGTACCTGACCCAGCTCACCATGGCGGGGTACTACTCGTTGGTGATCGTCGGGCTCAGCCTGCTCATGGGCTACACGGGCCAGATCTCCATGGGACACGCCGGTTTCTTCGCCATCGGCGGCTACGTGTCGGGTCTGCTCACCACCTACAATCTGTATTCGCCCGATCCCGGGCTGCCGGTGCTCTTCCTCAAGTTCACCCGCTTGGTGGTGGCGGGGCAAGACCTGTACGGTGGCGAGTTGCTGGTGATGCGGCCCTGGGTGGCCTGTATCGTCGCCATGCTGGTCACGGTGGTCATCGCCTATTTCGTGGGCAAGCCCGTGCTCAAGTTGCGCGGCCACTACCTGGCCATGGCCACCCTGGGGTTCGGCACCATCGTTTACAAGGTGGTCTTGGGCAGCAGCTTGGTGGGTGCCGCCGACGGGATCTCCGACATCCCCGCCTTCCAGCTCCTGCCCGGGCTGACCGTGACGGGAAAATCAGCCGCGCGTGTACAGAATTACTACCTGGCCTGGGGTGTGGTGGTCATGGTGATGGCCTTGTTGGTGAACCTGATCCACTCGCGGGTGGGACGTGCCCTGCGGGCCATTCATGGGGCCGAGGACGCGGCCCGGGCCATGGGCGTCGACACCGGGCGTGTCAAGCTGCAGATGTTCGTGCTCAGCGCGGCCCTGGCAGCCTTGGGCGGCGTGCTGCTCACCCACTACAACGGTGGCATCGGTCCCTCGGAAGCCTCCACCTTGAAGTCGGTGCGCTACGTGGCCATCGTGGCCATCGGCGGCATGGCCAACCTGTGGGGCGCCTTGATCATGGGCGTCATCCTGAACTTCCTCTCGCTGCGAGGTTCCTTTGGATCCTATGACGACGCGGTCTTTGGTTCGATCCTGGTCGCCATCATGCTGTTTTCGCCCGAGGGGTTGCTGCGCCTGGAGCTGGCGCGTTGGGTGCCGAGCCTACGCCGCTGGTTCCGGCAGGAGAAGGCCCCGTGAACCTGCTGGAGGTCAAAGAACTGAGCAAGCGCTTCGGCGGGCTGCAGGCCGTGGGCAAGGTCAGCTTCGAGGTCGCCAAGGGGCACATCAAGGCGCTCATCGGCCCCAACGGCGCGGGCAAGACCACGCTCTTCAATCTGATCTTCGGCAGCCTGCCGCCTGATTCGGGGCAGGTGTGGTTCGACGGCAAGCGCATCGAAGGATTGCCGCCCCATCGCGCTGCCGCGGCCGGCATGGCGCGCACCTTCCAGCACATTCGCTTGTTCCCCCACATGAGCGCCCTGGAGAACATCGCGGTGGGACGCCACGTGCACAGCAGGGCCGGTTTCCTCTCCGGCATGCTGGGGTTGCCCTGGACGCGGCGCGAGCAACAGGCAGTGCGCGACAAGGCACGCGCCATCATGGCCTTTCTCGGCATCGAGGAATTGGCCGACGCTGACGCCACCAGTTTGGCCTATGGACAGCAGCGCATCGTCGAGGTGGGGCGCGCCTTAGCCTGCGAGCCCAAGTTGCTCTTGCTCGACGAGCCGGCGGCCGGGCTGAACATGCGCGAGACGCGCGAGATGGCGCAGTTGATCACGCGCATCCGCGATACCGGGGTCACGGTCTTGCTGGTCGAGCATGACATGACCCTGGTCATGAACATCTCCGACGAGGTCGTGGTGCTCAGCTACGGCGAGAAGATCGCCGACGACGGGCCGCTGGCAGTGCAGAAGCACCCCGAGGTGATCAAGGTGTACCTGGGGGAGGACGATGCTTAGGATCCGCAACCTCGAGGCGGGCTACGGCGAGCTGAAGGTCTTGCACCGCGTGTCCCTGCACGTCTCGCCCGGCGAGATCGTGACCATCATCGGCGCCAACGGCGCGGGCAAATCCACGCTGCTGCGAACCATCGCCGGGCTGCTGCGCGCGCAGGCGGGCGAGATCCTCTTCGATCGACAAGACATCAGCCGGCAGGCGCCCGAGGACGTGGCCCTGCTGGGTTGCGCCCTGGTGCCCGAAGGCCGCCAGGTCTTCGCGCCCATGACGGTGCGGGAGAACCTGCAGTTGGGCGGCTATGTGCAAGTGCGCCGCGGGCGCGGTCACGAGGTGGAGACCGAGCTTTTGCGCGTCTTCAAGCTCTTTCCGCGTCTGAAGGAGCGCGCCTCGCAGTTGGCGGGCACCTTGTCGGGGGGCGAGCAGCAGATGCTGGCCATGGGCCGCGCCCTCATGGCCAAGCCTCAGCTCATCATGATGGACGAGCCGTCCATGGGACTGGCCCCCCTGGTGGTCAAGGACATCTTCAGCATCATCGCCCGCCTGGGCCAAGAGGGGCACACCGTGCTGCTGGTCGAGCAGAACGCCAAGGCCGCCCTGCGCATCGCCAGCCGCGGCTACGTTCTGGAGAACGGGCGCATCCTACTGGAAGAGAGCGCGGAGCAATTGCTGGCCAACCGCGACGTGCAGCGCGCCTACCTGGGGCGCGACCTGGACTCGGAAACCAAGGTTTGAAGGAGATGAGCATGGTCTGGGAGCCAGAAAAGGAATGCATGGACCGGGACGAGCTGCGCCAGTTGCAGCTCGAGCAGCTGCAGGCGGTGCTGGCGCGGGTTTACATGCACGTGCCCTTCTATCGAAGGCAGTTCGACGCCTGCAAAGTCGACCCGGACGATTTCCGTAGCCTGGACGACCTGCGTCGCCTGCCTTTCACCAGTGGGGCCGACCTGCAGGAGAACTATCCCTACGGCCTGTTCGCCGTGCCCCTGCGCGAGGTGGTGCGTATTCACGCCTCGGCCTGCATGAGGACGGTGGTGGGCTACACCCGCAACGACATCAAGACCTGGTCCAATTTGGTGGCGCGCGTCCTGTTTGCGGGCGGGGTGGGCAAGGACGACGTGGTGCAGATCGCCTATCAATACGACCTGTCGACCGGCGGTTTCGGCATCCACTACGGTGCCGAGCGCATTGGCGCCTCGGTCATCCCCACCTCGACCGGGAACACCGCCCGCCAGATCAAGATCATGCGCGACTTCAAGACCACCGCCCTGGTGGCCACGCCCAGCTACGCCCTACACATCGCCGATGCCGTGCAGAAGGCCGGCATCAGCCCGGGGGCGCTCTCCCTGCGCTACGGCCTGTTCGGCGGCGAGCCGTGGTCCGAGTCCATGCGGCAACGGATCCAGGACAAGCTGCACATCGTGGCCACCGATAACTATGGCGTGTCCGAGGTCATCGGCCCCGGCGTGGCCAGCGAGTGCACCGAGCGCAAGGGCCTGCACATCAACGAGGATCACTTCCTGGCCGAGGTGGTCGACCCCAAGACCCTGGAGCCTGTCCCCACGGGGCAAACCGGCGAGCTGGTCATCACCACGCTGACCAAGGAAGCCTTCCCGGTGATTCGCTTCCGCACGCGGGATCTCACCAGCCTCATCGATGAGCCCTGCGCGTGTGGCCGCAAGACCTTGCGCATGGCTCGGGTCAACGGCCGCAGTGACGATATCCTCATCATTCGCGGCACCAACGTGGCGCCTGCCCAGATCGCCGCCGTGCTGGACGAGATCGAGGGGCAGGCCCCGCCCCATCAGATCGTGGTGGAGCGTCCCGCGGCCCTCGACGAACTCACTGTGCTGGTGGCGCCTTCCGAGACCGGTGCGCTCGACGAGCTTCGCAAACAACACGAGCGACTGAGCATCATCGAACACCGGTTGGCCTCGGAGCTGGGGCTTTCCGTCAACGTGAAGTTGGTGGAACGCAAGTCGGTGGAGAGCGGGCCGCGGGTCGTGGATAAGCGAAAGGCCTAGCCGGTCCGTCGCGCCGGTCATGCCGAAAAACGAAGAGCCTGGATCCGACCAACGGAGCCAGGCCCTTGGGCTTGCGAAGGACCGCTCTACTTCTTGTCGTCGAACAGCTTGACCGCGTAGGAGATGGTCACGAACAGGGTGTGGGACACGTCGGTGATGTCCGAGCCGTCGATCCGGCTGGACAGCATCTCCAGGAGGTACTTGGGCGCCACCGACAACGCGGGTGTCACCTTGTAGTCGATGCCGGCGTAGATGCGGTTCAGGCGGTAGCCGTTCTTCCAGTATCCGGGGATCTGATAACCGCCTTCGTTGGCGATCTTGCGGGTGTCGGAGTCTTCCTTGATGCCGAAGAAGACCTCGTCCGCCAAAGACACGCCCAGGCGATCGGTCAGGGCATAACGAACCTCCAGCAACTCGCGCAGGACGGTACCCCAGCCCCAGCGCTGATCCGAGACGTCGCCGTTGGCGGGGTTGCTGTACATGTCGGCATAGAACGTGTTGTGGAAGATCACGCGATCATAGATGGACCATCGACCGATGCGATACTCGATGGAGGGAATGATCTCCAGGTTGTGCGAGAAGTTGTAGGTGGACGGGCAGTAGTTCGCGCCCTTGGCATCGCAAGTCGATTCCCAGGCGCCGGTGACCTTGTTCTGCGAGATCTGGTTTCGGCCAACGCCCGGGTAGCCCATGTAGTAGTACCAGAGCGATCCCTTGACCGTCAGGTTGGGTCCGAACTTGTAGGTGTAGTTGGGGCCGATGAAGTACTCGAGGAAGTGAAAGCCCGCCTTGTCTTCCTTGGAGCGCGCGAACTCGACGCGGCCGCCGGGCATCGAGGTGAGGCTCCAGTTGGGGGAAAAGACCAGGGTGAGGTTCTGATACGCCCAGATTCTCCCCTCCTGGCGTGCTGGTTGATCCGCCTGCGCCACCCCGTCCCATGCCATCAACGAAAGTAAACCTAGGGCCAGTCCTGTCAGACGCTTCATGTGCGCTCCCTTCTCTGTGAACAACGCAGGGTAAGGGTGCTTTGTTAGCACGGGGGCGCAAAAAGCGGAAGCAGGGCCGATGGTTGGCCGCGGGCACCACGTGCCACCGGGACCCTCATGGTGCACGGCGAAACAGAATTTTTGCCAAGCCTGGAGGACGCCTCTAGCCTTTCCGTATGTTGCTCGAGCGTCGACGCGCGGACCGAGACCGCCGCCAGGACAGTCGTGTCTTGGCGGTGTTCGCGGTTCGTAATGTGATCGGTTCACGCCTGCAACTCGGGCAGGCCGAGGACATCGCGCCCACGGGAATCACCCTGCGGCGTCCTCGCGACATGCCGGTGTTGCCCCAGACGCCGCTCTCGCTTTCCTTCGATCTGCCCGGGGCCGAGGCGCCCATCAGCGTGACCGGCATGGTGGTGTCGGATCAACGGCGCGGGCCGTTTCGTCGGACTGGGATTCGCTTCACCGAGATTCCGCCCGAGAGCGCCGAGCGGTTGGCCGCGTTCTGTTCGCAACGGGGTTGATAAGAGGAGCGCTATGAATCCTCGATGAGAATCTCTCGCCGCCGCGAGCTGGGTCGATGCCCTGAGGGGGCAATCAGCCGGGCCACGCCCCACGCTGAGACGAAATCGCCCTCTCGTCCCAGGCCCGGCAGATTCTCGCCGCTGGACAGGTACAGATTGGCTATGCCGGTGGAATGAGGCGCCCCGGCGATGCCCAGGGTGCGCGGCAGATCGCAGCTCAGCGCCGGGGTCATGGGGGTGGGGGGCACTGGGGCCAGCTTCTCCGGTTTGTCGGGTGCGGCGGGTCCGATCTCGGGCGGAAGACCGTCGTGCGGGGAGGCGAGTACCCACAGGTGTCGCTCGTAGAAAGGCACGAGGCGCGACAGCTCGTCGCGCATGCGCGCGCGAATCACCGCGAGGTAGCCCAGGCTCTCCGCCGCGCTGGCCGGAACCAGGGACTCGACCCACAGGGGGACGCGATCGGGATAGCGGTGCATGGGGGCGCCTACCGTGATCATGAGCGCGTTCTCCTCCAGGAGCGGCTTGCTGGGGTCGCGAACCGAGAGCACGCGTGCCCCCATGCCCTCGGGTATGGCTTCGGGGCGCAAGAGCAGGCACAGGGTGAAGCGGGTGCAGGCGGGGCGGATGGCCGCGGCGATCTCTTGCAGCCGGCGCGGGGCCGCGTCACCGCACAGGGCGAGCAGCGACACGGCCGAGCCCGCCCAGATGAGCTTGTCGAAGCCGATGATCTCGCCGCGCGGGCGGGGACGTAGACCGGCCAGCTTTCCGCGTTTCCAGACCAGCTCGTAGGGCACGAGCCGCTCGCGCACCTCGCCCGAGTAGCTCTCGACCTTGTCGACGAAAAGCGACTGCAGCTCGGTCAGGCCGCCCAGCCGGAACACGCCGCGGCGGGCACTGTCCAACGCGCGGGCTTGCGACATGCCGGTCACGTCACCGGGGGCGAAGCCGCTCGCCAGCGTGCCCAGGGCGGCCACGCCGGCGCGCATGGCGTGGCCTGCGGGCACCGGGGCAAACCAGTCGGCGTCCAGAGTCGGAAGCTGACTCACGATGCGGCCGACATCGCGGCGCTCCCAGAAACCCTCGGGCGGCAGTGTGATGTCCGAGCCAAGCAGAGGATCGAGGATGGCGCTGTTGTTGCGTAGCCGCGCCATGACTTCGCCCACCAGGGGCCCCTCCGATGAGAACTCCCGGCGCAGCTCGGTGGCGACAGCTTCGGGATCGTGGCCCAGGTTCAGGCGGTGCTTGGGAAAGATCACCTGCAAGCCGGGATGAAGGGCAGGCGCCCGACGGCGAATGAGCTGGCTATGTCCCAGCTCACGCATGACCCGCGCCACGGTTTCGGTATCGGGCGGGGGCAGCAGGCCGGGCTCGCGCGCCAGGGTGTAGGGGCCGGCCTGGAATGTCGCGGGAGGGCGATCATGCCCACACAGGAGGACACGCTTGCCTCGACGGCTGAGCAGGGCCGCCGCGATTTGTCCAGCCAAGTCAGGGCCGCAAACCACGACCTCGAAGTAATTGGTGTCCACGGGGCGCAGAGTGTACCTGACCCGTCCTTCCGAGGGTATTGCCGGTGTCGTGGCAGGAGACATGGATAAGAGCGGCCGAAGAATGTCCGGCCACGGCCAACGGCCACGTTTGCGACCACGACCCTTTGCGGTAGTGCGCTGGCTTGTGCCTCCACTCATGGTTGACAGATCGCTGGCGGCAGTCGAAATTGTCCCCCCGCGAGCCGCACACATGGCCTGGTACAAACGAACAAAGAGCAAGCAAGAAGAACCCGCGTCAGAGAAGCACAGCATTCCGGCCGGGGTTTTCACCAAATGCCCCAGCTGCCGCGAGGCGCTGTTGACGGGGGATCTGCGCAAGAGCCTGAACGTTTGCCCGGGCTGTGGGCACCACTTCGCCATGCCCACGCGCGACCGCGTGGCCCTCATCTTGGACAAGGGCACCGTCATCGAGCACGACGCCCATGTGGAGAGCGTGGATCCCCTGGGTTTTCGCGATTCCAAGAACTACAGCGATCGTTTGAAGGCGACGCGCAAGGGGTCGGGTGAGGTCGAGGCTTTCATCTCCGTCGCGGGCCGCATCGACGGCATCGCGGTCGAGGCCGGCTTCTTCGTTTTCGAATTCATGGGCGGCTCCATGGGTTCGGTGGTGGGTGAGAAGATCACGCGTCTCCTCGAGCGCGCACTGGAACGTCGGGTCCCTGCCTTGATCTTCTCTGCCTCGGGCGGCGCACGCATGCAGGAGGGTATTCTCTCACTCATGCAGATGGCCAAGACCAGCGCGGCGGTTTCACGCCTGCGCGAGGCCCATGTGCCCATCCTGTCCATCCTGCTTCACCCCACCACCGGCGGCGTGGCGGCCAGCTTCGCCATGCTGGGCGATCTGCACATCGCCGAGCCCAAGGCCCTGATCGGTTTCGCCGGCCCGCGCGTGATTCAGAACACCATCCGCCAGAGCCTGCCGCCGGGGTTCCAGCGGTCCGAGTTCCTGCTCAACCACGGCTTCGTAGACATGATCGTGCCACGCAAGGAACTCAAGCCGACCCTTGCCTTGGCCCTGCGCTGGCTGGGCAGCGTGGCCCTGGCCACGCAGAACTAGGGGCGCGGCTGGCGCCCGACATGGATACGGCGTACGCACGACTGTTGGCGCGTCTGCAGGGCGTGCGCTCGTTGGGCGTGTCGTTCGGGCTGGATCGGATCCGCCTAGCCTTGCAGCGTCTGGGGGAGCCGCAAGCGAAGTTCCAGGCGGTGCAGATCGCGGGCACCAACGGCAAGGGGTCGACCGCGGCTTTCCTCGAATCCATCTTGCGTGCCTCGGGCCTGCGCACCGGCCTGTTCACCTCGCCCCACCTGTGCCGCTTCTCCGAGCGTATCCGCATCGACGGTCGCGAGGTCGAGGGCGCGCACCTGGCGCAACTGGATCAGGCGGTGGCGGCCACCGGGGTCCCGCTTACCTATTTCGAGATCTCGGCGGCCTTGGCCTTCCTGGCCTTTGCCGAAACCGGGATCGACGTGGCCGTGCTGGAAACCGGGCTGGGCGGGCGGCTGGACGCCACCACGGCCTCGCAGCCCATGGCCTGCGCCATCACCAGCATCGCGCTCGACCACCAGGACATGCTGGGGCAAACGCTGGTCGAGATCGCCCACGAGAAGGCTTGCATCGCCCGGCCTGGCGTCCCGCTGTTTCTGGGAGCGTTGCCCGCGGTCGCGACGGGCGAGATCCTGCGCGTGGCCGAGGCGTGCGGGGCACCCGTGCGTCGCTTGGACGTGGACTTCGAGCCGCCAGCCTTTCCTCTGTCGCTGGCGGGCCCCCATCAAGCGTCCAACGCCGCGTTGGCTGTGGCCTTGGCCGAGGAGGTGGCGTCCCATCGGGGCTGCAGGCTGGCCCCCGAAGCGGTGCGCGAGGGCTTGGCGCGAACGCACTGGCCCGGACGCATGGAGCGCCTGGCCGAGGACGTTCTTCTCGATTGCGCCCACAACGCGGAGGGCGCCGAAAAGCTGGCGTCGGCGCTGCCAGAGGCGCCTTGTCGGGCTTTGGTCGTGTCGATCGTGCATGGCAAGGACGCGGCCGCCATGCTGGCCACGCTTTGTCCGCACTTCGATCACATCTTGATCACGCGCTCGCCTAGTGAGCGCTCCTGCGCACCCGAGGCCCTGGCCGCCTTGCTTCCGCAGGACCACAAAGCCAAGCTGGAGCTCGTGCCGGAACCGCATCAGGCCGTGAGCCGGGCGCGCAGCCTGGTGGCGGGGCCGCCGCGGGGATTGGCCGTGATCGCGGGCTCCATCTTTCTCATCGGGGCAGTGCGCGCCCACCTTTTGCACGAGCCCGTCGATCCCATCCCCGGCTCGGACCCGATGCCCCACCAGTCTTAGCCGCAGTCCGTTATTTGCCAGAAGGTTCGCACCGCGCGTATGATGGGACGGGGATGAAACCAAACCTGCAGGTTGTGAGTATTCTGCGTCCGGTGCTCTTGCTTGGCGCCGGTCTGGTGACTCTTGCCGCGGGGGCCGTCAGGGCGGATGAGAGCGCGCCCATCGCGCCCATCGCGCCCAACGCGCCTGCGCCGGGCGAGGCCGCGCGGCCCTCGGCAGGTGGATACGGCGGGGTCACCCCAGGCGCCACGGGAGCCAATCCCTTGCCCCAGCCGCCCCCTGGCTCTTCGCCCTATCTCATCTGGACAGGCTTCCAGCCCACGGCGTCCGGATCTCGCGTCTTCATTCAGACCACGGCGCCGGTCGAGTTCGATGTGAACCCGGGGCGCATGGCCAAGGGAAAATCCACCCTCACCGTGCTGCTGCGCGACTGTCGCATCCACATGGCCAACAACCGACGCAAGCTGGACACGCGCGCGTTTCCCACGCCCGTGCAGAGCGTGACCGCGAAGCAACGTGGCAAGAACGTAGAGCTGCGCATCGCCCTGCGCCAGGAGGCCGCGGTGACCTCCGGCACCGAACCCGGGCCCCAGGGATCGCGATTCCTGGTGCTGGATTTCCCTCCGGGTACTGCGACGCCCGATGAAATCAGAGCGCCGGTCAGGGCGGCCGTCGAGTCCAACGCGCCCACCTCGGGCGAGGGCTGGTCATTCTCCGATGGTGCCTCGCCGGCATCGACGGAGTCCAAGGGCAAGGCGAAGGGCAAGGGCAGCGCGCGCAAGGCAGGGGAGGCCACGGGGAAGGAGAGCGGAGACCTCGAGCCAGGCCGGTCCCCCGGAGCCCCGGCTCAATAGCCCGCTCGTCTCGTCCGAAGCAAGAAAGAGGGCGATACATGAGACCATCATCAGGTTCGCGCAGGGGCTGGCTGGCTCTTGCGTTCCTTTACGTCGGCTGTTCGAGCACCAGTGAGACGGAGCAAGACTGGACCCCGGTCCCTGACAGCGCTGTGGGCCGCAGCATGGCCAAGTTCGACGCGGCCCTCGAAGTAGGCACGGGCGATCACGTCGGCGGCTCGGATGCCGCGGACGTGGCCATGGACGGGAGCGAGGCCGGTGGGGGAGATGCGCCCAGTCTGCGACCCTCCATTACCGTGGAGGTCGATCCTCAGTCGCTCGTTCCTGCCAGGGACGGCGGGGTCACGGATCCCCTGATCGCGCCCTCGACCTCCGGTCCTTCGCCTTTCGTGACCGTGACCGTGGTGTCGAACACCGGTGACCTGAAGCTCGACGATGTGGCGAGCGTCACCGCGGCCATTTTCGAGCCGGCGGGCACCACGGCCATCTCCACCACCAAATTGGCGAGGTCCGACGCTCGCATCGTCCCGGAGTCGAACACCATGCAGTTCGTTTTCTCCGGAGTCCCCCTCGACCTTTCGAAGCTGGCGAGCGCCTCCTACTTGGTGGTTTTCACCGCCACCACCGTGGGCGGGGACACGGGCCAGACCAAGGTCACGCTTGCCGTGGACAGCGGACCAACCCTGACCGTGAAGCTTCCGGTGGAAAAAGGCTACTACAAAGGCTCGGCACCTGTCGAAGTGCAAGCCACCCAGTCCAAGTTCGCCATCGTCCGGGTGACCATGGCGCTGGGTCAGGGAGAGGAGAAGCCGCTCACCCCGGTCGGCGCCGGTCTCTACAAGGGCAACATCGACTTCGCCGCCTACTCGCCGCCGCTGGAGGGTGCGCAACTGGCGACCTTCCGAGCCACCAACGAGAACGGCACCACCTTTACGGTGTTGAGGAACTTCACCAGCGACAACGACGGGCCGACCATCGGCAGCACCAAGCCCGGCATCGGCAGCATGGTGGGCAACGTGATCTCCATCGAGGCCACCGTGGACGATCCGGCGGGTGTGGATGACTCATCGGTCATCGCCGTGGTTGGCAACGGCGATCAGACCTTCGAGGTCGTGCTGGCCCCGCTAGGCGGAAAGCTCTATTCCAGCCTCTTCGACACCACCAAACTGCCTTCTCACGCCCTCTATCCCACCATCTCTTTCCGCGCGCGAGACCGTCTGGGCAACGAGTCCACCACCAGCTACATGCTCTCGCTCGACAACGAGCCGCCGCTCATGGACCTGGACCCCGCGTACGTTCGCATGTTCAGGGAAAACGACGGTGTCTGTAGCTGGCCTTTCGATCCGGTGGGGCCGGACGCCGTCGACGACGGCGACATGGTCACCCAGCTCTTCGACGTCCGGGCCCGCGTCGAGGATAGAGGCAACAAGCCGTTGACCGGCAACGCGGATTTCGTGCTCATCGGGGGGATTGCCGCACCCTCGGTCAAGCTCTACGTGCTTGGCAACGCAAGCCGTCCCTTGGTGGTGGATACGTCCGAGCCCGCCGATGGGGTCTGCGACCAGGTGAATCCCGAGCTGGTGCCGACCACCAAGCCTCAGACCGACCTGGACGCCCAGGTGTTGGACATGCTGGCGCTCGGTCCCAATCAGGGCACGCCGGACTACACCCCCAACACCGACTCCAGTTGTTCGGCTCCCATTCCGACAAAGGAGCCACCGTTTCCACCCGCTGCCTTCTGCAGCACCACCGCCAACCCGTCCAAGGGATTCATCGACGAGTGGGGCCACCTCCACTCGCACAACATGACCTATGTGATGTCCTACTCGAGCGGCCTACCGGCCATCTACACGCTTGGTCCTATCGGCAAGGAACCCCAATGCGCGGGTCGGCAGTTCGATGCTTCCAACAACCTGAAGAACGGGTGGGCCTGTTTGGCGGTCAAGGCCTCGGACACCCTGGGCAACACCCAGGTTTCCCGCCCCATCAGGGTTTGTGTCGTGTCCGATCCCTCACAAAAGGGTTGCGCGGATCTCCGTAAGTTGGCGCGTTTGATGGCGACCTCGCCCATCGAGATCGTCACCAGCGAGCCGTTCTTGATCGATGGGGCGCCGCTGGCCGCGGGAACCAGCATCCTCATCAGCGGGGTCAAGAGCGATCCTTCCGCCAATGGACGTTGGAAGATCGATCCCGTTCCTTCGGACGCCACCGGTACGCGCTACACCTTGCGTGGGTCCGCGGGGAGCCTGCCCAGTGTGTGCGCTTGCACCGACCAGACCTGCATGGCTTACACCTCCTGTCAGGCCTCGACGCTTCACCTGACGCCAGGCCAGCCCATCGTGGTCGAGACGGTGGCCGAGCACGGGTTCACCACCGGCGACGTGGTCGAGATCAGCGGAAACACCGAGCAGGCTGGGGTGGAGGGGATTCCGTGGGGCGTGAACGTGGTCAACGCCACCCAGTTCAGCTTGGTGAATTCGGTGGCGACCGAGCCGGTCAGTCCCGAGGGGGCGATGTTCGTGGTCGTGGAGAAGATGCCCGACTGCACGGGCACCCTGGTCAAGGGTGGCACCGACGGCGGGCGACCCGTGGTCGACGGCACCCAGCCGTGCAGGCCTTGGACGGAAAAGGACGAATTCATCCACCGCGACTAGCCAGGATCTGCTGAACGCGTTCACAGACCTGTTCGACGTTCAGCCCGTACGCGCGCATGACCTCTTCGCCGGGAGCCGAAGCACCGAACCGATCCACGCCGATGTTCGTCAACGAGGGCTGGCCGTAGCGGCGCCACCCCAAGGTCAGACCCGCCTCGATGGAGAGGCTGGGAATGGCGGACGGCCACACCGATTCACGGTACTGCGGTGACTGGGTTTCGAAGAGCTCCCAACAAGGCAGGCTGATCACCTGGGCCCTGATCCCTCGCGGCGCCAGGGCCTGGCGCGCGGACAAAGCCAGGTGAACCTCCGAACCGGTGGCCACCAGCAGGATGTCGGGTTGGCCCCGCGCCGGCGCCAACACGTAACCGCCGTGCGAGACGCCTTCGACCATGTTGGGATACTGGCCTGGATCCAAGACGGGCAGCTTCTGCCGGCTGAGGATGAGCGCCACCGGGCCCGCCTGGTGCTCGACCGCGACTTGCCAAGCTCCCGCCACCTCGTTGCTGCACGCCGGCCTGATGACCAGCAGCTCGGGTATGGCCCGCAGGGACAGCAGCTGCTCGACGGGTTGATGGGTGGGACCGTCCTCGCCCAGGCCGATGCTGTCATGGGTGAAGATGAAGATGACGTGCAACTTCATCAGGGCGGCCAGACGGATGGGCGGCCGCATGTAGTCGGAGAAGAGGAGGAAGGTCGCGCCGTATGGCAGGAGGCCGCCATGCGCGGCCAACCCGTTCAGGATCGCGCCCATGGCATGCTCGCGTACACCGAAATGCAGATTGCGACCGGCATAGCCCCATGTGCCCCCCACGCTGCCCTGGCCATCCAGTGGGGCAAACAGGGGCGACTCAAAATCGCCCAGATTGACCAGTGAGGTGAAGGTCGAGGGAGCCAGATCCGCGTCGCCCCCAAAGAGCTCGGGCAGCCGGGCGACGGTGGCGTTCATGGTGTGGCCCAGGGCCGTGCGCGTGGCCTCGGGACGGGCGCCCGCCTTGATGGACGGGAGCGCCTCGCGCCAGCCCTGCGGCAGACCATGTTTCATCAATCTCTCCAGCTCCTTGGCCATTTCGGGATA
>CAZHUY010000053.1:0-6818 GCA_964535465.1 uncultured Myxococcales bacterium
GGCTATTCCGCCCCTGCTATAGCAACTCGTCAAAACCCCTGAGACGGGGTACTAGGTCCTTTGGCGGGGCCTCGGGAGCGGGGCCCTGACGGGACAGTGGTCAAAAAGCGCCAATTCCCCTATGCTGGCGCCACCCCCTGGTGTCAGCGCCTGGTGAGAGCAGGCGCATCTCTTATGCCCTTCGGAGGTTGCACCCATGATCAATTCCTCGCGACCAAGGTTTCGAAGCTGCGTCCTGGCCTTCGGCCTGTCCTGCCTGCTGCTGGGCGGGACCAGCGCCCACGCCGCTGAAAAGGAAACTTCAGAGGTTGCCCACAAGCAGGAGGCACCGGAGTTCCGCTTCGATTTCGGGCTCTTCGGCGGCGCCCACTTCTTCAACAAGGGCAATCCCCTGGGGCATCTCCCGGACGACTGGGAGGACCCCGAAGAGCTTCATCGCGAGGGGATTCACCCCAAGACGGGCGGGCTTTTTGGTGGACGCCTGGGGTTCCACTTCAACAGATGGCTTGGCATCGAGGCCGAGGTCGCCGCCATTCCCACCAAGACCAACACGATCGCCGGTCAACAGGAGGCCTCCACTTCGGTGTGGGTCTTCGGCTATCGCGGCAGCTTGATCGTCAACCTGACCAACAGCTACGAGTTCCAGCCTTTCATCTTGGCCGGCTATGGAGGCATGACCACGCTGTCGAATGAAACCTCCATCTTGCGCAACGACACCTGGGGCTTCCTGCACGCCGGCCTCGGTTTCAAGGTAGGGTTCACGCCCTGGACCGGCTTGCGCGTCGACGGCCGCATCACGGCCCCGTGGACCGCGCTGGTGCCGGTGATTCCTCAGGGGAACCGCGTCGGCTACGACGGCCCGGACTGGGAGGCCTTGGGCTCGCTCTACATCAACTTCGGCGAGGTCGAGAAAGCCGTGGTTCTCCAGCCGACGGCGAAAGACCGCGACGGCGATGGTGTTCCGGATACCGTCGATCGCTGCCCCGATCAGCCCGAGGACAAGGATCGCTTCCAAGACGAGGACGGCTGCCCGGATCCCGACAACGACGCCGATGGCATCCCGGATGGTTTGGACAAGTGCCCGAACGAGGCCGAGGACAAGGACGGCGTCGAGGATGCCGACGGTTGCCCGGATACCGACAACGACGCCGACGGCGTTCCCGACACGCGTGACAGGTGCCCGAACGAGCCCGAGGACAAGGACGGGTTCCAGGATGACGACGGCTGCCCGGATGCGGACAACGACGGCGACGGCAAGCTCGACACGCGCGACAAGTGCCCGAACGAGCCCGAGACCATCAACAGCTACAAGGACGATGATGGTTGCCCGGATGAGATCCCGGCCGAGGTGAAGAAGTTCACCGGCGTCATCGAAGGGATCAACTTCAAGACGGGTTCGGCCCAGATCCTGGGCGGCTCGTACGTCATCCTCGACCGAGCCATCAAGGTTCTGCAGGACTACCCGGATGTGAACCTGGAGATCTCGGGTCACACCGATAACCGCGGCAAAGCGGAATACAACCGCAACCTGTCGCAGCGCCGCGCTGATTCGGTGAAGACCTACTTCATTCAACGCGGTATCGCATCGAACCGCCTGCAATCGATCGGTTACGGCCCGACCAGGCCGATTGCCGACAACAAGACGCAGAACGGACGGGCCACCAACCGCCGTACCGAGTTCCGCCTGATCAACGTGGAAGGCCGGTAGCCAGCCAGACCCTCGCGCTGCCGTGGCTGAGGAGACCCTCGGCCACGGCAGTTGTGTTTTCAGGGCTCAGGTCGGGCGCTTCCTGTGGTGCGAGGCCTGCATCCAGTCCTCGTCGCGCTGCTCGTCGCGCCGCTCGGCCTGCTTGCGCTGCTCGGCCTGCCTGCGTTCCCACAGCCGCTCGGCGGCCTGGCGTTCCAGTCTCGCTTGCCGGAGGGCTTCGAGCGCCGCGCGTTCGGCCTGGTGAGCGCGCGCGAGCGGCCCCTCCCGGTGCTGCTTGGCCTTGGTCACGGCCTGCTCGCGACGGGCGCGCAGGAGCTGGCGGAAGCGTTCGCGAGCCAGACCCTCGGCCGCGTTGGCCGGGCACCCGCGCCTCTCTTGCTCCAGCCGGCGCGTGGCCTGTGCCACCAGGGCCTCCAAGCTGGCCTTCTCCTGCTCAGCCCGGGTCAGAGCCGTCACCGCCTCGGCCAGGGCGCGCTTGGCGCTCTCCTCCGCGTCGCGGCGCAGGCTCAGCAGCAGGGTCAGATTGCTCGACGCCATGGGTGAAAGGTGACGTTGCGTCCTTCCGCGGGGGAGAATAGTGTTTCGACAATGGTGGCACAGGTCCCAGCAAGAAAGTACCGCATCGAGCGGTATCTGGCCGAGGGAGGTATGGGCGCCATCTATGTCGGCAAGAAGATCGGCGCGGGCGGTTTCGAGAAGGAGGTCGTGCTCAAGCAGCTTCTGCCCGAGTTCACCACCCGCCCCGAGTTCCGCGATCTGTTCTTCCGCGAGGCCAAGATCTCGGCCACGCTGGACCACCAGAACATCGTGCGCACCTTCGACCTGGTCATGTCGGAGGACCGTCTGTTCATCGTGATGGAGTACGTGCGCGGGGCCGACCTGCGCACCATTTCCTGGCGCGCACGGCGCCGCCGTCCGCTCTCGCCCCAGGCCATCCTGCACGTCGCCCTGGAGATTCTTGCGGGCCTGGCCTACGCGCATCGCCGCCGGTCGCCCAATGGCGAGCCCCTGGGCATCATCCATCGTGATCTCTCGCCTTCCAACATCCTGTGTTCGGCCGAGGGCGAAGTGAAGTTGTCCGACTTCGGTATCGCCAAGGCGGCAACCTATTCTTCGGCCTTCTACCGCGTTCGCGGCAAGGTCGGGTACATGTCGCCCGAGATGGCGCACAACCAACCCATCGATGCGCGCAGTGATCTCTTCTCGCTGGCGGTGAGCACCTACGAGACCCTGATCGGTGAGCGCATCTACACCGGCGATCTCAACACCCCGGCCGACAAGATCTATGCGCAACCGGTGCCCGCGCTGGCCAGCAAGTGCCCAGGCCTGCCCCCGCGTCTGCAGGGGGTGATGGACAAGGGCTTGGCTCTCGATCCGGGTCTGCGCTACCAGGACGCCGAATCCTTCGCCGACGCTCTTCGCGAGGTGGCACGCGACAACGGGCTGCTCTACAGCGCGCCCCAATTGGCGGCCGAGCTGCGCGATCTGTTGGGCCACAACCCTGACACCTGGCTGCGCGATGAAGGCGATCCCCAGCGCGCCGCCACCGATCGCCCCGCCCAAACAGGATCCGAGCTGGAGGGGTACGAGGTCTCCTCGATCGGTGGTGATGTCCCGGAGGTGCGGACGCCCACGCTGGTGGAAAGGCCACGGGGAAGCGGCCAGCGAATCGTGTCCGGCGGCGGTGGCGGAGCCAGGTCTTCCGACGCAGGGCCGGCCGCCATCACGTCGACCCCGACGCCCGCGCCTCCGCCCAGGGAAGCACACGAGTTCTCGATTCCCGACAAGCAGGCCCTCCCCGGGCCCGCGACCCCGCCCGCCACGCCCAAGCTCATCGCGCCCGCCATCTTGGCGCCACAGACCTTCAGTCTGCCGCGCTTGGCCCCGCCCCGCGGGGGCGTGGCGGCTGCCCGCGGTTCGCGACGTACCGTGTGGATCACACTCGCCTTGGCCGGCTTGGTCCTGCTGGCCGCGGCCGTGCTGCAGCTACGCTAGCGATCTCAACCGATCCCCACCACCTTGGGGCGCGGCATGCCGTTGAAGTTGGTGGCGCTGGCCGTGGTGTAGGCGCCGATGTTCTCGCTTATCAGCAGATCGCCCAGGTCCAGATTGACGGGCAGCTCCTCGGCCACCGAGATCACGTCCAGCGCATCGCAGGTGGGGCCGAAGATCGAGCTGAGTTGCGTCGGTCCGTTCTTGAAGGCCTTGAAGTGGTACTGGCAGTGATCGAACAGAACGCCAGAGTAGGTGCCGTAGACGCCGTCGTTGACGTAGTAGCACTGCTTGCCGTTGCGCACGGCCTTGCCGATGATCTCCACCACCAAGGTGGCGGCGGTGGCCACCAGGAAGCGCCCAGGCTCGGCCAGGATCTCCATCTCCGGGGGGAACAGGCGCTGGAACTCCGCGTTCAGGGTCTTGGCCAGCTCTTCAAAGGGCCGCACGTGCTGATCGTAGGGCGCGGGGAAACCACCCCCGATGTCCAGGATCTTGACCTCTTGGTAGCCGCGGTCCCACGCCTCTTTGAAGATGCTGTCGGCGATGCCCAGGGCCTGAACGTAGTTCTGGAAATTGGTGCACTGGCTGCCCACGTGGAACGACAGTCCCTCCACCACCAGGCCGGCGTTGAAGGCGGCCTCGATCAGGTCCACGGCCTCGCCCGGTGAGGCGCCGAACTTCGACGACAGCTCGACCACCGATCCGGTGTTGGGCACGTTGATGCGCAGGATCAGTCCAGCGTTCGGGGCGAAGCGCTTGAGCTTGCCCACCTCGGCCAGATTGTCGTAGGTCACGAGCGGCTTGTAGGGATTCAGCTCGGCCAGGGTCTTGTTGTCCTTGACCGGGTTGGCGTAGATGATCTTGTCCCAGATCCAGTCTTGCCGCTTGCGCGCGGGCATCTTGGCGATGTTCTCGTGCGCGATCATGAACTCCGGCATGGAGGCCACGTCGAAGCTGGCACCCGCCTTGAACAGGGTGCGCACGATATCCGCGTCGGGGTTGGCCTTGACCGCGTAGTAGGCCTGCACGCGCGGCAGGTGCTTGCGAAACAGGGCGTAGTTACGCCGTATCTCGCGATGGTCGATCACCAACAGAGGAGTGCCGTGCTGTTCGACCAATTGTTTGAGGACCTTGGGGGAAGGCGCGCCTGATCGCATGGGGGACCATCTTACAAAAGCCGGCCGACAAGCGCGTGGGAAAGTGGCCCTATCCTTCGCTGTGCTGGCCGCCCGTGGTCGCCGACCGGCTCCCCGACCTGCGGCGCTCGGCGCTGGCAAAAACCTGCGAGACGCCCATGGTTCTGGTCGCGCGGCCCGCCAAGGCCTCCTGGGCGGCATGGACCACGTCGGCATCCTTGTGTTTGCACAACTGCTGCAGAACCTTCTTGGCCTTGGCGGACCCCAGACGACCCAGGGCCGAGATGGCGGTGAGGAGCACGTCGGAGGGCGGAGGCTTTTGCCCGAGCAGGCGACCGAAGAAGCCGATGGGCTTGGCCAGGCGGCACAGTGCCAGCTCGGCGTCGACCGCGGCCATGGAATTGGCGTCACGCCGGCTGACCACCACCTCGATGGCCGCGCGAACCACCGGGGGCGAGGCGCCGCGCGCGTCTCGTGAGATCAGGCGCACAGCCTGCGGAACGATCCTGGCGCTGCCCAGGCCGGTGTTGGCGCACAAGAGCAAGGCGCGGATACGCACGCTCTCGTCGGAGTCAGCCAGGGCCGCGGCGACGTGCGGCTCGGCCGCCGCGGGGTTGCTCTCGGCCAGGGCGGTCAAGGCGTAGCGACGTATCCTGGGCGCGCTGTGCTTGAGCTGCTTGATGAACACCGGCGCGGCCTCGGGCCCGGCGCCCTCCTTCACGCAGGCGAGCAGCAGATAGGCCGCGTCCTCGCCCTCCACACCTTCGCCGAGAACGTGCAGCGCCGCCGCGATCCCGCGCGCCTTCATCTCCGTGAGCAGCCAGGCCCCAGCCTCGCGCAGCTTGGGTTGGTTTTGTGCCACCACCGTCGCCGTGGACAGGGCAGCCACCTCGTTCCCCATGAGCAGCAAGGCCAAGATTCCCCGTCGTGCCGCAGGGTCCTCGGGGAAATCGGTCAAGGTGGCCTCGAGCGTGGGCACATCGAACACGTCTCGGATCGCCTTGTCGCTGGCCACGCGTAGACGCATGAGGATGGCGTTGGCCTCGACGAAACGATGAATGGAGAGGGCGTAGCGCATGGCCTTCTGCAGGAGCCGTACGGGATTGATCTCCGCGCTGCCCACGGGCGGCTCGTTGGAGGGCCGCTGCTGCAGGGATTCGACCCACTGCTCGGCCAGCACCCATTCCTGCAGCTCGGGCGGCAGGCGGGTGATGGCCACCACCTCGCGGCGGCACATCTCGCGCAGCAGCTGGTCGGTCTTGGGCGCGGGTGGATCCTTGAGCAGGCGCTCGACGATGGCGCGCAACACGCTCATGGCGGGCTCGCGCGGAACCTGGCCGGCCTCGCCCGCCTCGCGCAGGATCAGCTTGGTCACGCCCACGAGAGGGAGGGACGGCAAGCCTCGCACGAAGGTGTCTCGCGCCTGAAAGGCGTTCAGTCCGGGCAGCGCGCCCAGGATCTTGTCCAACACGGGCGTGGCCCACAGGATGGCGCGCAGGACATCGAACTTGCGGAAGAACGAGTACGCCATGCCGGTCACCAGGCGCTCGCTGTGCTCGGCGAGCGTGGCGGCCTTGGCTTCACCCAAGGCGAGGAGCGCGCGCACGTCGTGTCCCATGCGACCCAAGGCCATGCGCACCTGCCAGCTCGCATCGGCTGATGGCGGCGGCAGATCGATCTCGCGCACCAAGGCCAGATGGGAGACCTTCCTGTCGAGCAGCGCCTTGCACACGCGCGCGCCTTCGCGGCCCGGATCCGTTTCGACCGGAGTGCCAGGAACGATCTCCAAGAAGGCGTTCCATTCCGGCTCGGTGATTCCGCGGGCAAAGGCGAGAATGACCAGGGATCGCCGCTGCATGAACTCCTGCAACTGCAGGATGAAGGCGCCGCCGATCAACGGCCCCACCAGCCGGCCCCACTCCGTGCGCGCCGGCCCGGAGCCGTCCACATACATCTCGGGCGGACCACCCGCCACGGCC
>CAZHUY010000053.1:6828-31714 GCA_964535465.1 uncultured Myxococcales bacterium
CCGATGACATAGGCCAACTCCGGTTGGGTGCGCTGCAGACGGCTCAGCTCTTTCAGCAGCCGCGTGCGCACCCTGGGAAAGTTGGGCCGGGAAGGATCGAGCTGCCCCACCCGGTGCAGGGCCCGCACCAAGGTGATGGTGAATTCGACCACATCGTCGCCGAGCGTCCGCATGCCGTCCCACCATTAGAGGGCTTTTGCCCCGGGGAGGCAAGTGGTGCGTGCCCCCTTGAGGTGACCCCAGGGGGCACGGGCTCGCGGGCGCGCTACTTGATGAGGTAGGCGTCCTTGTTGTGCGCGAAGTATTCCTCGGTCAGACGCTGCATCATGGCCGGGCGACGGTCATACAGGCGCTTCAGCTTGCGCGGGCCACGCTTCGCCATCGCGTAGTGGGTCAGCATGGGCAGGCCGATGGTGGAATCGGTGTAACACACCACCGCGTCGGGCAGCTGGTTGGGATCGACCTTGCCCCAGCTGACCGCCTCGGAGGGCGTGGCGCCCGACAGGCCGCCGGTGTCGGGGCGCGCGTCGGTGAACTGCAGGAAGTAGTCGTGGCCCGATTCCTTGATGCGCAGGACCTCTTGAATCTGCGGCTCGGTCTGCAGGGTGAAGTTCTTGGGCGAACCGCCACCCACCAGCACCACGCCGGTCTTGCGCTTGTGCAGCTTCGCATCGAGCACGATGGCCGTGGTCTCGTTCACGTCGATGCTCGGGTTCACGCGCAGCTTGTTGCCGCGCAGCTCGACGCCGGCCACGTTCATGCCGATGGTGGAATCGCCGGGCGACGAGGTGTAGCAGGGCACGCCCGCGCGGTAAGCAGCGGCCAGCATGGAGGCGTCCTTCACGCCGGTCTGGCGCTCGAACTCGGCGCAGTACTTACCGATCAGGTAGTGCAGCTCGGCCGTGCCCATCTCCTTCTGGAATTCCTTCTGGATGAGGATC
Organism: uncultured Myxococcales bacterium; assembly: GCA_964535465.1. Classification (GTDB taxonomy): domain Bacteria; phylum Myxococcota_A; class Polyangia; order Fen-1088; family Fen-1088; genus Fen-1137. The sequence goes on from CAZHUY010000053.1 coordinate 7,770, forward strand.
TGGCGAAGGATGTCGTCGGTGCGCATGAGCACGTCGTCGTAATCCAGCAGGATGTCGTAGATGCGGACCACGCCGAACTTACGCAGCTCGGGATCCGGCACGAAGGGCGAGCCCCGCCACAGCGGCAGGTTCATCGCGTGGTGCATGTCGTGATACAGGTTCGCGCCCGTTCCCACGATCCAGTCGACGAAACCGGCCTTGATCAGAGGAATGACGGCGGCGGCACCAAGGCCCGCGGGGGTCAGGGCGCCCGCCAGGCTCATGCCCACGGTGACGCGGTCGTTGGCCAGCATCTTCTCGGAGAACAGGCGGCAGCCCTCGCTCAAGCGGCCGGCGTTGTAGGCCAGGAAGGTTCCTTCGACGAGCTCGGGCAGGGTCTCCTTGCCCGAGATCGGCTTGGGCAAGATACGTCGACCGCGCAGGTACTGCTGCTTGCCCTTGGCGAACTTGTGGGGGTACTGGCTGACGAATTTTTTGGGCAGAACGATCTTGCTCATCGAAAGTGTTTCCTTTCCAGAGATCCGGATAATGAGGCCGACTCTGGCCAAAAAGTGGCAGGTTTGCAAGAGAAGCGTGCTGGCGCCGGCCACGCCCGCTGCGCGATCCCCATCGGTGCGCGTGCGATCGATCTGCGAACCCGATCGAGATCAGATGCGGACCACCAGACCGACGCTGGCGAACGCCATCCACTCCAAGATGGCAGTGGAAACCTCGGCTGCTCCGCGCAGGGCCACGGAGGGAACGAGATACAGATCGTAGCCCACACCAAGCACGGCATCGGGACGCGTTTCCGAACCCGATTCATGCTCGTCTCTCCATCCGTTCCAACGCGCTCCCAGACACACTTCGGCCCACAGCCCGTTCCGCTGACCCATCCCACAGAGCGCGCCCGCGTACATCTTCGTGCTCGCACTCAGGTACTGGCTGTGTGTGACCAGGTCGGCCTGGAGGAAACGTAGCCGCGCACCCCAGCGGGAGCGACCGGTTTCGAAAGCCGCCATCAGCCCTGCCGTGACCACCGGTCCGCTTTCATCCTCGCCACCCAGAACCACGTGGCTGCCCCACCCCAGGCTGGCATCGGCCAGCACATGGAAGGTTTCGGGCTCAGCCGCCGCTGGTTGAGCATGGCCTGCGGCTGGCGCAGCGGCGGGCGATGTGGGCGTCGGCGCGGTCTCCTGAGCCAGGAGCAGAAGGGCGAGCTGCCAGAGGGCCATGGTCGACACCCATGCAAGCAAGGGGCCAGGGGGAAAGCGGCCCGCACGCGTTCGGACTGTCAGGTCCAGCCCCGGTGAGGTGACCAGATTTCCACAGGTTTCGACAGGTCAGCCCCTGCTCGAGCGCAGGGCCTTTCCACGGCCCATGCGCTCTACTCCCCGCGCTTCGCCTTCATGCAGGCCTCGATCTCTTGGAGGCTGCGCACCGGATCGAAATCGGCCGTGGTCTTTCCCGTCGCGTCCTGCTCCTCGCCGCGAAAGATCACCCGCCCGCCGCCGCTCATGTCTTGGCGGATGCTCAAGCGCACCACGTAGGTGTGGCCTGCCTTCATGTTGAAGGCGAACACCGCCGACGGCAGGGTTCCGCGCCAGGTGACGTTGTCGTTGCCCATGATGAGGCTGTTGGAGGTGGTCACGACGTGGCACCCGGGCAGCAGGGCGAAGGCTGAGGGGTCTTTGTCCAACACGTTCCGGTTGTCGACGGCCTTGATGATGGGCCGCCGCCATGGCGGCATCGGTTACACCGTACAGCTTGGCCACTTGGCTCGGGGCCAGGGGTTGTCCTGGATTGGGGTAGAGCGGAGTGGTCGGCAGGTCGGTCAGCCGGCCAGCACACGCCGTGAAAAATACAGTCAGACTGAACAGCAAGCCGAGTCGGGACATGGGATCCTGCACGAGCAACTACACCGGCACGACGTCGGACAGATCGACCTCGATAGCCTCGTTGGGGACGGCGCCGCGTTCGAAGCGCAAGGTGTTGTCGCGCGCGCGGTTCATCGCGACCTGCTCGAAGTACTCCTGCACCTGCGGGATGGCCTCGGCCAGTCTCTCCACGTATTCGCGGGCCAGGAACAGCACCGAGGTGCGTGTGGTGGCGCGCACCGTGGCCGAGGTGGGTTGGTCGGTGACCAGCGACATCTCGCCGAAGATGTCGCCCGGCTTCAGCTTGGCCAGCGACGTCTGCTCGGGCGTACCCGCGCGGGCCAGGACTTCCACCTCACCGGCCAGAACCAAGAACAACCCCTTGCCGCGTTCGCCTTCGCGAATGAGCTCGGCCCCGGCTTCCACCTCGTGACCCTCGAAGCGGCGCAGCAGCTCGCCTTGCTGTTGTTTGGTGAAGGGCACGAAGAGCGGCGAGGTCTGCAGCAGGTTCTTGATCAGGCGCTCGCGCGAGAAACGATCGAGCACCTCGCGCAACATCGGCACCTTCGCCGTCACCAACGCCAGGGCCGACTTGCTGACGCCGATGACGTCAGCCTCGCCCACCGCGGCCACCGAGGCGGTTCGCGTCTGTCCCGTGATGAGCGCCATTTCGCCGAACAGGGTGTTTTCGAACAACCGGGCCACGTTCTTCTCACCGTCGGGTGTGTTGACGAAGACGCGCAGCTCGCCCGCGGCCACCAGGTACAAGGAATCGCCCGGGTCGCCCTGGCGTACCACCATCTGGCCGTCCCGGAGGCGCATCACGGTCAGTGAGCGCAACACGCCCAAGAACGATTCGGGCCCCAGCTCGGACAGGAAGGGCAAGGGATGGTACTGCTCCTGGTAACCGACGAAGACCGAGAGATCGAGCGCGGTCTTGCGCGCCTGATCCACCACGTGGGTCAACGCGCCCGAGTGCGCGATGTCGCCCAGTTCCAGCATGGTCGCGGGATCGACGGGCGCGGGTCGCACCGCGAAGCGTGCCAGGTGGGGCGAGCCCGAGGCGTAGGTCTTGACCAGCAGGCCCAGAATGTCGTCGACCGGTTGGCCCAAGCGGGTCAGAGCGAAGGCCGCCACGATGGCCGGCAAGGGGTGCCCGGCGCGCACGTCGTGGATGGCCACGTTCCGGTACACCTCGGCGGCCGCGTCATGGTGCCCAGCCTCGGCCAGCACGTCCGCGATGGCGAAGCGGGTCTCGTAGTCCAAGGGAAGGGCGGCCAGGATCCTCTGGTAGGCGCGCAGGGCGTGGGGAAAGTCGCCGTTGCGACGATATCGACGCGCTTCGTCCCGAGCATCGCGTAGGGCAATTTTCATGTCCCCTAGAGTCGGTCAAGCCGCCGGTGGAGGCAAGCGCCCGCACGCGGATCTGCGCAGATTTGTCGCACCGTCGAAGACCACGACATCATGCGGCTAGGGCTCGACTCCATCACACCCCTGTCATTCGGCGAGATTTTCGGTAGTATGCGCTCCACTATCGGCTAGGTCGGACGGCCTGCCCTTCACCCAACCAAACACTGACCCCCGCCCCGTAACGACCATGGACAAGGACCTCGAGCGCAGTTTCCTGGATACGCTTGCGCGGGGCTTGGTTTCGCTTCCCTTCGATCTGAAGATCCTGCTGGAAGCGGTAGCCGACCCCGATCTGGATCGCGAGGCGCGCGAGACCGCGGCGGCGGCCGTGGTCTCGATCATCGCCCCTCGCGACGGAAACGTCGAGCCCTACATCCGCCACAGCGAGGACGTGCTGGTTCTCCGCCTGGGCTTGTGCAGGATCCTGGCCACCGGCGGTGAGGGCGCGCCCGCCTTTGGCGATCGTTTCGCCGAGGACGTCAGCCGCCTCAACCAGGAGCTGGATCTGCTGGCCCGCGTGTGCGGGCAGGACCTGGTGGCCTGGTTGGACAGTCGCTGGCCGGTCCTGCACAAGGCCGTGTACGCGCGTAAGAAGATCCCGATGTTCGTGGATGACGACGAAGTCGGCACCATGCTGTACGACGAGGGGATGAAGTTCGGCACCAACTACCCCATCAGCGAGAAGAGCCTGGAAGGTCGGCTGAAGCAGGCGCAGCCCATCTTGGATCACCTGCAGCGCAAGTGGGATCAGGACAAGAAGAAGATCAACCCGCACTAGCCCGCGGGGTTCGCGAGGATCGAAACACGATCAGGCATGCGCAAACTGTCTGGGCTCAGATTCATGGAAGGTCGGCGGGCTAGTTACCATTGTCGATGGGAACCCTGGGAGGGTTGCCAAACCCTCCCGCGACGCTTCGCTGCCGGCAAAGCCGGCAGACTCCGCACGCGCGATTGTCGATGGGAACCCTGGGAGGGTTGCCAAACCCTCCCGCGACGCTTCGCTGCCGGCAAAGCCGGCAGACTCCGCACGCGCGATTGTCGGGTTCAGGATGCGAAGTTCTGAAGGCGCGCCGGAGGGTACGGGGCCGGCTGCGGTCTTCGATGTGGCTTGCCGTCTGGCCGACAGCGGCGGCCGCGTGCCCGCGGAGATCACGGCGGCCGCGGCCACGGTGGCCAAGGATGTGGCTTCTTTGCCTGGGCCGCAGCTTCGCCAAAAACTGGAGACCCTGATCCTGGCGCCGCACGCCGACGAGGGGCTGCAGTGGTTGCACGACAGCGGGATCCTGCGCGAGGTGTTGCCTGAGCTGGACGCCACGGTGAACCTCTCGCAAGAGGCGGGGCGGCGACACAAGGACGTATGGGAGCACACCAAGCAGGTGGTCATGCAATCGCCCGCGTTGCCCCTCGTGCGCTGGGCGGCCCTGCTGCACGACATCGGCAAGGTCACCACCCGGGTCATGATGCCCGATGGAAAAGTGACCTTTCACCGCCATGCCGAGGTGGGGGCGCGCATGTTCGACGGGATCTCGCGCCGCCTGGGCTTCGCCCGACCGGAACGCTCGCGCATCCGCTTTCTCATCTTCAACCACCTGCGCGCCAACGCCTACGAGCCCGAATGGACCGACGCGGCCGTGCGCAGGCTGGATCACGAGATGGGCGAGGCCCTGCCCGAACTCGTCGAGCTGTCGCGCGCGGACGTCACCTCGGCGCGGCCCGGGCGGCGGCAGGAGGCGGCCCGCAACATCGAGGCTCTTCTGCAAAGGATCGTTGCGATTCGCGAGCTGGACGCGCAGGTGCCGCCCCTGCCACCCGGCGTGGGCAACGCCATCATGGAGGCCTTCAACATTCCGCCGTCGCGTCGGGTGGGCGAGCTGCGCAAATTGTGCGAGGACGCCATCGAGCGCGGCGAGCTTCTCGAACGCCAGCCCTCCGAGTACTACGTGGATTTCCTGCGGCGCCAGGGCGTGGGCGGATAGCCGAGCGAGGGGCTGGGGTTTCTGTGCGCTCGCCCGCTACAGGTCGAATCGTCCAGCGGCCTCTGGCTGGTAGGTGACACTCTCGACGCGCAGCCGGCGATGGGCGCCGCCAGGCACATCCCATTTCACCTCGTCGCCGGTCCGGGTTCCGAGCAAGGCCAGGCCCAAGGGGGCCAGCACCGAGACGGCACCCTTGTCCGGGGCCGCGGCCCCGGGAAACACCACGCGAATCCGCTCCACGACGTCCGTGGCGAGATCGCGCACCAGGGCCTCGGAGTTCATGGTCACGACATTAGAGGGCATGTTTTGCGGTTCCACGATCTCGGCATTCTCGATCTCGTCCTCGAGGGCATCGGCGAGCCGGGGTTGCTGGTCCCGAGTGCGCAAGCGGTGCACGAGCTTCTCCAAGCGGTCGAAATCGAATTGAGTGACAACAATCGAACTCATGGCGAACTCCCTTCAGTAGGCGACTGGCAGGCCCCTGGCCGCGCGGGTCGCGCAGACATTCCATTCGAAGCTCTGGGTACGTAGACAACGGCGCCCATGAGGCGCCTTGGGATAGGGAATCAGGCGTACGGAGGTCCGCGGTTGGTCGGCTCGGCGCTGACCATGCGCGGGTCAGCCAACCCTCGAGCCTGCAATTCGATCCGGACGAACTGCGCGAGGGGCGATGGCAAAACCACGGCCTCGGGAAGGCCGAGGACGGGGAGAGAGGTCGTCGCAAAGGTGCCGTTCAGATCCTCGAAGATGCGACCCGGGCGAGCCATCTGGCCGGGCGCCGCGAAGCCCGGGCCGGATGGCCGAAAGGGCTCTCCCTCTTTGGCGAGAATGCTCCCCCCCCCGACCGCGGCCACCATGGTAGCCACGGCGATGAAGAACATCGGGTGGAGCGAGCTCGATCTCATCGGATAGGTCAGGTTATCACCATGGCTAGGGGGTGCAACCTGACCCTGCTGGCGTTGCCCTAGATAGACTAGCTATGCCCCGCTCGCCGTCGCAGCGTCCATTCGGCGGCCAGCAAGGCGACGGCGACCAACAACATGAGGGGGTGGGCCCAGATGGCCACGGTGCGCACGCTGCCCACCCGCACCTGGCGCGCGGGACGAAGGTTGGGCTTGGACAGGCTGCCGTTGCTGAAGCCTCCTTGGGTGGCGGCGGCGATTTCGCGCAGCACCTGATCCCGGCTGACCACGTCGTCCAGCTCGCGCCCCTCGGGGCGTAGCACGAAGGTCGCCTGCTCCTCCAACGGACGGCCGTCCACCGTGGCGCGCGCACGCAGACGAAACGCCCCGGGAGACAACCCCGCCAGCTCGCTGTTGGCCTCGCCGTCCTCGCCCGTGGTGAGGGACAGGCTGCGCACCGGCTGGCCAGTCTCGCTCTTCTCTTCCGCCACCAGCAGGTCCAAGGTGACCTCGACCCGAGCGGCTGGCGTGTAGTCGGCGTGCAAGGCGCGCACGCGCACCGCCACGGTTTGCCCGCGCCGGTATTCATTGCGATCGAGTCCGACATGCAGCAGGGTCAACGCCGGATCTCGCACCAGCCAGCGAATGGCGCCGTCCCAGAATCGCTGCAAAGCGCGTCCGTCGTCACCTGCCAGCTTCTCTGGCGAAGCCCTACGTTCCTCGCCACTTCCTCCAGCCGCGAATCCCCAATTCCAGGCGCTGTCGGTCAGCAGGGCCAGGGTGCGGCCCTTGCCCACCTCGTTGACCGCCACCACGGGCGCCGGCTTGCCGTCTGTCGAGGTGTGGCTGGGATGGACCAGAAGCGCGGTCGCCCCCGGGTGCAGCCGCGCGACCTTGTTGATCCCCTGCAGATGAGGCAGGCCCGTCCAGCGCGCCTCGTTGGCTTTGGGATCCAGGCTCAAGGCGGTGACCGGGTGGCTGCGCCCCGCCGGAGTCAGGCGCGGCTTGAAGTTGTCGGTGGAGAACGAGCGCGCCCCCTCGGCGGGGATGCCGTTCAGGTCCACCGGCAGGACATCGCGCAGCGCACTCTCGCCGTACTGGCCGCTGGCAAAGGACAGGTCGCCGCCGATCATGGCCAGCGCCCCACCCGCCTGGACGTAGGCGCGCACGCCCGGTAGGTAGGGCTCGACCCAGTAGGGCTTGTAGTTGAAGTTGTGGAAGATCAGCAGGTCGAACGAGCGGAGCTGCTCGTCGAAGATCTCCTGATAGGGGAAGGGGATGAGCGACATCTCGCCCGGGCCGAGAGGGATCTCGTCGGAATCGGTGCGCAGGATGAAGAAGGACACCAGGTCCACGTTGGGATTGAGCCGCAAGATCGAGCGCAAGAAGCGCTCGTCCCACGACGGTCGGCCGCACACGTGCAGCACGCGCACGCGATCGCGGATCACCTTGATGGTGAAGACCTGGCTGTTGTTGCTCTCCAGCGCCTCGCCCAGCAGCACCGGCGTCTTCACCTCGAAGACGAAATTGCCCGGTTCGGTCGGCGTGTGGTCGAAGCTGACCCTGGATTGCCCCGCCGACCCGTCCAGCGTCACGAACTTGGAATCCAGCACGCGCCCCTCGCGCAGCAGCGTCACTTCGACCTGACGACTTCCGTAGCCCTGGTGGTGCAGGATCGCCTCCAGCTTGATGGGCGTGCGCACGAAAGCGAAGTCATCGGTCAGCACGGCGGCCAGCGACAGGTCGCGCAGCTCGGACTCGCCCACCAGCACCGTGTGCACCGGCGCCTCCAGCGCTTCCAGCATGCGCCGGGTCTCACCGTCCAAGGGCCCGCGGCCGATGCGTCCCGTGTCGATCCCGTCGGAGATCACGATCACGCCGCCCAGGTCTCGGCCCGCGAAGCGTCCGTGCAATTCCGACAGGGCCTCGCCCACGCGCGTGGTCTCGGCCTGCGGGGGCATGCGCAGGGACTCGGGCGTGGCGGTGGCCAAGGCCTGGCCAAAGGTGAAGAGCTCCACGCGGTGACCGGCGCGCTCCCACTCGGCGAACAGGGGTTTCGCGTCGGCTACCAGGCGCGCTGCCCGCTCGGCGCGCGACGGACCGCGATCCGGCGGAGCCACGCTCATGGAACGCGAGACGTCCACCAACACGGCCACGTGATTGGGCAGAAGGCTCACGTGCCCCAGCTCGACGCTGGGCTGCAGGGCCACCAGCAAGCAGGCCGTCACCGCGCCGAGGCGAAGCAGGAACAGCGCCAGGCTGAAGCGTCGTCGTGGTTGCCGCCACAACGAGAGCGCCGAGGCCGCCACCGCCAAGACCGCCAGCACGCACAGAAGAATCAGCGTGGTGCGGCTGAAATGGGCGCCCAGGGTCACGCGCCAGTCGAGCAGCAGCGATCGCGGACTCACGTGGACGCTCCCGCCGCACCGGCGTCGGTGCCGTGATGGAATAAGGAGCGTCCGGCCATGGGCGTCGCCATTCTGCCACCTTGGCGACCGAGCGCAGGTTTCGAGTGACCGAGGTCGCAGACGCCCGCGGCCAAGCCCCGCAAAACTCTTGAACGGGGTTACGCCGAATCACCGGCCAGGCTAGACTCTGGCGCATGTCACGCATCGCGTTCTCAGGGCTCTTGGCCCTGGTGTTGTTCGCCCCGTCCTCGGTCATGGCCCAGGACAACGCTTCTGGCGAGCCGGCCTGCCCGGCGGGCAACCTGCTGGCCGGCAAGTTGCCCTACGCCTGGCAAGAGATCCGCAACGATCTCAAGTTGATGACCGACGAGACCCTGGCGCAAGAGGGGGCGGTGTGGGACGCGCCCCTGGCCGCCATCCTGGAAACCGGCGCTTCGACCGTCACCTGGGATTTGGGCCAGGTCATCAACGTGCGCGCCCTGTCCATCCAGGCCGACGCCAACGACACCTACGACGTCTGGGGATCGGTCGACGGCAAGGACTACAAGTTGATGGGCCAGATCGACCCGGCCACCGGGCACGGTTTGCGCAACCGCACCTTGGAGCTGGGCGCCGGCATGCCCGCGCGCTTTGTCAGGGTGGGTGAGGGCAAGGGCGACAGCTTCTACTCCGTCTCGGAGGTCGCGGCTTTCTGCCAGATGCCCACGCCCTTCCCGCCGCAGATGAAAGTTTTGGACGCGCCTGCCGCTACCGCGCCCAAGGGTTTCTGGGATTTCTGGAACAACGACACCAGCGCGCGCTGGGAGATGATCCTGGCCATGCTGGGCGCGATCTTCCTGTGGTGGGAGCGCCGCCTGGCTCGCCTGGGTCGGGCCGATTACAAGCTGCGCGCGCGCAACTGGGCCATCGGCATCACCGGCGCGCTGGCCCTGGCCACCTTCTTCAACTTCGGCTTCTGGCACTTCAACAACTTCGTGCACGGCTGGGACACCTTCCACTACTACATCGGCTCGAAGTACTTCAAAGAGCTGCACTACGATCGCATCTACGAGTGCGTGGCCACCGCCGACTCGGAAGAGCCCAACCTGCGCCGCCGGGTCGAGCTGCGCAAGATGATGAACCTGCGCACCAACATCGTGCAGACCACGGAAGACATCCTGGCCCACCCCGAGAAGTGCAAGCAACACTTCACCCCGGCGCGCTGGGACTCCTTCAAGCACGATCTGCGCTACTTCCGCTCGCTGGAGGGGCCACGGCGTTGGGACGACGCCCAGACCGACCACGGGTTCAACGGCACGCCGGTGTGGAACATCATGGGCACGGTGCTGTCCAACCTCGCGCCCGCCAGTCGCACGACCATCCTGTTGCTCGATGCCATCGACGTGGTGCTGATCTTCACCATGGTGGGCTTCATGTGGTGGGCCTTTGGCTGGCGGGCTGTGTCGGTGGCGCTCATCGTGTTCGCCACCAACTTCCCGTCGCGTTGGTACTGGATAGGGGGGTCGTTCCTGCGCTGGGACTGGCTGTTCTGGATGGGCCTCGGCCTGTGCTTGGTGAAAAAGAACAAACCCTTCTGGGCGGGCGCGGCCATCATGTACGCGACCCTGCTCCGCATCTTCCCCGGCTTCCTGTTCGTGGCGCCCCTCATCGCGCTGGGCTTGCACTACTGGAAGACGCGCCAGTGGGAACGGCGCTTCCTGCGCCTATTCCAGGGCGGGGCGTTGGCCTTCGTGGCGTTGACCTCGCTCAGCTTCGTCACCTCGGGCGGGCCCAGCATCTATCCGCAGTTCATTCGCAACACCGTCAAGCATTCGGAGACCCCTCTCACCAACTACATGGGCCTGCGCACGGTGCTCAACTTCCGTCCGGCCGAGGCCGCCAACCGCATGAACACGCCCGCCATGGTGGATCCGTGGCTGCGCTGGAAAGAGGCGCGCACCAAGGCCTTCCACGAGGCCGCGCCCCTCTACGTCTCGCTGGTCCTCTGCTACCTGGTGCTGATCGGGCTGGCCATCCGTGGGGCCGAACCGTGGGTGATGGTGGCCCTGTCCTCGACTTTAATCGCCTTCGGATCGGAGCTGACCTGCTACTACTACGCCTTCTTGATAATTCCGGCGCTGCTCTATGCCGTGGTCCCGCGCGCCGGCGAGTGGTTGATGTGGTTGACCGCGTTCACGCAGTTCATCGGCTGGGCGCCCATCAACAAGATGCCGCAATGGCTGCAGGCGCTGATGCCGGCGTCGTTGCGGCAGAGCACCTTCGTCACCAACTTCAGCATGCCCAATGGCCTGGACGAGCAGTACACCTGGATGTCGCTGGCCACCCTGATCGTGTTCGTGCTGACCGCGCGCGATTTGTTGTTGCTGCGCAAGAAGGCCGAGGCGCCCGCAGCCGTCGTGGCCCCGTCGGGCGAGGCGGCCGAGGTCGTCGCGGCTCCCGCTCTGGCCACGGCCGCGGGACCGGCATCACCCGAGACGCCCCGCCGCCATTCGCGCAAACGCAAACGACGCTGACCCTCACACCCGATCGGTCCTCAGCCCGCCTTCTCCGCACTCGCGGCCTCTTGCTCTCGGCGCAGCGCCAGGTCGCGGATGTCTTTGGGCCAGCGGTCGATCAGGTCCGCGAAGCGGGCGCCGTCGCCGGCGAAGAGGGCGCGGGTGGCCTCCTCGTAGTTGGGGCGGTCTCCGGCCATGCTGGTGATGAAGCGGCTCACGGCTTCGCGGATGCGGCGGGCGCGCTCCTTGCCAGGCTGGTTCTTGACGGCGTGGTCCACCAGGCGACGCAGGGCCGCCGAGGCTCCGCTGGGTTGAGCCTCCAGCCAGTCCCAGTGTTGAGGTAGCAGCGAGACCTCGCGGCTGACCACGCCCAGGCGCGGACGGCCCGGACCCTTCGAAATCTCCGGGATCGCGCGCGCCAGCACCTCGTCCAGGGTTCCGCGCAGGTCGAAGTCCACCTGGCGACCGCTGTCCACCTGGAAGACCAGCGCCATGTCGGATCGGTCGCGATCGAAGCGTTGCTTCAGAACCGGCAGGACCTCGCGCAGGGTTCCCGAGGCCACTTGACGGCTGCCGGCAAAGACCACATAGGCATTTTCCATGCGGCCCATTGTACCCGGGGTAAAATGTCCGGTCAATATTTACCGGGTAGAATGCGCGTCGTCGTTCTGGACGGCTATCGAGCCCGAGTAGGCCAAACGGCGGGCGATGCGCTGCTGGTAACGGGTTTCGTAAAGCTGCGCCAGAGCCAGGAACAGGGTCATGATGAGCGGCCCGTACAGGATGCCGGGCGCGCCGAAGCCCAGGATGCCGCCCAACAGGCTAACGAACACCAGCAGGCTGTTCATGCGCATGGACCCGCCCATCAGACGCGGCTTCAACCCGTACTCGAACAGGAACGACTGGCCCATGCAGAACACGCAGAAAATCACGGCGGTCACGTGCCGGCCCACGATCCACAGATACGCGGTGGCGGGCAGCACCACGAAGGCCACGCCCACCAGGGGCAAGGAGGCCGCGACCGCCATGACCAAGCCCCACAACACCGGCGAGGGCAGGCCCACAAAGGCCCAGGCCACTCCGGCCACCAGGCCTTGCAGCGAGCTGCCGATGCCGTTGCCGATGAGGATGGCTCGGCCCACCTCGCCCAGCTTGGTGATGAAGAGCTGATCCTCGTCGTCGGGCAAGGGCGACAGGCGGAACATGAAGGCGCGCAGCTTGGGCCCGTTGATGAGCAGATAGAAGATCGAAAAGACCGTGATGAGGCTGTGCAACGCCAATTGCACCACACCGGAGAAGAAGGCGTTGGCCCGCTTGTATAGGCCCTGGCTCACATCACGAGCCGTGCTGACCACAGCGTCCTGGATGGCCTCGGCGGAGATCGGCAGCCCGATCTTGTGAGCCAACCCGTTGAGCGCGCGCACCACGCGGCCGTTTTCGCTGGTCCAATCGTTCAGGCCGGCGTAGGCGTCGGGCCCCCCCCAAGTCGCCGCGGCCGATCGAATGTCGGAGAGCAAGGCCGAGGACACCAGGACAATCGGCACCGACCCCACGATGACCAGCGCCAGAACGGTCAGCACCGAAGCCAGGACCGGGCGGTTGCCCAAGCGGTCGCGCAGCTTCTCGTAGGATTTGGAGAGCAGCACCACCGCCAGCAGCGCGATCACCATGTCCCCGATGAAGGGCAGCAGCAGGTACCCCACCGCGAACAATACGGTGGAGAAGATGATGAGGAAGAAATAGGGGGCGATCGCCTCGTTGCCGTAACGTGTATCCCGGGGATAGGATTCGGGTACGTGCGATGAGGAGGGCGTGGCCCTGGGCAGGCTGGGTTCGGGGTCGGACATCGATATGGCCAGCAGGATAACCCGATTGCCCGCGCAATGCCCGGTCAGGCTAGTGCAGGCCGTACTTGACCATCTTTTCCCACAGATTCTTGCGGGAGATGCCCAGCATCTCGGCGGCCTTGCGACGCTCGCCGCTCGCCATCAGCAGGGTGCGTTCGATGTAGTCCTTTTCGAACTGGGCCATGACGAAGGCCAAGGGTTCGACGCGCTCGCTCGCCGCGCCCCGCGCGGAGCCGCGGAATTCCCCGGGCAGGTGGTGGGTCTGGATCTCCTCGCCGCGCGACAGGATGCTGGCGTGTTGGATGGCGTGCTTCAGCTCGCGCACGTTGCCGGGATAGCCGTAGGCCTGCAGGGCTGCCCAGGCCGCGGGCGCGATGCTGGGCGGTGTGGTTCCGGGCGGCGCGAACTCACGCAGGAACTGCTCGACCAGGATGGGAAGATCGGTCAGTCGCTCGCGCAAGGGTGGCAGGCGCAACTCGAAGACCTTGATCCGGTAATAGAGATCCTGACGGAAGGCGCCGTCGGCCGCGCTGCTCTTGAGGTCGCGGTTGCTGGCCGAGACCAAGCGCACGTCGACCTTGATCGACGTGTTGGTTCCGATGGGCTCGAACGAGCTCTCTTGCAGAACCCGCAGCAGCTTGGCCTGCACGTCGAGCGGCATCTCCCCGATCTCGTCGAGGAACAGCGTCCCGCCGTCGGCGGCCTTGAAGCGGCCATCCCGACGTTTGACCGCCCCGGTGAAGGCGCCGCGCTCGTGCCCGAACAGCTCGGCCTCGATCAGGGTGGCCGGCACCGCGGCGCAGTTGACCGCGACGAACGGCGCGTCCCGCCGGTCGCTCACCGCGTGGATCATGCGCGCGGCCATCTCCTTGCCGGTGCCGCTCTCGCCGGTCAGCAGCACCGCGGCCGAGCTGGTGGCGATGGCGGTGACCTGCTCGCGCAGGTGCACGATGGCCGGGGAGCGGCCTTCGATCATTTCGCCGATCTTGTGGTTGGCCAGTTCTTCCCGGGCCGCGGCCAGATCGCGTAGGAGCTTCCAGCGCTCGTCGATGCGGCTGACGATGCTCAGGACCTCGGGCAACTCGAACGGCTTGGTGACGTAGTCGATGGCGGTTTCCTTCACCGCCAGCACCGCCTCTTGGATGGTGCCGAACGCGGTCATCAGGACCACATGCGTCTCTGGTTGCTCGTCGCGTAACCGGCGCAGGATGGTGAACCCGTCCACCTTTGGCAGCCGGATGTCGCTCATGACCAGGTTGAAGACCTGACGGTCGAGGCACTGCATGGCCTCGTCGCCATCCGCAGCGAGAGAAACGCGGTGACCCAACTCCCGCAAGGCCTCGCCAAGTGGCAAACGAATGTCCACTTCGTCGTCCACCAGTAGAATGTCGAGCATTTTTACGCAGTCCTGAATCAGCCAGCCGAATGGCTATGGTCGGTTTGATGTAGGTCCGTAAGCAAGCTGTTTGTTGAGTTTCGAGTGGGAGCTAATCCCAGCTTTCATGACCTGAGATGTCCAAGCAGTCCGGTAAGTTGCGGACGTCTCGCGTCAGGGTGTTTCCGTTTCGTGCCGCAGGAGCGAAGAAAGTTACTGTTTCGTAACGTGGCCTCGAATTCGCCAGGTCAATTCCGATGGCTCCCCTGACCTGCGACTGGCACGCAGCTTGTATTACAGGCGGATGCATTGGGAAGCGGGAGGGGGAAGGCGCTGGGTGCAGGGGGCCTGGGTTGGTGTGGGGGTTGGTTGGACAGGCCGGAGGTCAGGATGGGCGGCGTTGGTGGCGTAGAGGGTAAGCGCTGATTGAGGGATGAGGCACCAGGCCTCAGCATGGCGATGGGGCGCGTTCTTCGTCTGGTATTGGGGGGGGCGTCATCGAGTGCGGTCTTGCCGCGTAGTCCGCTCCGTCGCCATGTCGGTTGTTAGGGAGGGGATCTCGTCTTGGTTGGCCCAGCCGGACGAGAGGGCCCTCTTTTTTTGTGCTGAAACACCAAGCTAGCTTGCGCGGGACGCGAAAAGGGCGTTGACCACTCCTCGTGGCCAACGCCCGCACGTGCTGGCAAGGCGCGTGTCTATGCGGCCAGCCGCTCGCGAAGCTGGGCCCGAGCCCGACACATGCGCGTACGTGCTGCCTGATTCGTGATGCCGAGCGAGCGGGCCGCATCGGACAGGGCCAACTCCTCGAACACGCAGAGCTGAACCACGTCGCGATAGGGCCGAGGCAACTCGGCAACGGCCGCGTGCAGGCGGAAGCGTTCTTCTTGGTCCTGCAGCCGCGCCTCGGGCGTGGGATGCGGATCCGCCAAGAGCGACACCATGTCGGGACGATCTCCTTGAGCCGACTGATCGCTGGCTGCGATTCGCTCCGAAGCCCTCCGGCGGCGGCGCGCGCGCATCAGGGCCGCGTTGACCACCACCCGGTGCAGCCAGGTGCTGACCAGCGATTTGGCGCGAAACGATTCCGAGCCCCGAAGCGCCTGTTCGACGGCGTCGTGAGCGGCATCCTCGGCCTCTACCCCGTCACGCAGAATCGAAAGCGCAACGTGCACCAGGCGCTCTCGCGATTGCAGATTGGACAACTCGTTGGAGATCGAATTCCTGCTAGTTGACTGGATGGTTCGCATGGTCTCTGTTCCTTCCCCCCTGAACACGTGAAGAATCTGTCGAGCTGCCAGTCCCCCCATGCGATCCACGTGCCAACCCGGCGTCAAACCGAGACTCACCACCACGAGCGCCGGTTGGCGTCGCCAGCGACGGCTCGGCGCCACGGGACCGCCGCCACCGGACGGTTCCACCGGACGATGGTGGCTGGGGTGCGCAGCTCCAGCCTCTCCCTCAGCGAGCCTGGCTCTCTCGTCACCCTGTCGCGGGATTGGGACCCCAGGGCTTGGTTGCGCAAACGCCGCGGTCGGGCCACCATAGACATGTGAGCAAGTCCGCGAAAAAAACCGCGCAAGACGTGGCGTTGCTCTACGCGCCGACGGACGACGAGAAGGGTGCGCGTTTCGTGCGGGCGCGAAATGGCCAGCTACAGGCGGGGGAGGTGCGGCCGTTGGGTGAAGGCCAGTCGCTGAGTGGTCAAGAGTTGGTGCGCATGCATCCGCGGGCCGGAATGCCGAACCTGTGCGACGTCGAGGTCATTCACCCCGCCGAGAAAGCCATGCGTGACACACAAGGTCCCGCCCAGGTCGCGTCCGAGCGTTACCGAAAGAACTGGGAAGTCACCTTCGGGACACAGCAGCCGAGCGGCAAGAGAATGGCCAATTAGGGCCGCGGGCTCTCGCGCAAGGCAAGCTCGCTTAGCGTTTGCTGGCCACGGCCGAGCGTAGGGCGTTTATCTCGCCTTTGGTCAGGTCGCGCCAGCCGCCCATCCTGAGACCCTCGAAGGACATCTCGCCCAGACGGACGCGCGAGATCTTGAGGAGCTGATGGCGAATCGCCTCGCCCGCGGCCTTGAGGGCGCGCGGCCGGCTTTCAGGAACGATCATCTCGATCCAGGTGTTCTTGCCGGTGGTGGCCAGGGCTTCGACCTTGCTGGGCCGCACGGGGCGGCCGTTGAAAGACCAGCCCTTGCGCAAGCGTGACATCTCGGATTCGCCCAGGGCGCCCTGGAATTTCAGGTGGTACGTCATGGGCACGCTCCCGCCACCGCGCGACATGCGCTCGGCCATGGCACCGTCGGTGGTCAGCAGGATCACGC
Source organism: uncultured Myxococcales bacterium (assembly GCA_964535465.1). Classification (GTDB taxonomy): domain Bacteria; phylum Myxococcota_A; class Polyangia; order Fen-1088; family Fen-1088; genus Fen-1137. The sequence continues at coordinate 24,362 of CAZHUY010000053.1, forward strand.
CTTCGGAGAGAAAATCCAAGGGCGCCACCACTTGCCAGCCCAGCTCGCGATCGCTCACGTAGCGGGCCAACGTGGGACGGGGGCCCTCGGGGCTCGCGGCTTTGTCGGCGCTGGGCCGTGACAGGCTGGCCAGGCACTGACGGGGCTTGAGCAGGATCCGATACAGGGGATCCTCGGCCATCACGCGACGGCCGCGCACCTCGACCCGGTCGCGCCGTTCGTCGACCTGCACGCCCAAGGTGGTGACCACCTTGCCGTTGACCGATACGCCGCCCGCGGCGATCAGCTCCTCGGCCCCACGACGGGACGCCACGCCGGCCTGGGCCAACAGTTTCTGAAGTCTCACCATGTCTCGCCTTTACGATTCGTTGGTCGGCTCGGCCGGCGTCGGGGCATTCGCCTCGGCGGTGGCCGGTTCCTCGGCCGGTGCGTCGGGCGGAGGCTCGCTGGCCGCGCCCAGGATCTTGGACGCGTCCTTGGTCGCGCTTTCCAGCTCGTCGAGCAAGGGATCGTTGTCCTCGGGCTCGTCGGGCAGCTCGCCGCGCGGGACGAACTTGAGGTTGGGACCGGGCCCGGTGACGTCGACGGCGGGAGCTGTGGAGGCCTCGCCGGTTGCTTCCGGGTTGGCCGTCCCCTCGGGCGCCGGGCCGTGCTTGGCGTTGACCATGGCCTGCTGCTCCGAGTTCAGTTCGGCATACTCGCGCAGCGTGGGCAGCTCGGTCAGCTCGCGCAGGTTGAAGACGCGCAGGAACTCGGGCGTGGTCCCGTAAAGCAAGGGCCGGCCCACGTCCTCCTTCTTACCGATGATGCGGATCAGGCCGCGGTCGAGCAGGGTCTTGAGCACCGGCCCGCAATCCACGCCACGGATCTCGTCGATCTCCGGGCGGGTCACCGGCTGGCGGTAGGCCACGATGGCCAGGGTCTCCATCATGGCGCGCGACAGGCGCATGGGTTTGCCGGCCAGCAGTTTGGAGACCCAGCGCGCGTGCTCGGAGTTGGTGCGCAGGTGCCAGCCGTTGGACAGGTGCACGACCTCGATGCCCGTGCCCTTGCGCCGCTCGCTCAGCGACTCGAGGGCGGCGGTGATCTTCTTGCCGTCGCGCTCGTCCAGCAGGCGTTTGAGATCGGCGAGGCCGAGCACGCGATCGGAAGCGAAGAGCAGACCTTCGATGATCGACTCCATCTGACAGGAGTCCAGGATCGCCGGGGTCTCCTCGTCGCCTTGCCCGTCGGTGGGGGCGGGCTCGCCTTCGCCGTTGGTGGCCTCGGCGCCCTCTGCTGACTCGGCCCACACGGCTGAGTCTTGCTCACTGGGTTCGTCGCTGACGGGCTCGCCCTCGGGCGCGGCCACCCGATCCTCGGCCCATACGTCCTCGGCAGGGGTCTCGCCGTCCGCCTCACTGGCGGACTCCTGCGTGGTCGTGGCTCGTTCGCCATCTTTGGCGGTCTCGGCGACAGGCGCCTCCTCGCCGAGCGCGGCTTCGGCGGTCTCGTCCTGGGCGGGTGCGGTGGCTTCTTGCGCGGCGGTCTCGTCCTCGGCGGGTGTGGCGGCTTCGGCGGTCTCGCCCTCGGCGGGTGCGGCAGCTTCTTGCGCGGTGGTCTCGGGCGCGTCCTGCACGGACTCGGCTCCGGCGTCGGCGGTCTCGCGTGGCTCCTCGCTGGCGGGCGCGTCCGCGACCTCTGCGCTCTGGCTCGCCCCCTCCGCTTGCGCCTGATCCGTGGCGGCTTGTGCGTCGTCCGTGGCCTCGGCCGGGGCCGGCGGGTTCTCGTCTGCGGACTCGGGCTCCGCCGGACGCACCTCAGCCTCGGCGACATTGGCTTGCGACTCTGCTGCCGGTTTGGCGCGGCCCTTATTCTTACGTTTCGCCATGCGGCTCTCCACCCTGGTTGGCCGAGCTGTCTACCACAACCGAGGTCGGGTGCATGTTCCTGGCTTGATCCATGGATGCGCCTTCGACCTTCGTGATCATGAACGCGCCGCTTGATAGATCCTGCAGCACGCGGATCACCTTCAGGCGCGCCAGCTCCAGGATCGCCAGCAGCGAGACGACCACGTTGTGGCGCAGCTGGGCCTCGGGCAAGTCGGTGCCTACGATGTCCTCGAAGCGAACCGTGCCCGGGCCGCCCTCCAGCTTGTCGATGACCTGGTTGATGCGGTCACTGATCGAGATGCGATCGATGACCACGTCGTGGGTGAACTTGGGCGCGGCCTTGCTCAGCATGCCGGCCCACTGCTCGATGAGCTTCCACACCGAATGCTCGGCCAGACCGGCGTCGCCGCCACCCTCGACGGGCACCCCGCGCACGAACACGGTGCGGCCCTCGATGGGCTGGTTGCCCAGGCGCTCGGCCGCATCTTTGTACTTCTGGTATTCGAGCAGCCGGCGGATCAGCTCTTGCCGGGGATCGACGGCCTCTTCCTCTTCGCCCTCGGCGGCCTCCAGCGGTTCGGGGGTGGGCACCAGCTCACGCGATTTCAGATAGGCCAGGTGCGCGGCCATGACCAGGTACTCGGCCGCGACCTCCACCGCCATGCCCTCCATCATGTCGAGGTACTCGCAGTACTTCTCGGCCACGAAGGCGATGGGGATGTTCAGGATGTCCAGCTCGTGCGTCTGGCACAGGTGCAGCAGCAGGTCGAGCGGCCCCTCGAATTCGGGCAGCGTCAGGCGGTAAGCCTGGCTGGGTGCGATGTCGGCCCCTTTGTCGGAGACAAACGGCCTGGGGGGTTGGGAGTTGTCGTCGGTCATACGTTAATCGCCCAAACCAAACCACCGTGCCACAGGCGCACCAACACGGCCATGGGGTACATGACGATCTGCAGCAGAGGCAGCCCCGCCATGGGGCTCAACACCAAGAGCAGCAGAAGGAGACCGCCGTAGCGCTGAAGGAAATCGACAACCCCGTGCATGGAACGCGGGAGCATCCAGGCCAACACCGCGCCCCCGTCGAGCGGCGGGATGGGCAGCAGGTTGAAGCACAGGAGCACCAGGTTCAGCGTCACCAGGTATTGGAAGAGCGCGCCCTGGACACGCCCGGGGAGTCCCAGGTACGACCCCACCACGATCACCAGCGACACCAGCAGCGCCATCAGCACGTTCATGGCGGGCCCGGCCACGGACACCAGCATGCGTCCGGTGCTGACCGAGAAGCGGCGCGTGTAAGCCATGGGGTTGGTCTGCACGGGTCGCCCCCAGGCCATGAAAGGCAGCGCGGCCGGGCTCATGGCCGAGATGAAAGGAATGAGGAGTGTCCCGATAGGATCGATGTGGTGCAGGGGCGAAAGGGTCAGGCGTCCCTGGGAACGCGGCGTGGGATCGCCCAGGCGGTTCGCCACCCAGGCGTGGCCGAACTCATGCACGGAGACGCACAAGATGAACGCGATCAGGTAGAGGATCGCCTGTTGGATCTGATCGACGCCAATGTTCAACGGTGGTCCTCGGGGGGGCAGTTGCCTATCTACGGGGGTATAGCCGACGCCCTCCCGCGTGGTCAAACGAATGGTGGTCACTGTATTCCTGCGGCAAGCGCGGCCAAGCCGCGGGGCGCCCGGTCAGAGGCGGTTTTCCAGGGCCAAGGTGCCTCGCGGCAGGGCGTTTGAAGGCCGATGGTGGGCGCGGCCTGTTCCCTCGGGCCCGCGTGGCCCTTGGGAAACTAAGTTTTGCGACTCTTTGAACGTCTCCAGGAAGAATGCGAACCTCACACCGCTTCCCGGAGAGAGCACCATGAGCGCCGATGCCGAGCACGTTGCACAGATTGTCTCGCTGTTGCGGGAGACGGAGGGCGCCTGTGTCCTCGTGACCGGCTCGCGCGGCGCAGGCAAGAGCACGCTCATCGAGGCGGTGCGCGCCGCCCTGCTCGCGGCCGAGCTGCCCGTGCTCTACCACTCGGCGGAGGAGGACCTGCGCGCCTGCCACGTGCCCAACCTGTTGGACACGCTGGTCGAGGAGGGCCGCCGGGTGCTGCAGGCCAAGGGCTTGACGTTTCAGGTGAGACCGCGACAGACCCGGAAGAACGACGCCGGCCTGCCCTGCTTCGACCTTGCGGCCGGCTCGCTCTACCTGGTTCTCGATGGCCTCGACTTCGCCCTCGACCACCACGACCTCGATGCCTCGTTCTTTCCCGAGTGCATGCCCGCGGGCATGAGGCTGGTCGTCGCCCTTTCCGAGGGGCCGCTGGCCAACGCGCTGGCCAGACGGGGATATCGGGTTCACCCGGTGACGCCGCTGTCGCGCGAGCGCCGGCGCGAGGTGGTGCGCGGGTGCCGCGCGGCCAGGGATCTCTCCGACCGGCTGCTCGAGCCATTGCTCGACTGGGAGGCCGGCCAGCACCCCACCCACCTCCTGCTGGCCGCGAGCCATGCGGCCGCAACCGGTAATGTGCCCGCGGCTGCGGACGACGTCGCCACGGTGTCCCGTCGCCTGGTCGACACGCTTCACCTTCCCGGGCCGCTCCTGCCCATGCTGGCCGTGTGCCGCCGTGGCGTCCCGAGCGGCAACTTCCTCGAGCACATCACGATGGTGACCGCGGGCCCCGCCATCGTTCATCGTGGGGGATTCTTTCTGCCCGCCACCCCGGAGGCAGCGCAGGCGCTGCGTGCTCGCTGCACCGAACGCGAGCTGCGCCAAGGTCACGTGGATCTGGCCGCTCGTCTCGCTCGGGTCCAGGCGAGCTCGCTGACCGCCGAGGCGGTCAGGCATCTCATCGAGGCCGACGAGAAGGAGAAGCTCGCCGAGCTGCTCACGACCTTCGAGGCGTTCCAGCTCCTCGCGAACCGGGATGTCTTCGGGCTCGCCCGCGCCTGTCGCCTGGCCGGAATCGATGTGGTCAAGCGACGGCTGGGCCGTATGGTGGACGAATCGTCATCACGCTTGGACTCGGTTGGACGTGGTGCCCTGTTCAACAACGCGGCCTTGCTGCTGGCGAACTGTCAGTGCCGCGAGGAGGCCGAGAGCTACTACCGACGATCGATCGAAGCCGCCGCCCAGTGCGTACCGGAGCACCCCAACCTGCTCGTGGGCAAGCTCAATCTGGCTCGGCTGCTGGCCCTGTCGAGGCCACGCTACGAAGAAGCCGAGGCGATACTGGCCGAGATCCTGGGTGAGCTGGCGGACAAACCGTCGGACTACCCGGTCACCAGGTGGAGCGTGATGGACGAGCAGGCGCAATTGCTGGCGGAGATGAGACGGCCGAAGGAAGCCATCGCCCGCTACCAGGACGCCGTCGACGCGGTCCGGGCGGAGCGTGGTCGCGACCACCCGGCGGTGGGCTCGCAGCTCCTGGCCATGAGCCGCAACATCCGTTGGCTCGCGCCGGCCCGCGCGCTCGACTGTGCCCGCGAGGGCCTCGCGCTCCTCATGCGCACGCTGGGCCCCGACCACCTGGAGGTGGACTATGCCCTGCGGCTGACGGCCTGCGCCCACGAGTTCCTTGGGCAACACGACGCGGCCGTTCCTCTCTACGAGCAGGCGCTGGTCATCGCCGACGCGAACATTTCGGCGGAACCGATGCGCAAGGCCTATGGTTTGAAGGGCTTGGCCGACATCGCCGAAGCCCGCGGCGATTGGCAACGTGGGGCCGAGCTGCGCGAGCGCGCCTACCTCCATTTGCGGACCCACGTCGGGCCCGAGAATCCCGAAACGGCGCTTGCTGGACACGACGCCGCGCTCGGTTGCGAGCTGACTGGGAACCGGATGCACGCGCGCGAGCTGCTGGAACAGGTGCTGCCGGCACACCGGGCCGCGCAGAGCGCCTTGCCACCGCGCGATGCCAACGTCGATGTCGAGCTGGCCCGCATGCGCAAGGAGACCGGGGACCGGGAGGGGTGCGACGCCATCGTCGCCGAATTGGCGGGCGTCGCGCCTGGCGCGCTTCGTCGTTTCTCCCGCGTACGGCTCGGCCTGCTGCGGGCCCACCTGGCCCTGACTGACGAGCGTCCGGCCGAAGCGCGCGAGCTGCTCGAGGGCGTGCTGCGGACCTGCGCGCCTCCGGCCGACGAGCAAGACGGATCCTTTGGTCTGGCCCACGTCATGTTGGGAGGGCTGCTCTACCTGGCCGGCGAGGTCGACGCGTCCGAGCGCCACCACGAGGCTGGCATTCAGCACCTCATGGTTTGGCTGGGCCTGTCCTGGCGCTACGCTCTCGGCCCCTACGAGCTTTGCCGGCGCAACCAGGTGGGATCCCAGACCGTCATCGAGGCGCGGCTCGCCGAGCTTGCGACCATGAGCCGGGTCAACCGCGAGGCATACGGCCTCGCTCATTACGTCGTCCCGCCCTGCCCGGAGAGGGTGGCGTGGCACCCGACGCGTCCGGGGCTGTTGGCGCTGCTGAACCGGCAGGGCCCGTCTTACCTGCTCGAGTTCCACGAGGAGTCGGGATTGCTCGAAGCGCTCGAGGCCCCGTTCCCGCCGGCTGCCATACCCGAGGATCTGGCGAGCGTCTCGCTCCGATGGTCGCCATCGGGTGAGGCGCTCTGCCTGGCCACGCCCGACGGGAGTCAGATCTTCGGTCGCGCCCGCGCGGGCGAGACCTGGCTGCCCGCCTCCGCCATCTCCCCGGACGGTGCTTGGGTGGCCGTGCTGCGAGCGCAGACCGTCCGCATCGTGCGGGCGCCGACCTTGGAACTGTCGCCCATCGGCGTTCGCGGCTGACCGCGCGTCGGCGATGCCTGGCCCTCGTGTACCGCAAGCTCCACCAGGAGACCTCGCGACGCTGTCTGTTACCTGCGCAAGAACACCGAGGCGGGGCAGCCAGCCTGGTGCAGGCGAGCGGCGATGGCGTGCAAGGTTGCGGGCTCGACGGGCTCGAGTTCGCTGGAGGGCCAGTCACGATCGAGCGTGTGGAGTTGCACATCGACGGGACGGATGGCCACCACCTTCTCGATCCAGGCAGTCACGTGCTCGGGATCGGCGTTGCCGCCAGCCCCGCCGGTGAAGAGCGATTGCAGCGTGATGGCACGCAGGCCGACCAGGTGACGAACCACTTCGTCCAGGGCGAGAGGTTCGAGGGGGCGGCTGTAACGACGGAACATGGTCTCCGTTCCCGCGTCGAGCTTCATGATGCGCAGGTCGAGCAAGTCCAGGGCGGCGCGCACGCCCGCATCGGCCAGGCGTGTGCTGTTGGAGAGAAGCGCGAGCCTGGTTCGCGGGCACAGCCGATCGCGCAGGGCTCGCACGCGCTCGACGATGGGCAAGAACTGCGGGTGTGAGGTCGGCTCGCCGTTCCCCGAAAAGGTCAAGAAGGCCGGTGGGGAGTTCTGCTGTTTGACGAGCACCTCCTCGACCGCGCCCAGGACCTGGTCGGGCGAGGGAAAGGCATCGTGCTGTGTGGGCGGCCCCGCGCTCCAACCGAAGT
>CAZHUY010000054.1:0-31407 GCA_964535465.1 uncultured Myxococcales bacterium
CATCATGATGGTCGCGCTGCTGGCGAAATCGACGAGCACGCCACGCAGGGAGAAGCGGGCACCGTGACGAAGACTAGTGGCGACGCCGGGCAGCGCTCTGGTACCATGCCGGCGGTGACTGCAAGTTCGGAACCTGGCCAAGCCATCGAGTCGACAGGTGTCAACGCACGCGACCGGAATGAGCTGCTCCAGGTCCGTCTGCGCAAGCTGGCGAGCCAGGTGTACGAGAAAACGGGTTTGGTCGCGGCGGTCCTGGTTCCGTTTCTGCTCGTCGCCACCGTCCTGCACTGGCGGTTCGCCCCAGAGCGTGAGTACACGTGGATGCAGCCGCTCAACATCCTCTGGCATATCGTTATCGGTGCGTACTTCCCGGTCTCAGCGGCCGTCGTTCTCCTGTTGGGCGAAGCTTCCCGTTTTCGAACCGCCGACCTTCGCTCGCGCTTGGCCGAACTCACGCGTCAGGTGGACAGCACCGCCACCAAGCGGTCGCTGGTCCGCACTTCAATGGTCGGGATTCCGGCACTGGTGCTGGCTGCACTGAACGACAAGTACAGCCACCTCGACCACATCGCGATCGCCGGACTCGCGCTCGTCGTCGGCATTCGATGGCCGGACCGAACTACCTTGGTTCGCTCCGCGCTGCAGCTCGCGTACGTGCTCGCGATCTTCACCACGGTCAGCTACTCCTTCACGGTAGTGAAAGCCCTCCTGTTCTACTTCCGGGTTCCGCACGATGCTGGCGTCTTGGCGGTCGAACACGCGATCTTCCGCGTGTACCCGCACCGTGTCCTCGCGAGCTGGGCGGCGGCCCATCCGTGGAGCGTGGTTCTGTCCGACTTCGTCTACTACAGACTTTTCAACCATATGACGCTCGTTTCCGTGTTTCTCATCGGGGCACGCTGTGCGCAGCAGAGAACCGAGTTCATCTCGGCGCTCGTCATCTGTTACGCGCTTGGCGGTTGCGCCTACTATCTGTATCCAGCCCTCGGACCCGGCTATTTCGACCCGCACGCATTCGACTATCTCCGTCGACTGCCGCTCCTGACCAACCACTATCGCGGACTGCTACTGGCAAACACCAAGGCGATGGCAACAGGAGCGCCCGGACCTCTGCAGTCCTACGAGTACATTGCGTGCATGCCCAGCCTTCACATGACCCACGAGTTCGTCATGCTCTACTACGCTCGAAGGTCCATGCCTCTGCTCATTCTGTCGATCGGCTTTACGAGCCTCACGATCTTCGCCATCGTCGCGCTCGGGTGGCACTATCCCATCGACGCGGTGGCGGGAGCGGCGCTGGCAGCCACGGCCATCACGCTCGTGAAATGGCAGAGTGCGCGACTGTTTCCCGCGGCGATCCGGTCGCGATAGGCGGTGTGACCACGCCCAAACGATCTGCCGCCTCAGCCTTGCTTGCGCCTCAACGAAAGCATGCGGCGCCTCTCTGCCACCGGAGACCGGGCGGGCGAGGAGCGTGCCAGGTGGCCGACGAGGTGTTGCTCGATGCTCGCGAGCAGCACCTCATTCGAACTACCGGATGGCGGGTAATGGTTTGGCAGCCGTCTCCGGATTGCGTTGCCATGCTGTCAAAAACGACAGTAGTTGCGCGGAGAGAGAGCCGCCGTCGAGGCGACGACAGCGTCGAACCATTCCCAGACGTCATCCAATTCGGGCGCCACTTGCCGAGCATCATTATAGGCGAGTGCTATCGGGTCACATGCGCTGCAAGAGCGGAAGTGGAAATGGACATAGCATTCCGCGCCGGAATTGGGCTTGTGGGGCAAGGACGAGAAATTCACATTGAGGACCCGTCGGAACAGGTCGTCGCTTCGGCTTCTCGTGAGGGCATGGGTCGCGGCGGGGTTGGGTGGCGGCGTGTTGGAGCCAAAGTACGGGACGGGGTCCCACCGCTTGGCCCACCCTTCGGCGCTGACGACCCAGGCTGAACCAGAAGCCATAGCCCCGCCGCTGATCTGCCAGGCGAGGTAGCCTTCGGGATACGTGGCGCCTGACGAAGAGTCGGCACCGTCTTCCCCGTCTGGCGCGGGGGAGCACGAGGCGCCACAGCCACAGGGACCCTCGCCTGGAAGGAGTCCATAAGGGCAGTCGCTTGGAGGCGCGGCACAGGGCGGGCATGCTCCCATGCCACCAGTGTCGCCATCTTCGTTGTTCCCGCCTTCGGCACCACCATCTTCGCTCGGCGCGCCAAAGGGAGAAGTCGAGGGGTCCGCGCAGGTGGCAGTGAACATGCAGCCGACGGCCAAGGCGACCAGAAGACCTGTGGTGTTTCGCATCGAATCCTCCGCGCTTGCCTGGCAGCAGCAAAGGCCGTGCCATGCATCCTTCGACTGTGTCGAAGCATTCTTTCCGATATCAGCGGGCCTTCCGAGGGCGGTCGACTCAGAATTCTGAGGGTCGCCGGAACTCGGTGCCTGCATGCCGTCCAGACCGCCGCTCGATCCGGGCGAGGTATCCCTTGAGCAGGCTGTCCGATGGTCGACTGGCGTCGCAGTTCAAGCAGCCCTGTCGAGATGGGGCGACGCATGTCGTGTTCAGGCGGCAAGAACAGAGACAGGCAGGGGACAGCCCCGAGCCCTGCCCGAAGCACGTGAACTGGCCAGCCTACCGACAAGCAAGCCGACTCCGAGCCATGCATATCTCCTCCACAGACCCAATCCCATCACTTCCCCTTCCGTCTCTGTTCTCTGTGGTTCATCCGGATCCGCCTACCGGAATCTCAGCTGGCGCAGGCGCTCGGCTTCGTCGGTGTGGTTCCAGCGTAGCAGCTTGGCCTCGACGTCGTTGCAAGCCCGGACCGCTGCCTCCGAGAGTACGCGGATGGCATCGAGCTCTTGGCCGCCCTGGTGTAGGAGCTCGGCGATAAGGAAACGAGCATGCGGGGAGTTCTCGCCCCGACGTAGTCTTTGGTCGAGCAGCCACCAGGCCAGGAAGTCGGGCGTGTCCGCGAAGGGTGCGTCCAAGAGTCGCGCTGCCACGGCAAGATGGGCCTTGGGCTGACCTGGTTTGCGAAGCTCCGCTAGCGCGAGTTGCCAGCGATCCAAGGGCTCGGGCGTGGGTTGAGGGAGCGGAGCCATGGCTCGCGTGCGGGCTCCTCGGCCAAAATCGAAGGGATACTGGACCATGACTGTCTCGGGCTTGGTAGGTCGCGGAAATTCCCAGCCGCGCACCGTGTTCACCGCGCAGTGCTCGACGCGTGTGTTGTTCATGGTCGAGCTTTGCAGGACCGAGGTGAAGACCTGTCCGTTCGCCCCGATGGTGAATTGAAGCTTGATGCGACCTTGGAGCGCGGCATTCCGCGCCAGCTCCTGCTCGTAGCAGTAGCGCAGCTCTTTCAGGTGAAGGCGGACGATGCGGCGGATGATCTCCTTGTCGAGTGATCCGACGGCGGTGAAAACACCGGGAGTGACCTCTGCAGCGCTCAAGCGGTTCGCGGTCGCGCCACCATCGTTTGCCCGGTAGCCGAAGGCGCTGATTCCGAGAAGCCGCGGCTCCCCTCCCATGGAATTGCCTAGGAGACCGACCCCGCGCCCGCGGTCGGGATCGCGCCCGAGAGCCCATGTGCGCCCGCCTTGTTCAAGCGGTTGCGCGCCCAACATGGGATCGGCCCCGCTCTTGCCTTCCTCGGGCGCGGGCAGGCCCCAGCGCGCATAGTCGGCCGTGGTCTCAAGAACCAGGAGCGAGGTTTGGGGGGTGACCACCTTGTGCTGCACCCCCTCGTTTGCATCCCGGCTGGTGGTTCCGGGCACGTGGGCTCGCGTCCAGAGTGCCTCGAGCTCGCGCAGATCCGCCGGGGCCAGATCGGGCAGAGACTCGCCTATCAAGCGAGCCAGCCAGCGCGTCTCGCCCGTGACCGTTTCGAGCGGGAAGAATCTTTCCAGGCTGGACAGGTTGAGCGCGGCGGCCGGGGCGGTCAGTCCCCAACGCACGCGCCGAGGGGTTGCGAGGGCTTCGGCCCAGGACAAGGCGAACCCTCCGCTCACCGCCGCCAGGTCAGCCAGCGCAGTCGGGTGCTCGTTTCCCACCAGAGCCACCAACGATTGGCGGGCCTCCCGCAAACGGATCGCCACGTTCGACGTCCCGTCGCCGGAAAAGGCGTCGACCCCACGACCGACAAAGACAATCGAGGCACCATTCTGCTTCTCGGCGATCGCACTGGCCCGTTGGAGCGCCTGCTCGAGATCCATGGCGCCAGCCGAGACGATGCCATCCAGACGGCGCAAGGGTACTTCGAGTTGTCCAGGCCGCAGCGCCTGGGCCAGCACCTGCACCGTGAAGTCCGCGGACAAAAGCGAGACGCGGGCTTGCGATGGCAAGATCGACAAGAGCATCGCGATGGCCTCGCGCTGGCGTGCGCGATCCTGACCGGTCATAGCGGCAGATGTCTCCGCCAGCAGGACGAGACTGGGCGGTGTCGCGCTCAAGGGACTTGCGGGCGAGAAGACATAGGAAAAAGGTTCGCCGGGCACGCGGGCGCTGGCCGCCGGGGGCGTGGTCGCTTCTCCCAGCGAGAGCCAGGTGCGCCCGAGACGCGTGATGGGATTGCCGTTGACGACGACCGTGTCGGGCCAACCCACCATCCGGCCTGCGTGGGCCACCAGGGGGATGCGGTACCATAGGGTCTGTCCGGCCAGAGCGGTGGGCTCGATCCATTCAAGCTGGATGCGTCTTCGCGCGCCCGGCTCCACGGGAAAGACCGAGACGTCGAGCCACTCGCGCCCGTGCCAGGCGATGAGTGCGGGATCCCGCCGTCGTTGGGTGATGGACTGGTAGATGTTGCTGGCGCGTTCTCGGGCCACGAAGACGCCTTCCATAGCCCGTTCGCCCACGTAGAGCACAGCCCGGGTCACCGCGGCCCCCGGTGGAATCGGTAGGCGCATGAACGCCTCCAGCTGTTCGCGGCCTGGATTCCTGACCTTGATGTCCAGCTGAGTGCGGATCGCGTGCGTCCCGGTGGTGACCGCGACCGAGAAGCGATTCAACTCCAACTCGTGCACCTCTTCCTGGCCAGGCGGGCGAGCAAAGAAGCAAGCCTCCCGCAGATCCGGTGCTCGCCCAACCGCCCGCGCTGCCGAATCGGCGATTGCCCTGCCATCTCCGTCTTCTGGTTCCGGCGGTACCTGGGAGATGCAGGCGATCGACAGCCACCCGAGCAACAAGATGCGCTTCACACTGAGATCGACCACCAGTAGGACATAAGGTTCCCGACTATTCCGCATCCTCCATCTCCCCTCCTTCTCTGTGTCCGCTGTGGTCTCTGCGGTTAATCCGAATGCGAGCGAGCGGAAAGCTGAGCCAGAACTCCGGGCAGCTCGGCCTCCGCAGCCAGCCCGGTTATCGGTAATGGTGATAACCATGGCTCTGCCACCTCATCACCCTGGCGGTGCTGACGTTGGCTGACGTGATCACCATGCCCGAAATCATCGCGCTCAGCCTGGTGCAGGGGGCGATCAACGCCTTCGACATGCCCGCGCGCCATTCCTTCGTGGTCCAGATGGTCGAGAACCGCGAGGACCTTGGCAATGCCATCGCCATGAATTCGTCGCTGGTGAACGCTGCGCGGTGCTTGCCGAACTACGTGAGGGCCTTCACTACGCAGCGACTTTTGCTCCGATTCGCTCCGTGCTCCTACTTTTGGCTTTGGTCAGCCTGGTGGGCATGCCTTACACCGTGCTGATGCCAATCTTGGGGCGCCCCCCTGACCTTGGCCTTGGGCGGCGCGCTCTGCCTCATTGCCGCCGGATCTTCGCCCTGCGTCTCCCCTCCCTGCGACGAGCGGTGCGTCCGATCTACCTGCGCAGGGGCATCCTTCGCGAGGTGTCGCGCGGGATCGAAAGCGCGAGTGACCTGCAGCAGCCGCCGGAGCAATGAACCGCCAGTTGGAGGAAAGGCCACGATTTGCTCACCAAAGGTGCTCGTCGGATCGTCTTCACGCACGCATTGGCGGAAAGCTGTTGCCGCGCTACTCTATGCCCGCTGTGTGTGCTTGATTGATGGCCAGAGCTTGGGCGCGCCACTAAATCAGGCGAGATTCATGCTGAATCATTTGGGAGGGATAGATGCGAAGACCAACTCGTTTTGCAGTGTATGCCCTGGGACTGATGTTGTTCGGCTGGGTGGGATGCGGTGGTGGTGATGCGCGAATGGGCACCGTCGATGGCGATCCGAAGGACGGTAAGGCCGATGGTGTTCGCACTGACGGCTCCGTCAGCGACGGAACGACGGTCAAGACCGACGGCTCGATGGCAGAAACCACCGCCAAGCCGGGCGGCACCACAGGCACTGCGGGAAATACCGGCACCGCTGGAGCCGTGTCCACCGGCGGAACCAATCCCGCGGCAGGTACGGTTGCTGGCGGCACGGCCACTGGCGGCGCTGTGACCGGCGGAACGGTTGTCGGTGGCACGGTCACCGGAGGAAAGACCGCCAGTACGATTCGCGACGGCGGTGTCGATCGACCCACACCTGACGGATCGGCCGATGTTCCTGCGGATCTTCCGACCCTCCTGCCCGATGCGGGTCCTGACACTCTGAGCACATGCGGTGACCCCAACGAGCCTTGCTGCGCGAACAACACCTGCAATGCCGGCGGCTGCTGTATGGCGGGGACGGGGCCTGGCGGAGGCACTCGTCGCTGTATTGCCTCGGGTTCGAACTGTTCAGGTGGTAATGGCGTGTGTCAGTCTGGTGCTTGTGTCAGTGATGCCGGTGTTTGCGGCGGCGAAGGCGATCAATGCTGCGGCACCAACATCTGCACGGCCAGCGGAGTCGCGTGCGCGGCCACGGATGGTGGCGCCATGTGCCTGTCGTGCGGTGGTGCCGGCGAGCCCTGCTGTGGAAGCGGCGGCAACCGAACCTGCAGCGCCACGGGTTACGCCTGCTCAGGTAACGGCTTGAATGCGCGCTGCGAGCCCTGCGGTGGCACGAGCCAGATATGCTGCCCCGGCGCCGGCGCCACTCGCTGTACGGTAGCCGGTAACGTGTGCGCGCCCACGGCGGGCGGCGGTGAAGACACCTGCCAACCCTGCGGCGCCCTCGATGGGCCCTGCTGCGCTGGCAATACCTGCACGGCCAGCGGAACCGTGTGCGCCAGCGCGGGCTTTGGCCGAGGCAACACCTGTCAGGCCTGCGGTGCCCTTGACGGGCCCTGCTGCGCTGGAGAGAGCTGTACGGCCACCGGGACCGTTTGTTTCACCCCTACCTTCGGCGACAGTACCTGCCGGGCTTGCGGCGGTGATGGACAAGCCTGCTGCGCCAACCGTGCTTGCACGGGCGGCGGCTGCTGTGGATCCAACAACGAGTGCATCGGTGCTGGCCAGGATTGCCCAGGGAACTTGGGCGGCGGCGTGTGCGAGGAAGGGGAATGCGTGGTGGGCGATGCCGGGGCGTGTGGCGGCAGCGGGGCGCCTTGTTGTGGCACCAGCAACACCTGCACCTCGGCGGGGCTAGTCTGCGTCGGCACCGATGGTGGCGAGGCTTGCCAAGAGTGCGGGGGCGTCGATCAACCCTGCTGCCGAAGCGGCAACACGCGTACCTGCGACAACGCCGACCTGCTCTGCGTGTCGAGCGGGGGTGTCAATGCGACCTACACCTGCCGCGCCTGCGGGCAACTCAATCAGGTGTGCTGCGGGACCGGAATGAGCCGCACCTGCGCCACCGGGCTGAACTGCCGACCCACCGACGCTCCCTCCGCCGGTGGCACGGCCGTGACCTGCCAGTAACAGGGCTGGTGCTCATTCCATCGGGCGGTCTGGAAACAGGCCGCCCCTTTCTTTTGTGAGCTCTGTGCCAGCTAGCCTAGGACGGTGCGGTAGTGTCAGGTTCTGAGCGTTTCACGCCGACGAAGCGGTGCAACCACCAGGTGCCTGCCTTACCAAACCGACGTTGAGCTGGGCAGCAAGGGCCAGGCAATACTTGAAGGCGTTGTTGGTGGCCTTTCCGCTGCAGTGCGACCAGAATCGATAATCTCACAACAAAACGGTCAACCTTGGTGGGGATCGCCGGGTGGGGATCACCGGGACCGCCATCAAAAGGAGGTGGGGGAACCACAGAGACGGAGGGGAGCGGAGGGGAGGATTGGATGGCTGACTCTGTCTATCGGCTGTCTCTTCTCGACGCCTGTAAACGCGGGTGCGCCCTATGTGACGGACGATCCCGAGCCGGTTGAACACTACCATTGGGAATTCTACCTGGCGACCCAGCATGAGTTGACCCCGGATGGCGCGTTGGGAACCGTGCCTCACGTGGAAATCAATTACGGGGCTGTGCCCAACTTGCAGCTGCACACCATCGTGCCTTTGGCCTACGCGCGCCCGAGCGGCGGACACACCGAGGTCGGTCCCGGCGACATCGAGCTGGGCGTCAAATACCGTTTTGTGCAGGAAAGCGCCTGGACACCGATGATCGGCACGTTCCCCTTGCTGGAAGTGCCCACCGGCGATCAGGGCCAAGGCCTGGGCACCGGTCACTGGCACGGCTTCATTCCTCTGTGGGTGCAGAAAAGCCTGGGACCGTGGACCAGCTACGGCGGGGGCGGTTATTGGATCAACCCCGGCGCGGGAAACCGCAATTTCTGGCTTGTCGGGTGGCAGGCGCAGCGACACCTGACCGATCTGGCGACCATTGGGGCAGAGGTCTTCTACGGCACACCTGACCAGACCGGTGGCAGGGGCAACCTGCGCTTCAACCTTGGGGTGATCTCTGACCTGAGCGAGCACCATCACCTTCTGCTAACCCTGGGTCGCAGCGTTGTCGGGAACACGCGTTTTCAAAGCTACCTCGCCTACCAGTTGACCATCTGAAGCGGTGGCGCGTGACAAGGTAGCAGCGATCAGGAATGATGGCGCGGTAGGGATATGCCAGCGTTGTCGGCGGCGCTGCCCGGGATGCGTGTCGTCTGTTTCCTTCCACCTCGGTGCGATCAGAGTCGGTGATGGCTCTCACAACAAAACGGTCAACCTTGGTGGGGATCGCGAAACGGTCAACCTTTGTGGGGGATCGCGGGGGGATCGCAGACTCGCGCAAAGTCGTCGCTGGTTTGCCGCGGCGGACGGTGCAGGCTTGATTTCATGGGGAATCACGATGTGGTGGTGATCGGGGCCTCGGCCGGGGGGGTGCAGGTCCTGTTGGACACGGTGGGGCAGCTTCCTGCTCAGTTTCCAGCCTCGCTCTTCGTGGTGGTGCACCAGTCTCCTGATTTTCCCAGCCTCTTGCCTGAGCTTCTCTCCCGGCGCGGGCCGCTGCCCGCCAGCCATCCGCTGCATGACCAGAGGATCGCGCACGGGAACATTTATGTCGCCCCCCCAGACAATCATCTGCTCATCCACGACGGGCACATGGGAGTCGTGCGTGGAGCGCGCGAAAACGGCCACCGACCCGCGGCCGATGCGCTGTTCAGGACCGCGGCTGCGGCCTATGGCTCGCGAGTCATTGGGGTGGTGCTTTCTGGATACCAGAACTGTGGCACGGCCGGCATGATGTCCATCAAGGCGCGCGGGGGGCTGGGGGTGGTGCAGGATCCCGGCAGTGCCCAGGTTCCTGATATGCCTCGATCCGTGGTCGACCATGTGAAGGTCGACTATGTGGTGCCGCCGGCCGACATGGCAGGCTTGCTGACACGCCTGGTGTCGACCCCGGCCGGGCCCATGTCAGAACCGGACAAGGACATACGCCAGCTCGAAGGTCGCGAGCCGGGTGGCCCTGTCGAGCTGGTCTGTCCTATCTGTCATGGCGTACTCACCGAAGCCGCGCCGGGTTTGTTCGAGCACTTCCGCTGCCACGTGGGCCACACCTTCTCGTTGGAGAGCCTGGCGCGTGAGCAGGACGAGGAGCTGGAGCGGGCCTTGTGGTCCGCGACGCGCTCCCTGGAGGAGAGCTCCGCCTTGAACCGCCGCCTGAGTGCCCGTGAGAAAGGCGGGCTGCGGAGTCGCCTTGCCGAAAAGGGCACGACCCAAGCTCAGCAAGCGGACCTGATCAAGGACATCCTCCTGCACGGATACAAAGCCAAGCCGTGAGGGTGCTCGGGCTCACGGAGCGGCAGGGGCTTGTGCCAGCAACTTGCCCAAGGCCTCCATATTGGGCGGCTTGGACACGTGCACGTCGAAGCCGGCTTCGACCGCGCGGCGCTGATCCTCGGGCAGGGCATATCCAGTGAGCGCAATCATATAGGTGGAGGCCAGCTCGTGATCCGAGCGCACCCTGCTCGCCACCTGGTAACCGTCCATGCCGGGCAGGCCCACATCGCACAACACGATCTCGGGCCGAAAGTCGTGCATCTTTCCCAGCCCGGTCGGGCCATCGTGGGCGGTTTCGACGGTGTGGCCTTCCAGACGAAGGGCGTCGGACAGGCTCTCGGCGCCATCCACGTTGTCTTCGATGATCAGCACGCGACGCTGGCGAGGCTTGGTCTGTTCGGGATGGGCCCTCTCGTCTCTCGGTGGCGCGACGGTGGGCAGATCGATTTCCACTGAGGTCCCGCGTCCCGTGCCCTCGCTGCTGATGCCCACCGACCCGCCGTGCAGCTCGATCAGACCCTTGACCATGGCCAGTCCCAGACCCAGGCCTCCGCGGCTGCGTTCCATGGTCTGGGGCGCCTGCGCGAACGGCTGGAAGAGATGCTTCAGCATCTCGGGCTCCAGGCCCGCTCCGGTATCATTCACGCTAAGGATCACCCGGTCGCCATGGTGTTGCAGGTTGACAGTGGTCCGCCCCCCGGCTGGCGTGAATTTCTCGGCGTTGCCGAGGAGATTGCTGACGATCTGGACCAGACGCGCGGGATCGGCATCGACCCAGAGCGGGCCCGGTTCGAGCTGCACCTCCAGCCTGATGCTGCTGCGTTCGAAGCTGGCTCGATGGTCCTCGACGGTCCGGCCCACGAGGGCGGACAGCTCGACGCGCTCTCGCTTGAGTTGGATCTTGCCTCGCACGATGCGCGTCACGTCCAAGAGGTCATCTACCAAGCGGGTCAGGTGATTGACCTGGCGATCGATGATGGTCATGGCCCGTTGCGCGGGCTCGCTGCCCGGCGGGGTGTGGGTCAGCAGATAAAGGCTGTTGCGAATGGGGGCGAGTGGGTTGCGTAGCTCGTGCGAAAGCACCCCCAAGAATTCGGTCTTGCGCCGATCGGCCTCACGCAGATCCTCCTGGGCCCGCGCCAGTTGCATTTCGCGCAGGCGCTGCTGGGTGACGTCTTCGAAGGCGCAGAGAATTCTGGGGGACGACCCGCGCAGGGCTCTCATGGACATGCGCAGTCGCGTGGGCGTGGGGTTTTGATCGAACGTCTCGGTGCCCTCCGACAAAATCACCTCGCACACGTACTTGCCGCTGCGGTTCATCGCCTGCTTCAGCGTCTCGTTCAAGAGCGGT
The DNA here is from genome assembly GCA_964535465.1 of uncultured Myxococcales bacterium. Lineage (GTDB taxonomy): Bacteria > Myxococcota_A > Polyangia > Fen-1088 > Fen-1088 > Fen-1137. The sequence continues at coordinate 11,383 of CAZHUY010000054.1, forward strand.
CTGTCCTCGACGGCCACGAAGGCGGCGAGACGTCGAAGGCGCGCTCCGGGCTGGTTCAGCCAGCTTTCTCCCAGCAGCGAGGCCCCCGCTTGGTTGATTTCGCTGATGGTCCCATCCTGCGTCAACGTGGCGTAGCCGATGGGAGCGAACTCGAACAGCTCCGCGTAGCGGGCCAGACTAGCCTCGGTCGTGGAGCGGGCCGCGCGCAACTCTTCATTCTGCATCTGCAGCTCGATCTGGTGCACCTCCAGCTCGTGCAAGAGGCGGTCGGAGTCACCCGGTCCCAGCGCAGCTTGAGGCTTCTTCTCGACCTTTACCTTGGCGGTCGCCGGCCGCGGGCCCTCGGTCTTCCTCAGGATGATCTTGCCTTTCCTCATCACGCCCGCTCCCCATTGAAGGCTAACCCGATCCGGTCATCTCGTCAGCCTGCTCGAAAAAGACCGAGACGAACTCTGGTTGACGCTGCGGATAGGTTTGCACTTTGTAGACGGCCTGACCCGCTCCGCTTGGGATGCGCGCCGTGAACTCCGCAGCGGCCCGCTCGCGCAAGGCACGACGCACCCCCTGCTCGAAACCGCTGTCGCGCAAGGCCGGGCAGATCTCGAAGAGATTCTGCCCTATCCCCACCGCACCGTGCGGGGTCAACATGCGTTGGGCGGCGGCGTTGATGAGCTGGATGTTCAGGTTCTCATCCAGCGCCAGATAGCCCTCGCGAATGTGATCGAGCATCAGGCCGCGCTCTTCCTCGGCGCGCTTCAGGTCATCGATGTCGGTGCTGGTGCCGTACCATCTGACGATGGTGCCCTGTGAGTCGTGGATGGGCACCGAGCGGGTCTTGAACCATCGATAGCCCCCTGTGGCATTGCGAATCCGAAATTCGATGTCCAGCGGCTCGGTCGCCTTGATGGCGGCCCGCCAGCCCTCGCGCGCGCGCTCGCGATCATCGGGGTGAACCTGGTCCAGCCAGCCGTACCCGAACTGCTCTGGCTCGGGCACACCGGTGTACGCCACCCATTGTCGGCTGAGATAGTCGCAGGCGCCGTCGGGCCGACAGCCCCAGACCAGGTTGGGCAGCGACTCCGCCATCTCCTCTAGCTGCTGTGCCTGCTCCCGCAAGGCCAGCTCGAGCGCGCGCGAAGCCGAGGAGTCGGTGAAGGTGATGACCACGCCGCTGATCACGTTCTCCAGCGTGCGGTACGGCATGATGCGCACCGTGTACCAATGGCCGTTGCGGCTGGCCACGTGCTTTTCCTTGAAGACCAGGGTGCGCAAGACCTCGCGGGCATCGTCGGCCAGATCGGGGTAATCGAGATCCGAGACGATTTCGGTGATGGGGCGCCCGGCATCGCCCGGGATCAGCTTGATGATCTTGGCGGTGGGCGTGGTGAAACGCCGCACGCACAGCTCGCCGTCGAGGAACAGGGTCGCGATGTCGGTGCTGTTGAGCAGGTTCTTCATGTCGTTGTTCGAGCGCGACAGCTCGTCGACCTTGGCCTGCAGCTCGTGATTGACGGTCTGCAACTCCTCGTTGAGCGACTGCATCTCCTCCTTCGAGGTGGTCAGCTCCTCGTTGGTGGATTGCAGCTCTTCGTTGGTGGATTGCAGCTCCTCGTTGGTGGACTTGAGTTCCTCCTGCGAGGTTTGCATTTCCTCGCGCGTGATCTGGATCTCCTCGCGCGAACGCTGCAGATCCTGTTCCAGCACGGCAACGCGCCGGCCCTCGGGCACACGGTGATGCCGGGTCCTCTTCTCCGGCTCGGCCGGCGCCGGGACATCGCGGATGACGATCATCAGGGCCCCGCGCAGCTCTTTGGGCTCCACCAGCTTTTGCAGGGTGAGGTCGACGTGTTGGGTTCCGCCGTTGGTGCCGATCTTGACCCCGCGTACGTTGACCACGCGCTCTTCGCGGACCGCGATGGCGAAGGCGCTGGACAGATCGTAGCGCAGGCCTTCGCGGGCCATGGCGAAGATGTTCATGTTGGCCTTGCCCACCGAAGGCTCGAGGTACTTGCCGGAGCGGCCACTGACATAGAGGATGTCGCCCTTGTCGTTGCACAGGATGGCCACCGGGGAGAAGCGTTGCACCAGCACCCGGTCGGCGAGGGTCTGAATGTTGGGGCTCGAAGACTTGCGCGGCACCGGCGGTTCACCCACATCGGCCACTTCGGCGTGGGGAGGTGAAAACGCGCTCGAAGGGAACTCGACCGGAACCGCGGCCACGGGTTGGTTCATGCGCCGGAAGATGCGGGTCTTGGCGTCGAAGGGAGAGAACAGGTTGGTGAAAGCCCCCACGGTTTCGGCGCTGCCCAAGAAGAGCACGCCGCCCGGATTGAGGCTGTAGTGGAAGAGCGGGATGATCTTCTTCTGCAGCTCGGACGAAAGATAGATCAGCAGATTGCGGCACGAGATGATGTCCAGCTTGGTGAAGGGCGGATCCATGATGATGTTCTGTGAGGCGAACACCACCATCTCGCGGATCTCTTTGCCGATGCGGTAGCCACGTTCTTCTTGCACGAAGAAGCGGCGCAGGCGCTCAGGCGACACGTCCGCCGCGATGTTGTCGGGATAGAGGCCCTGCCGAGCCTTCTCGACGGCGTCGCGGTCCAGATCCGTGGCGAAGATCTGCAGCGTCAGGTTGCGCACCGGCTTCAGCGGGTCCAGAGCCTCGCGAAACACCATGGCCAGCGAATAGGCTTCCTCGCCGGTGGAGCAGCCCGGCACCCAGGCACGCAGAACCCCGCTGGAGGCGTGGGCGGCCAGCAGGGCGGGCAAGATCTCCCCCTTGAGCTGTTCCCACGAGGGCGGATCGCGGAAGAAGTTGGTCACGCCGATGAGCAGCTCCTTGAAAAGCAGCTCGACCTCGCGTGGATTCTCGCGCAGGTAGCGCACGTAGTGATTGAGGTTGTCGATCTGATGCAAGCCCATGCGCCGTTCGATACGGCGGTAGATGGTGCTCTTCTTGTAGAGGGAGAAGTCGTTGCCGGTGTGCGAGCGCAGCAGAACGAAGATGCGCTGCAGAGCGCTTTGCGCCTTCTCTTCCAGGGTGACTTCAGGATGGACGATATGGGGGGCGTGCCGGCGGTAGGCGAGAATCCGCCCCGGCAGATCCTCGGCGGGAGCGATCACATCGGCCAGGCCCGCGTCGATCACGCTGCGGGGCATGCCGTCGAATTTGGCCGATTCCATCGCCTGGACAAAGGCCGCGCCGGCCTTCTCCTTGATGGCCCGCAGCCCCAGGGTGCCGTCCGAGCCCATGCCCGACAGGATCACGCCGATGCTGTGCTCTTGTTGGTCCTCGGCCAACGATCGGAAGAAGAAATCGATGGGCAGGTTCAGCCCGCGCTGCGAGGCCTGGGGCAGAAGGTGCAGGACCCCATGCAAGAGCGAAATGTCCTTGTTGGGGGGAATGACGTAGACGCGGTTGGGCTCGACCTGCAGGTCGTCCTTGGCCTGGTCGACGCGCATCGGGGTGATTCGTTGCAGAAGCTCGACCAGCATGCCCTTGTGAGTCGGATCCAGGTGCTGAATGATGATGAAGGCCATGCCCGAGTTGGGCGGCACATTCCTCAAGAACTGTTCCATCGCTTCCAGCCCACCGGCCGAGGCCCCGATGCCCACGACGGGAAAGGCCGAGGCCGGGCGATGGTCATGCTCCGCCGACCAAGAAGTCGGTAGACGGGCGGGCAACGCGGCTGGCTTGGACGCAGACTTCACCGGACGTTTCTTCTTGGATTCAGCCGGCGCTTGCTTGGGCATGCGTGTCGCCGGAGACGACGTCCCTCGACGAACGGGTGGGGCTGCCTTGCGAGGTGGCCCTGCGTGCTTGCCCGCGGCCTTCTTCACACGTTTGCGGGGATCTCGATGACCCTTGTTTCCCATGGATGAACCACCTCAGAGAGTCACGCGGACGCTTGCGAAGGCAGACTGACCTTCCTTGCTTCAACTCTGGTAATGCGAGCCGCAGAGGACCCTCTCTATCACGATCCTTGCGACAAAGGTGAGGGTGATCGGCTCGGCTCACAGATTGGAAAGATCAGGATGGCTTCTCGGTAACAAACCCGGGCGCCTCCTCGCGGTATACGGAAAACTCCTACCTCGGCAAAAGCCGTAGTGACGATTACCTTCCGGAAGAATCGCCAGGCCGTTGTCGAAGTGCAGGACGCGCCGCTCGTCGGCACGTTTGGCACACTGGAGGGCGTGGTCGACGTGGCGGAGCAGCATTCTCGGAACTCAGGACGAAGCCCTCGCAAGAGTGTCGGCGGCCTTTTGCTCGATCTGTGCGAGCTCGGCGTTCAACTTCGCCGGCTTGAGTCCCAGCACCTCGGAGATGGCACGGAATCTCCATCGCCAATCAAGACGCTTCAGTGATTGAGCGTAGTTGGTGGCCGCGCGCTTTGGTGTCCAGGTCCGGACCGCCTGCGAGATGCTCTCCATTTCCGCTTCCAGGCTGGTGGTGGCCAAGGGCAAGAGGGCCTCGGGCCACAGGAGCTTCTCGATGACCTCGGTCTTCGGCGGCACGCCCGCGACGGTCGCGCCGCTGGCCAGTGCGTCTGTCCAGCGGGCGGTGATGTATTCCCGAACCGGATGAGTCTGAACGCTGGGACTGACCCGATTGCTGAAGCTCAACGTGAACTTCGTATTGGCGAACGCAGAGGCAAGCTCTCGTTGGTTCTCGCTGGCATCCGTCTTCATGGGGGGACGGCCACTGAAGGACAAGCCATGCCCCTCACAAGCCCGCTCGGTTCGCACATCGTCTTCCCATTCGGCGGGCTGCCTGCCCACCCGCAGCAGGTCGGTCTTGCGGATCGGGTTCGCCGAGCCCAAACGTAGGACGTCACTGCCCCAGGGTAGCCAAGATACTTCGCTCCCCGTGCAGCTGCCCCATGCGCCGGCGTCCTCTGGCTCAGTCAAGAAGATGTGATCGAAGTGCCTGCGGGTCCGGGCAAAGCGAGGCATGTAGTTCATCCAGAACGAATCGAAGACCCAGGCCACCATCCGGGAATACGAGCGTCGCCAATCAGGAATCAGCGGCAAGGATCTCAATTGTACCGGCGAAGCGCAGATCAAGAGACACTGGTGAATTCCACCTCGGGATCGAGAACAGGAATGGGCCAGCAGTCTGTCAAGCGGTTTGGCTTCCTTCTCTTGAAGGAGAATCAGGTCCCCCTCCAACAGTTCGGCCGCCAGGCGCACCATGTGGAGGACCGGATGGTAACCAACCCCACCGGGGTCACGATAGACGACATGAAGGGCCATGGATTCCGCAGAATAGTCCCATCTCTTCCGTCGGCAAGTAGCGCGACGAGGTTGCTCGCCCACGCTGGGACCGTCGAAGGGCTCTTCGGGTCACCCGGGCGTGTGGCGACCGTTGTCGATAGGCCGCAGGACCTCGCGCAACTTGGTGGCCAGTGCCTCGATCGAGAAAGGCTTCTGCAGGAAGTTCACGCCTTCATCCAGCACCCCGTGATGGGCGATCACGTTGGCGGTGTAGCCGGATACGAATAGACGCTTGAGGTCGGGACGGATCGACAAGAGATTCTTGGCCAGATCGCGGCCATTCATTTCCGGCATCACCACATCGGTCAGCAGCAGGTCGATCACGCCAACGTACTCGCGGGCCAGTTGGATGGCGGCGCCCGGCGTGCTGGCGGCAATGACCGTGTAGCCCAGCCGCCGCAGCATCCGCTCGGTCATCTGTCGAATCGCCGGCTCGTCTTCGACCAGAAGCACCGTCTCGTTTCCCGCCACGCTGGACGCTGCGACTGTCTGGTTCGGTTGCACGCCGGCGGCGCGGTGCCTGCGCAGGTACACCTTGAAGGTCGTGCCCTGCTTTGGCTCGCTGTACACATTGATGAAGCCATCGTTCTGCTTGACGATGCCGAACACCGTGGCCAGCCCCAACCCCGTGCCCTTGCCTCTCTCTTTGGTGGTGAAGAAGGGCTCAAAGATGTGACGCCGTGTCTCGGCGTCCATGCCACAGCCGTTGTCGCTCACCGCCATCAGGACGTAGTCGCCGGGGGTGAAGCCCATGTGCTCAGAGCAGTAGCTCTCGTCGAAGGTGACGCTGCTGGTCTCGATGGCGAGCCGACCCGTGCCGGTGATGGCGTCGCGGGCATTCACCGCCAGGTTGGCCAGGATCTGATCTATCTGCGACGGATCGATTCGGACCAAGCCGGCATCCTTCCCTGGCAGCCAAGCCAGCTCGATGTCCTCGCCGATGAGTCGACGAAGCATCTTCAACATGCTGTCCACGGTCTGGTTGATGTCGAGCACCTTGGGCGTGATGGTTTGCTTGCGGGCGAAGGCCAGGAGCTGGCGAGTCAGGTCGGCGGAGCGTTCGGCAGCCTTGCGGATCTCGTCGAGATCCTCGCGCAAGGACTGGGACACGGTTTCAGTCGTCAGCGCCAGATCGACGTGGCCCAGGATGACCCCCAACATGTTGTTGAAGTCGTGGGCGACACCGCCGGCCAGACGACCGACCGATTCCATCTTCTGGGCCTGGATGAGTTGCGCCTGGAGTTTCTCTTGTTCCGCTTCGGCTTGTTTGCGCGCGGTGATGTCGCGGATGTTGAGCACGATGCCCTTGATGGCCGGGTCGGCCAGCAGGTTGCTGCCCACCGACTCCACCCAGGTCCAGCGACCGTCAGATCGTCTCACGCGATACTCGAGCCGCTGCTTCTGCCCCGGCTCGGCCAAGACTCTCAGATGGGCGTTCTTGACCGCTTCGACGTCATCGGGGTGAATGGGGGCGAATCCGACCATCAGCTCGTGCGCCCCCTCGCCCAACATGGTCTCCGCGGCGCCTTCGACCATGAGCGGACGCGCCCGCTCATCGAGGACGGCGATCATGTCGTTGGAATTCTGCAGGAGCAGCCGAAAGCGCTCTTCGCTCTGTCTGAGCGCGCGTTCGGCGCGCTTCTTGTCCGTGATGTTCACGGTCACGATCAGGCGCGCCGGTCGGCCCGCGAGCTCGATGGGGTGGACGGCGACCAGCATGGTGAGGGTGGTCCCGCGGCACGTGACGTCCATTTCGGTCAGCTTGAGGGCGCCGGTACTCGCCATTTCGACTGCGATGCGCTTTCCGGTTTCGGGATCGATCTCGACGCCCAGCTCGCGCTCCGTTTTGCCCAGTATTTCCTCGGCGCCTAATCCCCACTCCGGGCCAAAGGCCTGGTTGACCATCAGGTAGCGTCCCTCCAGATCCGTGACGGCGCATGCATAGGGGGCGCAATCGAACAGGGTCTTGAACTGCTTCTCACGCTCGCGCAGCTCATCGTCCGCCCGCCTGCGTTTGGTGACGTCGCGGGTCGTGGTCATGAAGCCCACGATGTCGTCCGCCTGCCGGATGGGATGATAGGACGACTCCAAGACACACGGGCCCCCACCGGGCACGGGCATCTCGAATTCGATGGTGAACGACTCGCCGCCGAGCACCCGCTCGCTGTTGGCGTTCCAAAGATCCCGCATGGCTTCGGGAACCAGCTCAAGCACACGGCAGCCGGGCTCGAGCTCGAGCCCAAGCATGCGGCGGAAAGCCTCGCCGCACGCCTGGTTGAAGGCCACCAATCGCCGCGAACGATCGTAGTAGGCGATGATGTCGGTGGTGTTGGCCAACATCGCGTGCAGGTTCGCTTCGCTGCGACGAAGCGCCTCCTCGGCCAGCCTGCGTTCGGTGATGTCCCGGCTGATGCCATCATAGTGCCTGACCACACCCGAAGCATCGCGGATGGGACTGACGGACGACGTGTGCCATCGCCAGCTACCGTCCGCATGGCGCACGCGATACTCCAGCCTCTCAACGCGCTCGGCGGATTCGACCACGTTCTTCAGGGCGGCGAAGCAGGCCGCCTGATCCTCGGGGTGGACGAAATCAGTGAAAGGACGTCCTTCCACCTCGGCCACCGCGTGTCCGAGGAGTCGCGTCCACGCCGGACCGACGAAGAGGAAGGTGCCGTCCGGGGTGAGGGAGTAGATGATGTCGTGGGAGTTGTCGATGAGCTGGCGGTACTTGAGCTCGCTCTCCGCGAGCACCTCCTCTCTGCGTTTGTGCTGGGTGATGTCCACGGCGGTGAAGAGAAAACCGGCGACTCCGCCGGCTGCGTTCCGCACGGCTGTCGTCGCCAAGCGCACGCTCAGACGCGCGCCGTCCTTGCGAAGGTACGTCCCATCGCGCTCGTCGCAGCCGCCGCGGCGGGCATGGGCCACGAGCACCTCGAAGCCTTCGATGCGCTCACCCAGCTCGGCGCTGAGCGCGCGGCCTCGAGCGACAAGCTCGGCTTCCAGGTGCAGGGCCAGGAGGGCCGCATTTGGCTTGCCCACCATCTCGGTCGCCGCATAGCCCAGCATGAGCTCGGCCCCGGTGTTCCATGTGGTGATTCGTCCCTTCAGGTCGGTCGCGATGATCGCGACTCGCGTTGCGGCGGCCAGGAGGCTTGCTTGGGACGGCTCGGGCTTCACTGATTCATCATCGATTGCTGCCATCGACACCCTTCGAGCTTCGCCGCAGTCACGACGAGAGTACAGAAAAGACCTCGCGGTTCGACGTCGATATCAGGCCCAGAATGACTTGCATGTCAGCCAGTCCTCTGCCCAAGAGCGAGAGAAGTAGGCGGTTTGGCTACACGGAATGGAGAGAGGCCTTGTGGTTCATTCCGGCCTCGAGCCGATACCAGGTTCCTGGCTCGTTCAGTGGATCAGGACGATGCAGGTGGGCATGCAAACCCGGTCTCCAGGGACGGGCTCGCACATCTCGTCCCGGTACCGTTCGACGATCCCGTCACCGCAGTAGCGTGCCTTCTGGCAGGCGAATGAACAACCGGGGCTGCCATAGGCTGGCAGGTTGGCCGGCCCGTCGTCGCAGATCTCCGGACCGTTGATGACGCCGTCACCACAATAGGGGCCTAACCTGCACGCGGTCGTACAGCCGCCATAGGCGTCATCGTCATGGCGCGGGTTGCGCTGGGGGGCGGCGCCGTCGTCGCACTCCTCCTCGCCCGATACGATGCCGTCCCCGCAGACTGCAGCGCTCGGGGCACCTCCGTCGCAGGGTACGGCCCCATCGGCTCCAGGGCTGCCGCAGGGTACGCGTTCGCAGGGCTTTCCCGCCTCTCGGCAGACGTAGCCTGGCTCGATCTGACAGGCGCGCGAGCAACCGTCGCCTCCCCTGGCGTTGCCGTCATCGCAGGACTCGGTCCCCACCCTCCGGCTGTCGCCGCACACGGGATGGCACGTCTTGCCGGGCACGCGGCACTGCCAGCCACCTTCGATTTTCTGGCAGTCGGCGGAGCATCCGTCGTTGGAAGACCGGTTCTCATCATCGCAGGTCTCATCGGGATCGACGACGCCGTTGCCACAGAGCGGAACGCAGGGGCGGCCCCAGGCAGGGCAGCTCCAATGGTCCTCGACCTCGCAGAACTTGGTGCATCCGTCTTGATAGCTCCGGTTTCCATCATCGCAGGTCTCGCCATCATCGCGACGCCCGTTACCACAGTTGACGTAGGGGTCGCTGAGCCGGATTCCCGTCGCGCCCCCGGAGCTGCTGGCGGAGCCCCACGACCCGGTGGTGTTTCCACCCATGGGCGTTGCGCTCGAAGCGGTGGTGTTTCCTCCCGAGGCAACGCTTCCCGTGTCGCGGGTGCCTGCCGCCGGTACGCCCCCCTTGGGACCGTTATGGTAAGGGCTGCGCCCGCAACCCAGGTTGGGCGCTGCGACGCACAGAGTGATGATGGCACCTGCGGAGGCGAAGGAGAGAAGCGAGCGCTGCGGTCCCTGCATGTTCCTCATGACTTTTGCTGTCACAGTCTACCACCGAGACGACGACAGGTTTGGGGGCAGGTCGGACCACGGCTTTGGCCCTTGCCCACAACACGACGTTGCGCCCGCGCCCACCAGACGCTACGAATGAGCCCCCATGGCTGCCCCCAAGAAGCGTCAGGATGCGTCCCCGCAAGAGAAGAACACCTTCGTCCACAACCCCTTTGCCAAGCTGACCCGTGAGGCGGTTGCGACCAGCAAGCCGGCCAGCGTGGCCCCTGCTCCCGTCGACCCCGTGCCTCGTCCGCGGACCTCGCTCGCGCCTCGCCTGGTGGTGCGCCATGAGGCGGTAGGGCGAAGTGGCAAGGTCGTCACCCGCATCTCTGGCGTGCCCGCCGAGGTGAGAGGCGTGGTTGCCGGCAAGCTGGGCAAGGCCCTGGGTTGCACGGCCGAGTTCGATGCGGACGACGTGATCCTGGCGGGCAGTTTGAAGGAACGCGCGTACGAGTGGCTGCAGAAGATCGGTGACGTGCGAAAGCTGACCGAGGACAAGCCGCGAGCGGCCACCCCGGCCCAGCCTGCCGCCCCCGAGCCGCCGGCCCTGGTCGCCAGCAACGCCTCGGGCACCTACCGTCGCAACATTCGTCCCGGCATGCGGGTCGCCGTGGTGATGAAAGAGGACCAGCCGAGCGGCGAGCTGACCACCGGCATCGTGCGCGACCTGCTGACCAGCAGCGACGAACACCCGCGCGGCATCAAGGTGCGCTTGGTGTCTGGCCTGGTGGGACGGGTGAAGATCATCTACGCCTGAAGCACCTGTCGCGTAGCCCAGGCGAAGAGGGCGGGCCCGGGTAGGTGACAGGAGCGGCAGCATCGGACATTCTGGGGGGGCGTGACCACCAGGAGCAAAGCCACGGCGAAAGGCCGAGCGCCCCGGCGAGAGCCAGGGCGGGTCGATGCGCCTGTCCTGGCCGGGCAGGGAGATCGCCCCCAGCAGCCCGGTTCATCGGTGCGGCGATCCTGGCCAGGGATCCTGATCCTGGTGGTGGCGGTGCTGGCCGCGTACGCCAACAGCCTGCATGGACCGTTCATCTTCGACGATGGGCCTTCCATCGAGAACAACCCGTCGATTCGCAGCTTGGCCTCTGCGCGGGTCTTGCTCGCTCCGCCCGAGGCGGTCACGGTCACGGGTCGGCCGCTGGTGAATCTCTCGCTGGCTCTCAACTACGCCGTGGGCGGTCTGGCGGTCGAGGGCTACCACGTGGTCAATCTGGCGCTGCATGTCTTGGCGGCGTTGCTGTTGTTCGCCCTGGTGCGAAGGACTCTGCTTTTGCCCAGGTTGGCCGATTCGCGAAGGCGAAGCCGGGCTTTGCCCGGCGGAGCCGAAACGCGGGAGGGTATGGAAACCCTCCCAGGGTTTCCCTCTCGACGTCCTGATGCGGCCACGGGGCTAGCCTTGAGCGTGGCTTTGCTGTGGGCGGTGCACCCCCTGCAGACCGAGTCGGTCACGTATACCGTGCAACGGGCCGAGGTGCTGGTCGGCTTGTTCTATTTTCTGACCCTCTACTGTCTCGTGCGTGGGGCCACCGCGACACGCGCCACGGGATGGTACGTGGCCGCGGTCGGTGCCTGCATCCTGGGCGCGGCCAGCAAAGAGGTCATGGCCACGGCGCCCTTGCTGGCTCTTCTGTACGATCGGACCTTCGTGACCGGGTCTTTCAGGGAGAGCTGGCGGCGGCGCTGGAGGCTGTGGCTGGGGCTGGCTTCCTCCTGGGTGCTTCTGGCGATCCTGTATGCCACCTCCGGCGGCCGCGGCGGATCGGCTGGGTTTGGTCTGGGCATGAGCACGTGGCAGTACGCCCGCACGCAGTTCGGCTGCATCACCCACTACCTGCGCCTGGCGTTCTGGCCGGATCCGCTGGTGCTCGATTACGGCCAGCGCATCGCCACTGGCGCGGCCGAGATCGTCCCGCCTGCTCTGGCCGTGCTCGCGCTGGTGGCGGCCACCGCGGTCGGGCTGGTGCGACGACCAGCGTTGGGTTTTCTGGGCGCCTGGTTCTTCGCGATCCTGGCGCCCTCATCCAGCCTGGTGCCGCTGGCGACGCAGACCCAGGCCGAGCACAGGATGTATCTGCCGCTGGCGGCGCTCGTGGTCCTGGTGGTGTTTGCGTTCCATCGAATGATGGCGCGGCTGGGATGGCGTGCCCGCGGGGCCGCGGGGCTGGTGCTGCTGGTGGCCCTGGCCTTGGGCTGGCGCACCCATGCGCGGAATCGCGATTACCAATCCGAGCTGGCCATCTGGGATGCCAACATACGAAACTGGCCGCAGAGCGATCGCGCCTACCTGACCCGGGGGAGCGTGTACTGGCAAATGCAGCGCTACGACGAGGCCATCAGGGATTACGATCGGAGCCTCGAGCTGAACCCCAGAAGCGCCAAGGCCTACGTCGGGCGGGGCAACGTGTTCGACGATCAAGGGCAGCACGACCAGGCGTTGAAAGACTTCGACAAGGCCATCGTTTTGGACCCCAAGCTGGCGGATGCCTACGACGGTCGCGGCAGCGTGATGCTCACCAAGGGCCGCCTCGACCAGGCCTTGCGGGATCTCGACCAGGCCATCGCGCTCGATCCGGGATACGCCAACGCCTACCTCAATCGAGCACGTGCCCACGAAGCCAAGCGCGAGCTCGATGCCGCCATCCGGGACTACGGCATGGTCATCAAATTGCAGCCCGACTTTTCCCTGGCCTACAACGACCGCGGCAATGCCTTGCAGGGCAGGGGCCGTTACGCCGAGGCCGTCGAGGACTACGGCCAGGCCATCGCGCTGAAGCCCGACTTCGCGGCGGCGTACCAGAACCGCGCCATCGCCCAGCTCCGGGCCGGGAATTACGACAAGGCCTGGGCCGATGTGCAGGCGCTCCGCACGCTAGGCGCAGCCCCCAACCCGGCCTTCATCGAAGACCTGAAAAGCAAATCCGGCCGCTCGGAGTAGCCCGGCCCAGGTGCAGCCGCGTTCCGCTTGGTCAGTCCACGCGGTTGCGCCGCTGCCCGGCCGCGAAGGCCGCAAGATTCCGGCAGATCTCGTCGACCAGCCGCCCGCGCGCCTCGACGGTGCCCCAGCCGATGTGCGGGGTCACCAGCAGTCGGTTGGCCCACGGTGCGTTGGCGGCCAGCAGCGGGTGATCGGCGGCCGGCGGCTCACGTTCCAATACGTCCAGTCCCACGCCGGCCAGGTGTCCCGCACCCAAGGCCTCGAGGAGCGCGGCCTGGTCGACCACGGGACCGCGGCTGGTGTTGATCAGAATGGCGTGGCGGGGGAGCGCGGCCAGGAAGTCGCGTCCCGCCAGGCCTTGGGTCGATCGGGTGAGCGGGCAGTGCAAGGTGACCACGTTGGCGCTGGGTAGCGCCTGCATGAGGGGTACGCGATCCTGCGTGGTCGAGCCGGGCACGGCCGCCGCGATGACCTTCATGCCAAAGGCAGCCCCGATGCGGCCGACGGCGCGGCCGATGGCCCCCTGGCCGAGCACCACCAGGTTCTTGCCCGCCAACTCGCGCAGGGGGGCGAGGTAGAAACAGAAGTCAGGGCTGCGGGCCCAGGCCCCGGCCTTGACCGCGCGGTCGTGATCGCTCGGGCGAAAGGCGAAATGCAGGATCATGGCGAAGACCAGCTCGGCCACCGATTCGGTCGAGTACGCCGGCACGTTGGTGACGGCGAGGCCACGGGCGCGGGCCGCCGCCATGTCCACGACGTTCACCCCGGTGGACATCAGCCCGATGTAGCGCAAGCGGGGCAGGGCGGCCAAGGTGTCGGCGGGCAGGAGCACCTTGTTGACCAGGATCGCGTCCGCCTCTGCGCATCTCTCCAGCACGAGATCCGGCGGCGTGCGCGCGAACACTGTCACATCGCCCAGGGCCCGCAGGCCCGGCCAGGTGGTGTCGCCCAGGTCGGTGGTGTAGCTGTCGAGCACGACGATGCGCATGGCCGAAACCATAGCAGGTGTTTGGGGATCGCTGGTGAACGGCCCTTCTGCAAGGGCCGCTCGGCCTGCGACCGACTCGTGTTATGACCGGTTCATGCTCACGCGCATCGCCCACGTCTGCCTCAACGTGAAGAACCTGGAGCGCTCGCTCGCCTTCTACACGCGGGTGGGTTTTCAGCCGGTATTTCGTTTCACGCGCGCGGGCCGTCCCTTCGGCGTCTACCTGCGCCTGGCCGAGTCCACCTTCATCGAGATCTTCGAGGACGCCAGCCTGGAGGCCCCGGTCAACACCGGCCTGCTTCACTTCTGCCTGGAGACCGACGATCTGGACGGCCTCATGCGCGAGCTTGCCTGCCAAGGCATCGCGTTCACCGAGAAGAAGCTCGGCTGCGATCGCACCTGGCAGATCTGGCTGAAGGATCCCGACGGCAACGCCTTCGAGGTTCACCAGTACACGGAGAGCAGCATGCAGTTCGCCGGCGGCACCGTGGAAGCGGACTGGTGAGCTACCCCTTGGCGGTACGCGCCTTGCTGCGTGGCTGCGCGCGGCTACCGGCCGGGCGCGCTGGTTTGCGCTCGGGCGCGCCGCTCTCTGATGGCGACTTGCCTCGTTCCTTCAAGCTGGCGCGCAACGCCTCCATCAGATCGATGATCTGGGCGGGGCGCTCGGGCGCGGCGGCCACCGAGATCTCCTGGCCCTCCACCTTGCGTTGAACGGCCGCCTCGACCCGCTCGCGCGCCTCGTTGTGGAAGGCCAAGGGATCGAAGGTGTCGTTCGAGCTCTGTTCGACCACCTGCTGGGCCAAACGAACCTCGGATTCGTTGATCTTGGCTTCCGGGATGGGGATCTCGGCAAAGGGCAGGACTTCGTCGGCATAGAGGAGCTGCTGCATGACAAGCCCGCGCCCTCCTTGAGCGCCCGGAGCCACCCGCAGCATCACAAGGTACTGACGATCGCGGGCCGCGTAGCGCGCGATGGCCGCGCGCTTGCTGGTGTCCATCACCTCGACCAGCAAGCGGTAGGCCTTCTCGCCGCCCTTGTCGGGCGCCAGGTAATAGGGTCGGTCGTAATAGATGGGATCGACCTCGTGCAAGGGCACGAACTGCACGATGCCTATGGTCTGGTCCGACTTCTCGCCCATGGCCTTGAGCTCGTCGGCGGTGAAGGTGACGTACTGGTCCTTGGCGAACTCGTAGCCCTTCAGCATGTCCTGCCGGGGCACCACCTCGCCGTCCTTGGCGCACACGTACTGCTGACGCAGGCGCGAGCCGTCCTTGTTGTGGATGAGGTGAAACGACATGCCGGCGGATGGGCGTGTGGCGGGATAGATCCGCACCGCCACCGAAACCAGTCCCAACGAAATCGTGGCATCACTCATCGCCCGCGCCATGCTTTGACAGTAGCGCAGAGAGGGAAGGGGGGCAGGCGCGGGATCTGCGCGATGCGCGCCGGTTCAAATGCTGGAGAGATATCGCGCCAAGCGCTCGCCCGAGCGAACCACAGAGCCTTTCGGCGGCGGTGCCGCGGCCCCGGGCTTCTTCATGGTTCACAAGCACGCCGCCCGCCGCTTGCACTACGACCTGCGCCTGGAGATGGGTGGGGTGTTGCGCTCGTGGGCGGTGCCCAAAGAGCCGTCTTTCGACCTCAAGGAAAAGCGGCTGGCCGTGCAGGTGGAAGATCACCCCATCGAGTACGGCACCTTTGAAGGGGTGATCCCCGCGGGCAATTACGGGGCAGGGCCGACCATCGTGTGGGATCGGGGCCGCTGGCTGCCCCTCGCCGATCCCGAGGCGGGTCTGCGCAAGGGCAAGCTCAGCTTTCAACTCGACGGCTACAAGCTGCGCGGAAATTGGTCGCTGGTCCGCCTGGCCAAGAGCGAGCGCGACTGGTTGCTCATCAAGGAAAAGGATGCGTTTGCCCGCAGCGAGGCGCGCGGCCTGCCCGAGGCCTCGGTCTTGTCCGGGGTCACCATCGAGGAATTGCGCGACGGGGTTCCGCGCCTGGCGAAGATTCGCGACGCGCTGGAGGAGGCCAAGGTGTCGAACAAGTCCGTCCGACCCGAGCAGATTGGCCTCATGCTGGCGGAGACCCGCGACCAGGCCTTTTCCGGCGAGGGCTGGCTGTTCGAGATCAAGTACGATGGCTTTCGCGTGCTGGCGGGCCGACAGAGCGGTCGGCCACGTCTGCTCTACCGACGAGGCAACGAAGCCAGCGCGATCTTTCCCGATGTGGCCGCGGCCCTGGCGGCCTTGCCGGTCGATGTGATTCTGGATGGCGAGCTTACGGTGTGCGACGAGCAGGGACACCCTACTTTCCAGCGGCTGCAGCGGCGCGCCTTGCTCAACCGTGACGGCGACATCGCGCGCGCCGCCCTGGAATCGCCGGCGACCCTCTTCGTCTTCGACCTGCTGGTCTTCGAGGACAAGGACCTTCGCGACCTGCCGCTTTGGCGCCGCAAGGAGCTGCTGGCCCTTCTCTTGCCTACCTCGCCAGGTCCGTTGCGCTACGCGGATCATTTGGTCGGACAGGGCAAAGAGATGTTCGTGGAGATCGGACGCATGGGGCTGGAAGGCATGATGGCCAAGCGGGCCGCGGCCCCCTATCGCGCCGGTCGATCGTCGGACTGGCTGAAGATCCGCCGCGATCGCAGCGCGGACTTCGTGGTGGTGGGCTTCACCGCGCCCAAGGGCGGTCGCAGTGGGCTGGGCGCCCTGCACCTGGCCGCCGGGAGAGACGGTGGTTGGATCTACGTGGGCCGGGCCGGCAGCGGGTTGGCGGAGGGTGATCTGGCCGCCTTGCCGCAGAGGCTGCGCGACGATGTGGTGGCGCAGCCGCCATGCGGCGGACCTACGCCGCGAGGAGGTGAGCACACCTGGGTGCAGCCGCGGCTGGTGTGCGAGATCCGTTACAAGGAGATCACCGACGAGGGGCTGCTGCGCCAGCCGGTCTTCCTGCGTTGGCGTCCCGACAAGCGGCCCGAGGAGTGCCCTTATCCCGTGAGCGAAGCGCCGGTCGTGAGCGTGAAGGCCGCGCCCCAAACCCAGCGCCTGAGCAACCTCGATAAGGTGCTGTGGCCGGAGAGCGGTTTGAGCAAAGGAGACCTCATCGCCTACTACCGCGAGATCGCGCCCTGGTTCCTACCCTATCTGCGCGATCGGCCGTTGGTTCTGACCCGCTATCCCGAAGGCCTCGACGGGCAATCCTTCTTCCAAAAAGATGCACCCAACTGGACGCCGGAGTGGGTCCGTCGCGTCGGCATCTGGAGCGAGGACAGCCAGCGCACGCTGGACTTCTTCGTGTGCGACGACGTGGAATCCCTGGTGTACCTGGCCAACCTGGCGGCCATTCCCCTGCACCTGTGGTCGAGCCGCGTGGGCTCGCTGGAACGTCCCGACTGGTGCATCCTGGATCTGGATCCCAAGGCGGCGCCCTTTACCGACGTGGTCGTGCTGGCGCAAGCCATCCACGAGCTGTGCCAGAGCATCGAGTTGCCCGGCTTTGCCAAGACCAGCGGCGGCTCGGGCATGCACGTGCTGATTCCTCTCGGGGCGCAAGTCACCTACGCGCAGTCGCGCACCCTGGCCGAGCTGTTGGCCCAGCTCATCGTCCGACAGCACCCCGACATCGCCACCTTGGCTCGTGCGTTGGGCCAGCGGGGTGGCCGCGTCTACGTCGACTATCTACAGAACGGCTACGGCAAGACCATCGCTGGCCCGTTCAGTGCCCGCGCGGTGCCCGGCGCGCGCGTCTCCATGCCCCTGCGTTGGTCCGAGGTCAACGTCCACCTGGATCCCAGCGAGTTCACCATCAAGACCGCGAAGGCGCGCATGCAGCGGTTGAGGAAGGACCCGCTGGCTCCGGTGCTCGATGGGCGACCTGACCTCGCGCGGGCCTTGGAGCTGTTGGCGGCGCGGGCGCGGGGCTGAGCCCGAAGACGTTTCCTTTGGCGGACTCATGTTACGGATCTGAACCACAGAGAACGCAGAGGCGGAGGAGGTCGGGGTGAGGCTCCGCATCCTTTCCCCGCTTCATCCAGCCCTTCCTCCGTCTTTGTGCTCCCTGTGTCCTCTGTGGCGAATTTCGGCTCCGTCTTTGCAAGGCGCGATGTCCATGCCAACCGCCAAAGCGAAGAAACAGTCCCAACAAGCCGCCCGCGAGGGCAAGCCTCCAACCTCCCAAGCCGGAGCCTTCGTCCAAGAGGAGGTACACAAGATGAAGCGCGGCTCCGGTACCGCGCGATCGCGGAAACAAGCCGTGGCCATCGGTCTTTCCCAGGCGCGACGCTCGGGCGTGCGTTTGGGGCCCGCCAAAGGCAGCGCGGCCACCCGGCGCAAGGCCGAGCGGGACATGGAGATCGGTCAGGGCAAGCGCAAGCCGTCACCCTCGCGCTCCCAGGCGGGCAAGAAGGCCGCCGAAACCCGTCGGCGCCACGCGCAGGAATCGCACTGATCTACGCGGGCTTGCCGCAAGCCTCTGCCGAGCGTTGACTGACGAAGGTGAGCAGCAGAACCCAGAAGCACACCACCAGGTTGAACAGGGGGATCTGCAGGGCCGAGGGCAGGCTGTAGATGATGGACACCGCGGGGATCCAGACCATCCACTGCGAGAAGACGACGTTGATCACGGCGCTGGTCAGGTAGGTGAGGTTGAGGTCGGGTTTGGTCGCGGCCCACGAAAAGCCGCGGTCCTTCCAGAGGAACAACACCACCTGGCTCGGCGCCGCGATGAAGACGCTGTAGACGAATTGGTCGACCAGCACCTTGGGCAAAACCACGGCCAGAGTGGCGCCATCGCCGAACACGAAGGTCTGCAGCCGGTAGAACACATCGACCTCGACGCCGCGGTAGCCCCACAGGAGCAGGAAGAAGAGGAACTCGTCGCGAACCCGGCCCCGCCCGACGGCACCCGACGCCCACAGATACAGAAACGGGATGATGCCGCCGAAGATCGCGGTCGCGACGGCGGAGTAGCCGAAGCCGAAGCGCGTCTTCCAACCCGCCACGATGTCGAAGCCCGGGCGCGCGCTGGGCGAGAGATAGTAGAGCGCCACAAGCGTCAGGGCGAAGACTTGCAGCGCAAGCCCAGGCAGGGCGTTGCGCTTTACGCCGGCGAGGCCCGAGGCTACGACGTTCTTCCAGTCGATGCGCACGGCGGGGCACAAGCGGCGAGCAGGCACGCTCTGTTCTGGTTCTGCATACGCCCTACTTGAAATAGCGGGCCTTGAACTCTTGGTTGATCTCGTCGATCTCCTTCAGGCCTTCCACGTAGGGCTGAAACATGTCGAAGGGATCGCCCGCACCGAACACCCCACACGAGGAACAGTTCTCGCAGCCGCCCCCGCCGCACGCCAGGGAATCGCGGACGATCTTCTCGCGTTGTTCCCTGGTGGTGTTCTTGATGAGGTACTGCGGCAGCATTTTCGCCAAAGTCTATTCCGCGAAGCCGCCCATGCCACTCGGAATGCTGTGCGTCGTTAGACGTCAGGACCAAGCTCCGCCCGCAAGCGCATGGCTCTTTGCGGGGCCTCGGCTGTCTCGTGCTTCATGTACACGCAGGCCTCGTCCCAGGGTTGCTGCGCGATGTGCTTCGCCCAAGCCCGGAGCTGCTCGGGGGAGTACTCCTGCCGGCGCAGGCGCAGGTAGCCCCAGGTGGTTGTGGCGACCAGCGGGGTCTGCAGCTTGTCCGATTCGGCGATGCACAGGGCCGCGCCGGCCTTTTGCAGGGTCGAAAACACGTCGTCGCGGAACCACGAGGCGTGTCTGAATTCGAAGGCGGCGCGCAAACTGGGCGCACATGCCGCGAGTTGCCCAAGGAAATCCAGTAGACGTGGACCATCCAGGTGCAGCCAGGGCGGCAACTGGAAGAGCACCGGGCCTCGTTTGGAACCCAGGGCCGACAGCGATTGGGTCAGGCGTTCGAGGGCAGAGCGGGCGTCGCCCAGGCGAAGCTCGTGGGTGATACGACGTGGGCACTTGCACGAGAACAGAAAACCAGCCGGAGTCGCGGCTGACCAGCTCTCGAGCAGCGAGACCGCGGGCATCCGGTAGAAGGTGTTGTTGATCTCGACCGTCGGCAACTGCCTCGCGTAGTGGGCCAGCATGTCCTTGCCCGCCAAGCCGGCAGGGTAGAACGACCCGCGCCACTCCGGATAGCTGAAGCCACTGGTCCCCACCCTCACCCGCATGCTTCTATTCTGAAGCGTCTCGCGGCGCGGGCAAGGCAGCCGGCCAGAGGCTAGTGCCGCCAGTCAAAACTCCTGCCATGTTTGGGCGGCCGATCCATCCCGGC
>CAZHUY010000055.1:0-14105 GCA_964535465.1 uncultured Myxococcales bacterium
GGTCAAACCCCCAGACGAAGGGGGCGGGCCATGATGATCAAGAACACGACATCGGTTACCTCGGTGGAATCAGCCACCAACAAAACTCCAAAGGAAGAGGCACAGGTTCGGCCGCGCCTGGATCGCGTGACCACGGCCGAAGCCCAGCAAGCCCTGGCTCTGGCGCAATCAGTGAAAGGCAAGGTCAGCGCCTCTCACTCCGCCATGCTGGCGCAGATCGAGTCAGCCATCCGCGCGGGGACCTACAGCCCCAGCGCCAGTCAGTTGGCCACCCGGCTGCTGGCGGCGGCGGAGATCGACGCAAGAATCCAAGCCATGATGCGAGGGTAGCCCATGGCTGAACTCGACCATGCGGCGGAGATTCTCCAGCGCGTGAGAATCGCGCTGGAGACGGAGCTCATGCAGGCACGCGGCCAGCGGTTGCTCGTGCGCGACTTGGACGCCCAGGCCTTGTTCGAGAGGGCGCGCCAGCGTGGCGCCTTCAATGTGCAACTGGCCCAACTGGAGAGCGATTTGGCGCAGGCGCTCGAAGCCGCCGGAAAACGCCTCGGGCTCACCCAGGTGACCTTGGATGAGCTGCGACGGGTCGCGCCGCAAGACGCTGTGCACCTGGAGAGCCGCCTGGCCGAGATTCGGGTTCTGACCGAAGCTTTGCGTGAGATCGATGCGGTCAACCGCAAGCTGAGCGAGCGCGCCCTGGGCCGCGTGCGTCGGGTGCTCGGCGCCATGGCGCCGCAAACCGTTGCCTACGATCGCCGGGGCGCTCATCAGCCCATGGAACCACTTTCCACATCCTGCCGGGTGGCCTGACCATGGATCTCATCTCTCTGCTTAGCAACACAGGCAATGGACTGGTCGCCCTGCAAGCCAAGGCCTCCACCATTGGAAACAACATCGCCAACGCCAGCACCCCGGGCTATGCACGCCAGAGCGCCAATCTGATCGAGGCCATCCCCAGCCCCCTGGCTGGCAATCGTGGTTTCATCGGCGGCGGGGTCCTCCTGGGCAGCGTCACCCAGACGCGCAGCCAGTTCATCGAAGCGCAGCTCCCCTCCGCCTTCTCGCACTCCTCGGCATCGTCGGCCCGCTCCGATGCGTTGGGCTCGATTTCCACGTTCGACAACGGTAGCGAGAGCGATCTGACCGGCGCCTTGGGCGCCTTCTATTCCAACCTGAGCGCGCTGGCACAAAACCCCGGCGATCCCAGCCTGCGCCAGTCGGCGGTGCAGGCAGCCAACTGGCTGGTCACCACTTTCAACCGCACGTCGTCGTCCATCGAGCTGGCCCGAACTGGCATTGATGCCAGCTTGCGGGACACCATCCAGCAGGTGAACGCTTCAGCCCAACAGGTGGCCGATCTCAACCGTCGTATCGCGTCGATGGCCGCGGGTGGCGCTCAGCCAACCGACCTGCTCGACCAGCGCCACAACCTGATGGACCAGATGGCCCAGCTCATTGGCACGACCCAGGTCCCGGATGCCTACGGCAACATCAGCCTGGTGCTTCCCGGGGGCGTGACCCTGGTCAGCGCCGGCATCGCGGCCACCCTGAGCCTCGAGGGCGACAACACCAACAAGGGTCACCTGAATGTCGTGACCACCCCTTCCGCCGGCCAGGCGCCCGTGGTGTTGAACCAGGCGGAGATGGGTGGCCAGGTGGCCGGCCTGCTGTCGGCGCGCGACTTCGATCTGGGGCCGACCAGCCGGGACCTCGATACCCTGGCCTACGATTTCGCCAGAGCGCTCAACGCCCAGAACCGCGCTGGCTTCGATCTCAATGGGAACGCGGGCGGCGACCTCTTCGTGGTGGGAGCCACCTCCGAAGACGCGGCCGCGACCATTGCACTCAATCCCGATCTGCTGCGCGATTCCTCGCTCTTGGCCGCCGCGGCTAGCGCGGATACCGTGCCCGGCGACGCCAGCAACCTGCAGCTCATGGTGGCCTCTCAGCACATGACCCTGTCCAGCGGCCTGGACGTGCAGAAGGGGATGGCCAAGATCGTGTCTGACTTCGGGGTGGCGGCGCTCGACGCCAAGAACGCGGCCTCCTTCGACCAGAGCGCCTTGCAGAGCCTCGAGAACGCCCGCAACTCGGTGTCGGGCGTGTCGATTGACGAGGAAATGGTCAACCTCATGCAGGTCCAGCACTCGTTCACGGCCTTGTCAAAGGTTGTC
The DNA here is from genome assembly GCA_964535465.1 of uncultured Myxococcales bacterium. Classification (GTDB taxonomy): domain Bacteria; phylum Myxococcota_A; class Polyangia; order Fen-1088; family Fen-1088; genus Fen-1137. Next base: position 2,175 of record CAZHUY010000055.1, read on the forward strand.
GAGGCCGGCAACAACCTGCTCGACATTCTGATGAACATGAAGAAGTAGCCAGCAGCCTTCACAACCCCAGGAGCCGATCATGCGCGTGACGGAAACCATGATTTATCAACGGACGGCGGAGCGTGCCAGCTCCGCTCTCGACAGGGTTTCCCGCGCGCAAAACGAGCTATCCTCGGGCCTGCGCGTTCAGTCGCCCGGCGATGATCCGCAGGCGGCCAGCATGCTGGTGCGGCACCGACTCGACATGTCCCGCATCACCGCCGTCAAGAACGGGGCCCAGCGGGCCATCGACGAGCTCAACACCGCCGACTCCGCCTTGGAAAACTTGAAGACCTCGATGGCGCGCGCGCAGGTGCTGGCCACCCAGTTCGGCAACGACACCTACAGCGCCAGCAATCGCGCCGCGGCGGCCGAAGAAGTCAACGGCCTCTTCAAGCAAGTGCTGGGCGACCTCAACACGCGGTTTGGCGATCGTTACCTGTTTGGCGGATTCAAGGACCGCCAGCCTCCCTTCAGCGACACGGGGGACTACCGGGGCGACACCGGGATCCGCCAGGTCGAGGTGGCGCCTGGGGTGTACGACGACGCGTCCGTGCGCGCCGACATCATGGCCAAGGGCGTGGGCGGTGGCGTGGACATCCTGCAAGCCCTGCAGGATCTCTCGCAGGCCTTGCAGGACAACAACGGGGACGGCATTCGCGCCAGCATCGGTACGCTGAATGCGGGCCTCAACCAGATCTCTACCGCCCGCTCGCGGGTCGGCGCCTCGGTCAACATCTATACCTCGTCCGTCGACACATGCGTCGTGCAGATCAACGACGAGAAGAGGATCATCGGCCAACTGGGCGACGCCGACATTCTGGAAACCTCGTCGAGGCTGAGCCTGGCCCAATACGCGCTCAATGCCACCCTGACCACGGCCGCCAAGATCCTGGATTTCTCGCTGGTCAATCTGCTGAAGTAGCGGATCGCGAGGAAGCGCGAGGAGTGGGCGGGGTGGCCGTCCCGAACTCCCGCAGGGATGAGTGAAGGCGCGAACCGCGTATCGCGAGCCGCTCATACTCACGCTGGCCGCCCACACCAGCCGCCAGGACGCTAGTCGCTAGCGCTCACGCTGGCCGCAGGAAATTCGGGAGTCTTCCCTCGCGTGGGCGGACGCGGGCTCCGCCTGCCGTAGTCGGTCGCGGAGACCTCCCAGGCCATTCGTTCACTTTGATAAGGATCTGTTTTGCACATTCTCTCGGGAAAACAGGCGTGGATTTCTCCTTTTCCTACGACGGTGTTGCTTATCGAAATCTCGGTTTCGTGTCGAACTTCTAATCGAACACGGGCAAGGAGCCCTCAGCCAACACCGAACAAGGAGATAGACGATGCTTTCCATTCAAACCAACGTAGCCGCCCTCAGTGCTCAAAACAGCCTTACTGCCACGAACAACACCCTGCGGATTTCGATGGAGCGTCTGTCTTCTGGCTTCCGGATCAACCGCGCCGCTGACGACGCCGCCGGCTTGGCCATCAGCCAAAAGATGTCAGCGCAGATCGGCGGTCTCAACCAGGCCGTTCGTAACGCCAACGACGGGGCCTCCCTGATCCAGACCGCTGAAGGTGCGCTCGACCAGGTCCAGAACATGATGATCCGTATGCGTAACCTGGCGGTGCAGGCCGCCTCAGACACCAACGGCGACCAGGAGCGCGCCGCCATCGGCCTCGAGATGACCCAGCTCATCGGTGAGATCGACAACATCTCCATCCGAACCAAGTTCAACGGCATCAGCCTGCTGGACCCGACGGCGAACACGAGCGGGGCCAATTTGATCCTGCAGACCGGCGCGGATAACAGCATTGAAAACCAGACGACTCTCTCCTTGGTCGACACCACCCTGGCGGGCGCGACCTTGTCGCCTGTGGACTCTGCCATTAGCCTCTACACCGGCGCCCCCACCCAGGCTGGTGCCGCCGGCCTGATCACCACCATCGACACCGCGCTGGAGGGCATCTCCAACACGCGCGCCACCTACGGTGCCGTGCAGAACCGCTTGGGCTACGCCGCGGCCAGCTTGGCCACCACCGCGCAGAACGTGTCGGCCGCCAACAGCCAGATCAAAGATGCCGATGTCGCGGCGGAAACCGCCAATATGTCCAAGAGCCAAATCCTGATGCAGGCCGGTATCTCGGTCCTGGCGCAGGCCAATCAATCCGCGCAACTGGCTCTCAAGTTGCTCAATGGCTAACCGAACTAACTCGGTAGCCTGACAGCAACGTGAGTCTGAACGACCGCCTCGGGAAAGCTGGGTGCCTGGGGCGGTCGTTCCCTTAAAAAGTGAAGATTAGCTTTCGGTCGGGGACGAGGTCGACAGGAGACGTGAGATGAATCCGCGGCACAGCAAGCACTAGACGAGATTCGAAACCACCGCCGGAAAAAAGCCATGAACGCCTACCGCACCTACACCAATGCCACCGTCAACACCGCTTCGGCTCCTCGGATCATGATGACCCTGTTCGAGACGGCGCTGCGTTGCATGCGCACGGCACGCGGGGCCTACGAAAAGGGCGACTACCGCACCGGCGGGGATTCGGCGGAACGGGCGGCCACCATCGTGCTCGGGCTGCAGGCCACGTTGAAGCACGACCTGGCCCCCGCCCTGTGCGAGCAACTGGATTCGGTATATGGATTCGTGCTCGCACGCCTGACCATGGCCATCGGCAACACCTCGGCCAAGCACATGGAAGAGGCCGAGCGGGTGTTCCTGCCCATCGTCGAGGCTTACGACCAGGCGGTGGCCAGTGAAGTGGCGCCCTTGGCCGCCACCGGAACCGGACCATGAGCCCCGTGAGCGCGTCCCCCTACGATTGGCTGACGATTCTGCATGAGGGGACCCGGCTGTTGGAGGCCGGCCAGATTGAAGAGGCTGCCCAGGTCCTGGGCGGCCTGGGCCCGTTGTGCGCACCCGACGCACCCAAACCCACCCAGGGCGTGGCCTCGCGAGCGCGGCAACTGCTGCAGCGCTGCTATCGCGCCGAGGCGCAACAACGCGCCAAGGTGGTGGAAGAGCTCAATCAATTGGCCTCCGGTCAAAAAGCACGGATGTACCGACACCCAGCTGAACAAGCGCGCTGAAGGTGTCGATACTCCCTTCAAGGAGTCTCTGCCATGTCGAGCAGCACCATCACCTCCACCGGTCCGCTTTTCCAGGCCGGCGGGCTCGCGTCGGGTATCGATACCAACGCCATCGTCGACAAAGTCATCGAGGCCGCCTCGAAACCCATGTTGCAGGTGCAGAGGACGCAGGCGGCGTATTCCGTGCAGATCTCGACCGTGGCCAGCCTGAGCGCCAAACTGAGGGCCTTTCGCGATGCCGCGGACGCGGTGGCTGGCACCGGTCTAGCCCCGATCCTCGCCACCTCGACCTATTCCGATTTCACCGTCACCGGTCAGGCCGCCAGCGAGGGCGAGTACAACGTGCGCGTGGAAACCATGGCGCGCGCCGCGAAGATGCGTAGCGCGAGCTTCACCTCCGCCCAGGATCCGGCGGCGGTGGGCGCCGTCGGCGACCTGCAGTTCAGCATCAACGGCACCACCAGCGTGGCCTTCGATGTGACCGGCAAGAGCCTGGCCGACATCGCCTGGCTCATCAACGACAATGTCTCGCAAGTGACGGCCTCGGTGATCTCCACCGGGACGGGATACCGCCTGTCGGTCATCCGCAAGGACACCGGCTATTCGACCGCGACCGCGGCCGAGGCCTTTCAGGTGGTCCAAGGCGCAGGCTTGGGGCTGGAGACCACCCAGGAGGCGCAGAATGCCTCGGTCTACGTGGATGGCCTGCAGATCACCCGCCAGACCAACACGATCTCCAACGCCATTCCTGGCGTCACCTTGAACCTGGCAGACCAGTCCAACGTGGCCAAGAGCGTCAGCTTCGTTCGCGACACCAGCTCGGCGACCAGCCGAATCAACAGCTTCATCACCGCTTACAACGATGTGGTCGCGATGCTGAACGCACAGTTGCGTCCCAACCCCGACACCGCCGCGACGAACAACGCCATGGCGGGAACCTTCCTCACCAGCCTGCAAAGGGACATGCGTGACCTTCTCACGACCCCAATCGTCAGCACCGGACCGGTCCAGACCCTGGCGGATCTGAGCGTGAGCCTGCAAGAAGACGGCACCTTGGCGCTCGACAAGCTCGCCTTCCAAGGCAAGTTCGCCGACCTGGTGGATGCCAATCCGCAGGCCGCCAACCAGATCTTCAGCGACACCAGCAAAGGGCTGGGCGCCCTGGTGAAGAAGCTGGTCGGCCGCCAGATCGAGAGCGCCACCGTCACCTTGCCTAACGGCGAGAAACTATTCGTCGAGGGCGCCCTCAACGCCGAGACCAAACTTCTCCAGGACAATATCAAGACCCTGGACAGCACCGTCGAGCGCTGGCAGACGCGCCTGGATCAAGAGCGCATCCGCCTGACCGCTTCGTTCACCGCCATGGAGGCCATCATCTCCCGGCTGAACGACTCCGCCACCTACCTGAATCAGCTGTTCGCCTACGGCACCAAGGACAACAACAAGTAACGGCGAGGCGCGGGACTCCCGCTGGAGCCCGAAGCCTGAAGCCTTCCGTACCCCCTACAACGCCAGGGGATCGAAGGCGTCCTCGGGCTTGACCTCGACTACCAGCTCCACCCGACGGTTCAGTTCCCGCCCCTCGGACGTGCTGTTGTCGCCGATGGGGTCACTTGAACCTCGACCCGCGGCGATCAGGAATTTGCTGCTGATGCGGTGGGCGCCTTCCATGTAGCTGGCCACCGCAGCGGCGCGCGAGGCGGACAGATCCCAGTTGTCGCGGAAGCGCGTGCGCCCCGCGGGCTGCGTATCGGTGTGGCCCTCGATGCGAATGACCCGCCGAAAACGCGCCAGCTCGCTGCTGATGGCGTCCAACACGGGCATGGCCTCGGGCCGCAGGGCGGCCTGTGAGGGATCGAAGAAGTGCGCCGCTGACAGGCGAATCATCAGCTTTCGTCCTTCCAGGTGCAGCAGCACCTTGGAGGATTTCTGCGGCCTCTCCAACAAGATATTCTTCAACCTCTTTTCGATGCGACGACGAACCGCCTCGATGGCTTCGACGTCCTGCTTGTTGGGCTTGTCCTCGCCCAGGCTGCTGACGCAACCGCCCTCGGTCACCGGGCCCTCGAAGATGGGCATCTGGTCCGAGCCGCCCGTGCCTTTGAAGTGCATGGCGAATTTGATGGCCCTGACCACGTCGACCATGCGCTTTTGGTCGACCTTGCTGACGGAATACATGACCACGAAGAAAGCGAAGAGCAGCGTCAGGAAGTCGGCATAGGAGACCATCCAGCGTTCGTGGTTTTCGTGTTCCTCGGGGGCCTCTCGTTTCTTGCGCATCTCACCTCTCCGGTGTGTCCGCCGCCGGGTTGCGGATGCCGGCGTAGGCACGAATCTTCTCTTCCAGGACGCGGGGATTCAGACCGGCCTGGATGGACAGCACCCCCTCGGCGATCAAGGTGCGTCGCTCTTTCTGCAGGGCCAACTTGCGCTTCATCTTGGTGGCCATGGGCAGGAACAGGATGTTGGCAGCACCCACGCCGTACACCGTGGCCACGAAAGCGGTGGCAATGCCGCTGCCCAGTTTCGAAGGATCGTTGAGATTCTCCATGACGTGGATAAGGCCCAGCACCGCCCCGATGATGCCTATGGTGGGGCTGTAGCCACCGGCGGCTTCGAACACCTTGGCGCCCGTGGTGTCGCTCTCGAAATGGTGGAAGATCTCGGTCTCCAAGGCATCGCGGGTAACCGTGGAATCCACGCCGTCGACGATGAAGCCCACGGCACGGCGCAGAAACTCGTCTTGGATGTTGGGCAGTCGTTGTTCAAGCGCCAGAACACCATCTCGCCTGGCCACACCAGCCAACTCGACGATCTGTTTCACCAGCTCCTCGACATCGTCCTTGGGGCTGGTGAAAGCCAGCTTGGCCAACTTCAAGCCCCGAATGACGTCCTTCAAAGGAAAACTGACCGCGACGGCACCGAAGGTTCCTCCGAACACGATGAGCGCGGCGGTGGCCTGTAGGATCGATCCAACGTGCCCGCCCTCGAGGGTTTGTCCCAAAAGGATGAGGCTGACTGCCCCGATGATGCCGCCTATGGTTGTGATATCCACGATGTCATCCCTCTTCTCTAACCGTCCGGTCGGTGGATGCCGAGACCACCTTGAGCGTCCCGCAGATCTGGCGTCGATACTCCACCACGCGGGAGACCACATCCCCCACGGACTCGCGAACCACGAATTGGAGACCGCTGCTCAAGGTCAACAGGGTATCGGGCGTGCTTTCGATCGTGACGATGAGATCGGCATTCACCACCATGGGTTTGTGGTCTAACCGCGTGACGTAGATCATGAATGTGCACCAGGAAAGGCAGACAACAGCAGACGGAAGGGGCCGCAACGCGCGGGCCGGGCACGGTCGCCCTAGCCCCAGCCCGAGCGCCAGCGACTAGTGACGAACAACTAGCGACTAGCGACGAACCTGCATGAGGGTTCCGAGGAGCGAATCGGCGGTGGTCAGGGTCTTCGAGTTGGCCTCGAAGGTACGCTGGGCCGCGATCATGTTGATGAACTCCCCCGCGATGTCGACGGTGGACTGTTCCAAGCTGCCGGCGCTCAGGCTGCCGCGGTCGGCGGTGGCCGGTGCTCCCACAGTGCCGGGACCCGACGAGGAGGTCTCTTCGTAGAGCGAGCCGCCCACGCGCCCGAGCTGGTCAACCGCCTTGAAGTTGCAGAGGACGATCTGCCCCAGGACGCGGCTCTGCCCGTTGGTGAAGCCGCCGGTGATCCTGCCGTCGCTGGTGATGCTCAGGCGGTTGAGGCTGCCCGAGGCGAAACCGGCCTGGGTGACGAAGCTCATGGCCGAATCCGCCGCATACTGGGTCAGTCCATCCAGCCCGTTGCCGCCCGCGGCCGTGCCCACGCCGAAGTCGAAGGTCAGCGGCTGCGGGTTGTTGGCGTTCAGGGGGTTGAAGTCGACGTTGATCGGCGTATTGGCGATCAGACGGCCTTCGGTGTCGAACTGCAATTGGCCCGAGGCCACCTCGGTGGCGGTACCAGCCGTGCCTCCGGTCAGATTTCCGCCGTCGGTGATGGCGTGATAGTTCCAGTTGCCGACGGTGTCCATGCAGAAGTAAATGTCCATTTGGACCGGCTTACCAAGCGAGTCGTACACCACCATGCTGGTGGAGAAGTTCGAGGTGCGCTTGGCAGCGGCAGGATCCCAGATCGCCTCGGTGGGGCTGGCCTGGGCATCCAAATTCCCGCGCACGGTGATGTTGTCGGTCGGCTTGGCCGGGGCGGTCGCGTTGCCCACCTGCAAGTCGCCCAAGACGCCCGACAAGAGCTCGCCGTCGGCCGCTTGCATGCCCTGCAAGCGCAGTCCTTGCAGACTGACCAGATAACCATCCTTGTCGACGGTGAACTGACCCGCACGCGAATAGAAGGTGCCGGTGGAGCCGGCGTAGTTGCCCTTGAGCACGAACATGCCAGTGCCCTGGATGGCGACGTCCGTGTCCTGGTTGGTGGTGGTGAAGGCCCCTTGGGCCATCATCTTTTGCACGGTCAGAGTGCGCGTGCCCAACCCCATCTCGCCCGTACCTTCGATCAGCGACTGGGTCATGGCATCGGCGAACACGATACGGGATGCCTTGAAGCCGACGGTCCCGCTGTTGGCGATGTTGTCGCCGACGACGGAGAGTTGGTCACTGGAGGCGTTGAGACCCGAGGCCGCTGCGTACATGGAACTGTATAGACTCATGGTTCTTCCTTTCGTTACTGGCTGTTGCTGCTGCTTTCCGAAATCGCTTGCACGTCACTGATCGGGATCGAGGTGTTGCCGACGAGGAGCTGGGGAGTGCCGCCTTCGAAGGTCACGCCGGTGATGCGGGCACGGGCCTGTTGGCTGACGTCCACCGGATTCCCGCTGATATCCACCGCGGTGACGTTGACGTAGTAGCTACCGGGCGGCATCACCGCTCCGTTGTCGTTCTTGCCATCCCAGGTCAGGGCGTTGCTGCCCGCGCTCTTCGCGCCGAACGATTGGCGACGGATCACGTTCCCGTCGGCATCATCGACCTCCATGATCACGTCGGTGGCGTCGGCGGCCAGGGTGGCGTTCACGCTGAGGCTGCCGCCGCTGACCAGGTCCATCTGGTGCACGTCGAAGAGCGCGTCCTTGCCCACCATGGACACCGCCTCGGTCCCGCTGGACGACTTCTGCAAAGCCAGCAGCTGCGACAGGGTGTCGTTGGTATTCTGTTGCTGTTCCAGCGCGGAGAACTGAGCGAGTTGCGCCACGAAGGCATGGCTGTCCATGGGCTTGGTGGGATCCTGGTTGGCGAGCTGCACGGTCAGGATCTTCAAGAACTCGTTCTTCCCCAGCTTGTCCGATCCTTGGGCGCTGGTCCCCTCCGCGGCTCGGCTGAGTTCGACTTTGGTGGGACTGATAGGCATGGGGGCTCCTTTACGCGGTCACGTGGATCCGTCCGTCGCCGGGCGCAGGCTCGTGATGGTTGGATTGTTGGCGATAGGGGGTGGCGGGCTCAGCGGCATGCTCCGAGCGCTCGGGGGCAGGTTGTCCCTGCCGACCGCCGCTGCCGCTGCCTTGCTGTCCGAGATCGAAGCGGCCCAGGTTCAGGCCTTCGCTGGCCAAAGCGGCGCGCGCTTCGGGTGCGCGCGTTTCGAACAGCGGTGCCATGGATCCGCCCACCGTCACATCGGCGCTGCCATCGCGAACCCTCAGATGCAGGGCCAGGTCGCCGTCGCTGGACTCGATGGACATGTGGGCGGCATGGGACATGACCGTCATGTCGAGACCGTCGTCGCCTGTGTCCTTCGCAGCCATGGCCATCATGGGGTGGGGCAGCTGGGCAGGCCGCACATCCGGGGGCGGGGCGTGTACGGGCGCGGGCGCTGTCGCTGCGGGCGCGACGGCCAACGAATCGCTCGGGCTGGGGCTTGCCTGTGTTGCCGAGGGAGGAAGCTCGGCCGGTCGATCCTGATGCGCGGTGGCGACCTGCGAAGGCGTTTGACTCGGGGTTTGGCTGTCCGACGAATCCCGCTTGTCATGGGACGCACCCGCGCTGACGCCGGTGGCGCTGTGGGCGCGGGCCGGATGAGACGGCTGCGACGAGCGCTGCTCGATCGTGCCTTCGCTGGATCGGGGCTCGGCTGCGCTGTCCCAGAAGGGCCGCTGGGTCCGCGTGTCCTGGTTCTGGAAGGGCGTGGGCAAGACCGGCGCGGTCGAAAGGGCGGGAGCATTCTTGGGCGGGATGGTTGTGGCCATGGGGGCGACCGCCCCAGGCATCGCCTCGGGCCGAGGCGTCGTCTTGGCGGCTTGCGAAGCCGTGGACGCGAGGGGCGATGCCAGAGGCACAGAGGGCACAGAGGGCACAGAGGGCACAGAGGGCGCAGAGGACACAGGCCGCTCGCCCCACGTCAACGAGGAGGGCGGGGAGGTGGAGATGCCAGCCTCTTCGTGCTCGCCATCATCGGTGGGCGCGGACTGGCTCGCGGCTTGGGGATTGGCTGCCGGTGAGAGCGTGTCGATGAGCTTCGCCACACCTTCGGACTGGGAGCGATGAGGACCTGGATGCGGAGAGCGCGACTGTCCGGCTGAACGAGAGGGGCGGTCGGCCACGGACGCAGAGGAGGGAGCGCCCTCTGTCGTGCTGGCCAAGCGGGGCGCGCCCTCAACCCCAAGCGGGCTCGGCGTCTGCTCCGCAGAGATCGACGGGAGGGGCGCCGAGGGGGCAAGGTCCTCGGTCGTGAGCGGCGCCTCGGCAAGACGATGGACCGAGGGCGTAGCGGGTTCGCTCTTGGCTCGAGGGGACGCGGACACGACCGGCTCGCCCGGGAGCGTGCCGACAGAGCTCGTCCGCGCCGACGGAACGGGATCCTGGGAACGTGGCCGCGAGGATGACACGGTCGTGACCAACTCGGGCCGCTCCGCAGGTTGAATCTTCGACGCGATTTCGCCCTGCCGGGGTACGCCCTGTGCGGGCGACGAGGTCACCTTCGCGAGCGAAGGAGCCACCGGCCTGGCCGGCTGCTCCTTGCTGGTGGTCTGGGCCGCCGGCAGATTCTCGTCAGAGGGCGCGCCTTTCGCGGCCTGAATCTTCGACGTGGGCTGCAGGCTGGGATTCGCATTCGCAACCGCAGGGCGCGGGATGGGAAGCTCGTGGCCCAAACTTACGTGCGCAGTCTGACTCGCCACCGGAATCCCGTGCGCGTCGTGAGGACGACCCCAAGCCCGTGGAGGCGCCGACGAATCCGACATCCGGGGTTCGGTCGGGAGGGAAGGGATCGCGACCGGCTGCACGAGCGGAGTCGCGTCCGCGGCCCGCGGCGTTTCGATGGCGGCCTGGGTGACGAAGGTCAGGTTGTCGACGTCCGACCTGCTGGCGGGCGAGAGGGAGACGGGAGGCACCTCGGGAATCTGCTTGGCGATGGGTCGCGCGGCTGGCTGAGCAGGAATGCTTGCTGGCGCGCCTTCGAGGACGGCGGAGTCGGTCAAAGGAGGAACCTGGGTCGGTGGCGCCGCATCCTGGTTCCGGGGATGAGCCGGGATCACAGCGCGGCCGCCAGAACGATTCTCGGCCCCGTAAGGCCTGACCGAAGCCTCGACCTTGGAGCCGGCGGTACGGGTCAGCAGCGGGTGCGCTTGGGGTGACACCGGGATTGGCCTATCGGTCTTGGGCTCGATGGCGACCGGAGCGGCGCGTTCAGCGCGCTCGCCCGTGCTCACATCTTGCATGGCGGCCGTGACCTCGGGATCAGCGAACGCGGGGAAGGGGGCCTTCATCTCGGTGGAGTTGTCCGATTTGACCAGCTCGTCTCCCTTAGCCAACAGACTGGTGACAGGGGGGTGATCGAGGGCCGGTCGGTCGGGCAAAGCGCCTCCGCCCTGTGGGGTCTCACGTGGCCATCGCGCCGGGCTCGTGCCCCGCTCCACCGGGACCATGCCCACGTCCGTCGGGTCGGTCGTCACGGCGTCAGACGTCTGCGGGGCGATCTTGGAGCTCGTGGCCTGAGCAGAGGCTTGCTGAGTCGACAGTCCCGAGCTGCCTTCGCGGGCCTGCTCCCAGAGTTGTGGCCGAACCTGTTCGGCAGAGCGCGAGCTCGCCGTTTCCGGCGTCGCAAGAGTCTTGACCGCGACATCTGTGTTGGGGGGCATGTCCATCTCACCTGTGGGCTCGGTCGCGGGCCTGCTCCCGGCCGAGGATGGGGGTGTGGCCTGTCGGGCCGCTTCCGCGCAGGCGATAGCTTCCGGCTTGGCCGCCGGTGCGGGCACCTGGCTTGACCTGACCGTGACCGACCGCTGCGCCACAGGGGCCCTGTCCGAACTCAACGACGGGGATGGCAGCGCCTGCGCCGGCCGTGAGGATCGCGGGGCATCATCACGTCTCTGCGGCAGCCTGGAAGCCTCGCGAGCAACCGGGGCAGAAGCATCCGGCTGGGAGCTTGCGGGTCCCGCAGCATGGAAGTCAACCCGGGCCTCGGACTTGCCGCGAGTCTTGTGGGGGAGCAGCACGTCTCTCGCCTGGCCGTCCTTGGCGTCTGGGGATGCTGGCGCTTTCTCTTCTTGGGTTGCAGGGACAGTCTTGCCGAGCTCGGGAGAGAGAGGCGAGCTCGCCTCGCGATGGGAGTCACCGAGCGACGCCTGCAAGACGCTCGCGAAGCTGGCGGTCTGCTTGGGAGATCGTGCGCTCTCCGGCTTCTCGGGAGCCGCCAAACGATGGAAGAGAATGGCCAGCAAGTTCCTCATGGATTGGCCGCTCTCTTCTTGAGAGGGAAGGTCGGTCGACGGGTGGCGATCTCGGTGGCCAACTCGGCCGCGGGCGCGGCGATTGGCGCCGGCGCGGGGATGGGT
>CAZHUY010000055.1:14115-16147 GCA_964535465.1 uncultured Myxococcales bacterium
GGCATCCGCGTGATGCGCCGCCTGGCAACTGACCACGGCCGCGGCCTGTTCGGGTTTCATGCCCTTCATGGCCTTGGAAACGCTCTCCACTTGCTCACGTTCCGCGTCCTTCACGGCAGCGGCATCCGCCGCGATCTTGGGGTTGGCGGTCGCCGCAGCCGCGATTCGCAGCTCGCCATCACACGATCCGCGTTGCCGAATCAATTCTTCGAGTCGGGCGGTTTCTTGTCGGAGTGCCTCGCGCGCCTGCGCGATTTCGGAAGCCAACTGCTCCAGGCGGGCGCGTTCGCTGAGTGGCTTGGGCTCGGTCGTCCCGGCCAAGGACTGGCGCAGCTCGCTCCTCAGCGCGCTGGTGGTCAGGGCCGGCAAGCTGGGAACACCGCGTTCCTGCAAGCCTGCGGACGAGCTCTTCTTCTTGCCACCGGACTTGTCGCTGTCGCGCTTTCCCGGCTTGCCCTCACGCGAGGCATCGGTCGCCTCGTCGACTTCCTCGCCTTTTTGCACCGCCTTGGTGGCCGGTATCGGAAGCGAGCTACGCTGGGGGGACGGAAACTCCGGGAGTGCGGGAACGGGCGGGGCGTTGACCGCGGGAGCAGCCGGCACCGTCGGCGGTTGCGGCGCCGTCGGGGACGCGGAAGAGGATGTATTCGTCGCTGTGCCCGTGGCCGCCGCCAACCAGAAACAGAACACCAGACTCGTCATGGCGCACCTGCTTTGCTCGGGCTTGGCGCCGGGCCTTGATTCTCCAAAGCACGCGTCAGATCGGTAAGCGTCTGCTCCAGGGAGAAGCGATCATCAGGGCTCTGGCGCAACACCCGGTTGACCTCGTGAACACAACGCAAGGCCCGATCCACCCGCGGATTCGAGCCAGCGGCATACGCGCCGACTTCGATCAGATCGGCGGAGTCACGGTACGCCGACAGGACCTCACGCGCCTCTTGCGCCAGCTCGCGGTGCTTTTTGGCCACGATGTCGGTCATCACGCGGCTGACGCTGGCGAGAACATCGACCGCCGGGAAATGGCCCTGCTGGGCCAGCTTGCGCGCCAGCACGATGTGCCCGTCCAGACACGCGCGCGAGGCGTCCACCACCGGGTCGGTCAGGTCATCGCCCTCGGCCAGCACCGTGTACATGGCGGTCACGCTGCCGGTGCCCGCCACGTTACCCGCGCGTTCCACCAGACGCGGGATGAGGGCAAACACCGAAGGCGGGTAACCGCGTGCGGTCGGGGGTTCGCCCGCCGCCAATCCGATCTCCCGCTGGGCCATGGCGACCCGGGTGAGCGAATCGATGAGCAACAGCACGCGCTTGCCGTGGCTGCGGAAATACTCGGCGACCGTGGTGGCTGCCATGGCGGCGCGCACGCGCACGAGCGGCGGTTCGTCGCCCGTGGCCACCACGACAACCGATCGGTTCAGGCCCGGGCCCAGATCGCGTTCCACGAACTCGCGCACCTCACGGCCACGCTCGCCCACCAGCCCTACCACGACCACATCAGCGTCGGCGCTGCGGGCCAACATACCCAGCAAAACGCTCTTGCCCACGCCTGGCCCGGCCATGATGCCCATGCGCTGGCCTTCACCACAGGTCAGGATGGCGTCGATGGATCGAATGCCCAGCACCAGCGGCTTGCTGATGCGGCGGCGGCTCATGGCGGGCGGCGGCGGTGCGTGCAACGGCACACGCGTGTGCAGCAGCGCCTGCGGTTTGTCGTCAACCGGTTGCATGGCCGCGTCCACCACACGACCCAGAAGGGCCTCGCCCACCATGATCTCGCCCGCGCTGGCTCGCGGAATCACCGCGCACCCCTCGCCGATGCCACGCACGTCGCCGAACGGCATCAGGATGGCCTGTGAACCCGAGAAGCCCACGACTTCGGCGGTCACGGAGCGGCTGCCGGTGGTACGCACCTCGCACGACGTTCCCACCGCAACCTGCGGCAACATGGCCTCTATCAGAATGCCCGAGGCACGAATCACCCGACCGGCCAGCACGCAGGTGGCATTCTCTGTGACCAACCTGCTGATCGCCA
>CAZHUY010000055.1:16157-20577 GCA_964535465.1 uncultured Myxococcales bacterium
AGGGCTCGGCACGGGCCAGGGTTTCGCGGATCTGTTGCAGGTCGAGCAAGGTCACGGGCTCTCCTCCCAGTTCCCGGCCTGAAGGGCTTGGCGCAGCTCTTCCAAGCGGGTGTTGATGCGTCCATCGACCGTGCCCAAGTCGCCGACGACCACGCAGTCACCACGATGCAGGGACGGATCGGCGACCACGTCGATCTGCGCGGCCGAGATCTCCCGCGCGCCGTCTTTCTCTAGATACTCCGTGATGAGGCGTGCGTCCTCGGGACACATGTTCAGTTTGATCTGTCGCGATTCTCCCAAGCGCCGGATGGCACTGCGCACCAGGCCCACCAGGTGCTCGACGTTGGCTTGCAGGTCGGTCTCGAGAATTCGTCGCGCCACCATGAAGCCAATCTCCAAGGCATCCGAGCGCGCCTCGGCCGCCAGGCGGTCGGCCGTGTGACGCAAGGACCTGGTGGCCTGCCCGAGGCGCTCGCGGATTTCCTCGGAGAGCTTGTGCATGTCCGCAGCCGGGACTGGTGCGGGAGTCGGTGTGGCGGGTGGCGTGGGCAGAACAGGAGAAGGTGTGCGCGCTCCGACCCCGGCGAACGGCGCCGGCTCGACCAGCGGGGTCTCGGGAAGGCGACCCATGAAGGAAGGGCGTCGGGTGGCCGCTTCTCCCTTGCGCGCGATCATGCGACTAGACCATCCTCTCGGTCGGGTTGACGATGCTGATGCGACCCTGCTCCGCCAGTCCGAAGGCGATCTTGATCAGCTCGGATTGGGCGGCCTCGACCGCGGCCAACTTGACCGGACCCATGGCCGCGATTTCGTCTTCCAGCATCTGACCGGCGCGGCTGGACATGTTCTTCATGAATCGCTCCTTGATGAGAGGCGCCGCGCCTTTCAACGCCACCGTGAGCTGGGTCATGTCGATCTCGCGAATGAGCGTCTGCAGATCGCGATCGGTCAGGTGCACCAGATCATCGAAGGTGAACAAGCGCGAACGCAAAGCCGCGCCCAACTCGGGGTCGTCCTTCTCGATCTCGCTCACCACATCGCTCTGCTCGGCCGCGGGCACTGAACGCAGCAGGTTGACCGCGACATTGCGGCCATCGAGCCTGCGCGTGCTGCCGGGCGCCGAGGCGTTCAGCTCTTGCGAAAGGGCCTGTCCCACCTCTTGCAGAACCTCGGGGGCCACCGTATCCAACAGGGCCAGACGGCGCAGAATGCCGGCCCGTTGTGATTGCGGAAGGTGCTTCAACACCGACAGGGCATGCTTGCTGTCGACCGCGCCCAGCACCACCGCCGCGGTTTGCGGATTCTCACGCGACAGCAGCATGGCCAAGGCTTCGGGGTCGGCATTGGCGATGCTCGTGAAGCCTTCCTCCGACGCGATGGAGGGCGCGGGGAGACCGTCGAAGACCCTTTCGGCCACGTCGTGTCCAAGGGCCTTGCTGGCCGCGTCCCGCAACAGGCTGTCGCCCGTGATGGCGTCCGCGTCCAAACCGGTCATGGTCTTGACGAAGGTCGCCAGCGCGGTGGGGATCACACTGGGAGCCTTGCGCAGGGCACGGACGCCGAGGGCGATCATGCGCACCGTGGGCTCGTCCAGAGACTTGAAGATCTGAGCCGCGGCGTCCGGCCCCAGGCCCAACAGCACGGCGGCTGCCCGCTGCGAACCAGCTCCAGGCGTCGCAAAGTCATTGCTCGATGTATCAGACAACGGCTTTCTCCTGTGCTTCTCGACTGGCTTCGATATCCGCATCGACCCACGCCTTCAGCAGATGGGCTGCCTTGCCGGGATCGGCCTTGCTCAGCTCACGCGCGCGCTCGCGCAGGGCCGTGGTGTTGTCCTCGGCCACCAGCTCCCAAGACTCCCCCGAGCGCATGCTCGCCTCGATCTCTCGCACGCGAGCTCCCGGCTTGAGCATGGCCACCGCCGGTGAAGACGAGGACCGTCGCGTGAGCCGCAGAAGGAAGAAGATCCCGAACAGACCCAAGAGCCCGATCCCCACCATCTTGCCCAGGCGCCACACCAACGGACGTTCCCACACCGGCAGCTTCGTGTCGGCCTCTTCGACCTTGGCAAAGGGCGAGCTGGTGAACTCGATCACGTCACCCCGTTGCGCATCGAAGCCCATGGCTCGTTTGGCCAGCTCGGTCAAGCGGCGTACGTCGTCAACCGGCCGCGGTTTGCCATCGATACCGTCGATCATGACCGCGGCGGACAGGCGCACGATGCGGGGCACGCGCGAGACCGTGCGCGTGACCTTCTTGGTGATCTCGTAGTTGCGAACCTCGTCCTCTCGGTTGGTCTGCGAACGGTTGGAGTTGCTGCCGCCGCCGGTGGTGGTGCCCATGGGTTGGTTGGCCGCGGCCCCGGCCACACCCGCGCCGCCACCCGTGTCGCTGGCGATGGTCTCCGAGGTCTTGCGCTCGCTGCGCACCGTCGCGGTCTCCGGATCGTAGTTGTCTTGTGTGGTCTCGACCTCGGTCGCGTCCAGGTTGGCGGTGACCCGCGCCACCACCAGACCGCGCCCCACCGTCGGCTCCAACACGTCGACGATGCGTTGTTCGAGCGTGTTCTCGATCTCGTGGGCCTGTGAAGCCAGCTTGCCCGATTCCGAGCGATCGCCCGACAGTACCGAGCCACGCTGGTCCACCACGGTGACGCTGTCGGCGTCCAAGCCCGGCACCGCCGAGGCCACCAGATGGCGCACACCCGCCAGCTCGCGCTCGTGCATGGCCCGACCTGGTTGCAGGTTCAAGACGACCGCCGCGGAGGCGCGACGATCGTCATCACGGTAAAGCCCCTTCTCCGGCATGGTCACGTGCACGCGGGCGGAACGGACCGCCTGCAGACGTGAAATGGTGCGCGCCAACTCGCCCTCGGTGGCCCGCCGCAGGTTCACACGCTGGGTGAATTCCGAGGCGCCGAAGTCGCCGCGATCGAAGAGCTCGAAGCCCACGCCACCACCTCGGGGCAGTCCCTGCGAGGCCAGCAGAAGACGCGCGTCGTGCACCTGCGAGGTGGGGACGGCCAGGGCCGCGCCGTTGGCCTCGCTGCGGAATGCGATGCCCGAAGCCTTCAGCACGGCGGCCGCTTCGGAGGAATCCTCGGGCGACAAATTGGTGAAGGCGTACTGGTAGGTGGCTCCGCTGCGGAACACACTGACGGCCACGGTGATCACCACCGCGACCGCGATCAACCCGACCAGCATCATGCGCGTGGTGGGGTTCATCTCCGCCAGGCGCTTGGGCAAGCCTCTGACCATTTTGCCGACTGGGTCCATGGATTACACACCCATCCGCATGATCTCGTTGTAGGTATCCACGACCTTGTTGCGGACCCGCACCGCCAGGCGCATGGCCACGTCGGCCTTCTCCAGGGCCAAGGCCATCTCGTGGATGTTGCCTCCCCCTTGCGCCACCAGGGAGGCCTCCTGATCGGCCTGCACCTGCAACTTGTCGACCTCGCCCAGGGCGCGTCCCAGCTCGCCCGCGAAGGCAGTGGCATCGGCCGCTTTCGGGTTGATGTGGCCAGCGCGCTCGGGCCCTTCCAGGCCGCTGATGCGCGCAAACGCTATGTCCATCTCAGTGCGCATGATTCACTCGGTGAGACTCACTTGGTGATCTCCAACCCACGTGCCGCCATTTGCTTCAGCGTCTCGACCGCCACGGCGTTGGCGTCGTAGGCCCGCGACGCCGACATCAGGTTCACCACCTCGTGCACGGGGTTCACATCGGGGAACGTCACGAAGCCATCCGCATCCGCGTCGGGGTGGCCCGGGCTGTAGACCTTGCGGCCTGGACCGTTGTCGGCCACGATGCGCGACACGCGCACCCCCATGGGGCCGGTGGCGTCAGGGGCGATTTCGCGAGCGTCACCCATGGGCAAGGCCTCGAACACCGGATCCAGCCGCTTGTAGATGTTGCCGTTGGCATCGCGGGTGGTCTCGGCGTTGGCCAGGTTGGACGACGCCAGGTTCACGCGAACGCGTTCCGCTGACAGCGCGCTTCCGCTCACGTTGAGGGCCGACAAGAAATCCATTCCCATGAGTCACTCCTTAGGCGTTGCCGTCCGAAGCCACGTATTTCAGGATGGCCAGCTTGCGACCCGCCGCTCGCGCCGAGGCCCCGTATTGCAGGGCGTTCTCCGCCATGGCCACCATGGTCCGGTCCAAATCCACCGTGTTGCCGTCCAGGGACGCGTTGCCTGACTTGATGTCGACGATGGGCAAATCCTTGGCCGCAATCGATCCGTCCTGGGGGCTGGTACTGCCGATGGCCACGCCCATCTCCAGGTGTTGGGGCGCGGTCAGGGCCATCTGGGTGGGCGCGCTGACCTCGGGGCGGGCCGCCACGGCGGCCATGGCCGCGGCGTAGTCCACGTCCTTGGGTCGAAAGTTGGGCGTGTCGGCGTTGGCCAGGTTGCCTG
>CAZHUY010000055.1:20587-31384 GCA_964535465.1 uncultured Myxococcales bacterium
GTTCTGCCGCACCAGCCGCACGTCCAGGCTGCGTTCCAATTGTCCTAGGGTTGAATCGAAGATCCTCACGTCAAGACCTCCCTTGCCAGCTCCGTGCCAGGTCTGCGTCAGAAAACCGTGAGCGCCCCTTCATGGCGCTTTGTCCTTGGCGGGTTCGCTCCCCCGGCCGGTTTCCTCTTTGACGGCGGCGGCTTCCACCAACGCCGAGTTGGCGCGCGCCAAGGCCGTATAGGCCAGGGTCAAATCCCGGGTCGTCTCCGCTGCCATGACATTGACACGCGCCTGTTCGAGCGGGTCGGGGGCGCCCTCTTGCACCTGGGCCAAGACCGCCAGCCATCGCGGCCCGACCATCTTGCTGCGGCCCAGACGGGTCGTGGCGAACTCGACGATGACGCGCGCCCGCGTGCGGTCCAGGCCCTCGAGGTACAACTCTGCGTTCTCCAAGAGCTCTTCGGACAACGGCTTGGGCTTGGCCTTCACTGCGTGACCGGCCGCCGCCAACATGTTGCCCGCGAAAACGGGCGCGCCCATGGTGGCCACCTTGTCCACAACCGCATGCAGTAACGTCAGCGCCAGAGGTCCGTCGTTCCGATTGGGGAGGGCCAGATAGGTCTCGAGCGCCTCGAACACCCCGTCGGTGCCCTCCTGCTGAAACACCTTGAGCAGCAGCTGTCGGCAGAACAGGGCCGTCGTTCCGTCGCACCCTTGCGTTTCGATGGCTCGGCGCATGTCCTCCATGGCCTTGGGGATCTCGTCCAGATAGGCGGCCACGCGTGCCCCGCGCAACAGCATCTCGGTGCGCAGCGGCTCGGGAAATAGGTCGGCCTCGAGCAGCATCCTCCGCCGCGTTTCGAAGCAGTTTCCCGACAGCTCGCACAGGCGGCCTGCGGCCAAGCGTCCGAAGACACCAGCGCGTCCCGCCGCACGGTACCACCCTGCAGCGGTCACGGGATCTCGCTTGATGATCGCGATATCGCCGAGGCGAAGGGCGGCCACACTCTTTCCATCACCGCCGAGAGCGCGCCGAAACTCCACGGCGGCGGCCGGATAGCGGCCATCCTGAAAGGCACATTCCCCGCGGGACAGGAACGAGCTGCCGGGACATTCGTCATCGGCTTTGAAGGCAAGCGGGCCGTAGAAGACTTTGACTCGATTCTCTTCGCCCTCCCAGGGAACGCCGCGCAGCTCGTGGATCTCCAGTGAGAACGTGCCCTTGTCCCGGACCAGCTTGGCGTCGAGCCGGCGGGTTCGACACGAAAGCACCACCAGATCGCGATCGGCTGCGACCTGCGGACACAGGCGCGATCCGGAGGCCAGGATCCTGGCGTACACGCCGCGCATGTTGCCTTTGGCGCGCAGCTCGAGCCGCTTCTCGAAAGGCAGGACCGTCAGCTTGATGCGGCCCGCATCGCCTCGCAGCGGAATGCGCTCCATCGTGGCCACAGTAGGCAGGCGCGGTGGCGCCACGATGGTCTCGGCCGAGAGCAACAGAAGGACGACGGGGTTGAGCATTGTCCGTGGACAATGCAGACCGCGTGCCGTGGTTGAGTGTCAGAAAGCCGGATGGGATGAGCCACGGAGGACGCGAAGGACACAGAGACGGAGGGAGATCTCCGTCACCGTCCTGGCGATACGGTCAGGGAGCTGACGCGTCGGTGGCGCGGCGGCGCAGCTTCTCGACCAGGGTGGTGCGGCCCAGGCCCAGCAGGCGGGCCGCTTCCTTCTTGTTACCGGCGGTCTGGTCGAGAGCCAGTCGAATGTACGACTCCTCCAGCGAGCGCAGCAGGCTGGGTAGATCGACCGGCAGTCTCAGGGCGGTGGGCACGAGCGAAGGCGTGTTGCTGAGGGGAAGCTCGTCGGTGCGGTCCACCGGGAGCGGGGCCGCCACGGGGCCGCGTCGCACCGGCGCGTCCAGCAGCTCGCTGCGCTCGGGTGCGGTGATGGCTTCGGGGACGTCGCTCGGCTCATCCCAGATCTCGCAGCCCAGCTCGTTGGGGATGGGCTGACTCTGGTTGGTCGACGCCAACATGGCGTGTTCCTGGGGGTCGAGGAAGGCGGGGGGCAGATCGGCCATCTCGATGAAGCGCCCCTGGGCGCACACCGACAGGCGCTCGACCAGGTTCTCCAGCTCTCGCACGTTGCCTGGCCAATCGTAGCGTTCCAGGCGGCGCATCACCGCCGAGGTCACCGGCCGTTCTTCTCCGTGGCGCTTCCAGAAGTACTGGAACAGTGACGTGACGTCGCTGGGACGTTCGCGCAAGGGCGGCAAGTGAACCGGGCACACGTGCAGACGGTAGAAGAGGTCGCTACGAAAACGGCCCAGGCGTACCAGCTCGGCCAGATCGCGGTTGGTGGCCACCACCAGACGAAAGTTCGCCACCGTCGAGGTCGAACTGCCCACCGGCTCGTAGGTCTTTTCCTGCAGCAGGCGCAACAGCTTGACCTGCATGCCCAGCGACAGCTCGCCGATCTCGTCGAGGAAGAGCGTGCCTCCCTCGGCCATGGCCACGCGCCCGCGCCGGGACGCGACGGCGCCGGTGAAAGCCCCGCGCACATAGCCGAACAACTCGCTTTCGATCAGCGTCTCGGGAATGGCGCCGCAATTGACGGGCACGAAGGGCCGCTCGGCGCGCGGGCTCTGCGCATGGATGAGGCGGGCAAAGACCTCCTTGCCGGTGCCCGTCTCGCCGGTGAGCAGCACCGTGGCGTTGCTGGCCGCGATGCGGATGCAGGTGGAACGGATGGCCGCGAGAGGAGAGCCAGGACCGTACACCAATCCCGATGTCGGAGCCGCCACTTCAGGAGTCATTGCACGCTGATGGGTTACTGCCGTGTTGTACATCAAATGACCTTCTTGTTAGCGTTGCTGCTGAACTCATCTTCGACCTCGGGCGAGGGCTGGGTTCTCTCGCGCAGGTACTCACCGAATCCGCGAGCCAAGTGAAAGAGGAGCGTGAAGCGCCCCATGCGCAGGGTGTCTCCGCCACACAGAGGGCAGGGCTTGCGCGGGGTCAGAGCCACATTGTTGACCATGGTGCCGTTGGTGGCGCCGAGGTCGGTCAGCCGGTACTGACCGTTCACGAAAGCCAAGATGCAGTGCCGGGTCGAGATGGTGTACTCGGGAATCGCCAGATCGTTGTCCGAGGTACGCCCGATGGTGAGCGGCCCGGGGGTGCTGTTCTTGCCTTTGACCACCGGGAAAACCCGCCCCGCCAGAGCCGTGGCTTGAATGAGATCGAGATTGGCGGCGATCATGGTGCCGCTGCGGCTGGTGTTCCCCTGCAACACGCCCCCGATGCCGGAGACGATGAAGACCGGCCACGGGTACGCTTGCACGAACGACTGAAAACCCAGCCGTCTGAACTCTGCTTCGAACTCGGCTAGGTAAGCGGGCATGACTTCGCCTTGCTTCGACCGTGCGTCGAGCGACAAAGGGCATCGGGTGTCTTCATCGCGATCTTGAGCGGCACGCGCGCACTCAATGCAACGAGCGATCCAAAAACCTGACGGCGTCGCCGCACCACTTGCCGCGCCAGGGCGTCGGGAAACCGACGGTGCTTTTTGACACCCCCCTCGTCGGCGAAACCACACCAGGGCTGCGCAAGCGGGGAGCCGCCAAAGTCCTGACGGTGGCGCGAGCGAAACGCGAGCTACGCGTGTCTCGGGTTCACACGCGCGGACCGTCGTTCGTCGGCACCGTGAATTTCGTAAATCACACGCGTGCTTGCGGTGCGGTCGTGGAGCGCGCGGCGGTTCCGATCAAAGAGCGCGAAGAGGAAGCCGGCGAGCCACGGGATGGCCACCACGAGGTTGGGGACCAGCAACAAACGGACCCATGTCTCGGGGGGACGCGCCCACCACGATGCCGGCACGACCGTCAGCGCGCTGACGTCCTTGAGCGAGCCAAGATCGATGGTCGCGCCCCACTGCAGCCCGATGATGGCCAAGGCCACCAGCGGCCCCCAGAACTGAACCACCAGGCGCAGCAGCAGATTGGAGACACGCACGGCGCGCGTGGTGCCGACGATGCGCAACCCCAGCAAGCGCTTGCCCAGACTCTTGCCCCACAGCCGGTGCGACAGAACGTAATACACGCTGAACAACACCAGCCAGATGGGCGCCGCCGCACCAGAGGGCAGGCCCAGCGCCATGGCCAGGCCGTGGCTGGCCGGTGCGGTGACCGCCACGTCCACCGCCAACGCCGCCGCTCGCGGCACCAACCCGCCCGCCACGCGCGGCTTGGGTCGCAACGACTCCAGGCGAGCGAGCAAATCCTCATAGCTGGCGGGACGTTGGCTCGCCACGGGGTCCATCATCTCGCGGATCAGGTGGCGCAGCCGCCAGGGCGCTTGGTCCGCGGGGATCTCGGGCCGGGGCGCGTCGCGGTGCTGCTGCAGCATGGCGGTCAGGTTGTCGGCCTGGAAAGGCACGTGCCCGGTCAGCAGCTCATAAAAGGTTATGCCCAGGGCATAGACGTCACCCAAAAATGTGGGTGCGCCGCCCGCGATCTGCTCGGGCGCGGCGTAGTAAGGCGTGCCCACGAATTCACCGTCGCCCGACCCCGCCGGAGTCGCCACGCCAAAGTCCGCCACCTTGAGCTGGTTGGATTGCTCGCCGGCGGGGACCGCCCCCAACAGCAGGTTGGACGGCTTGATGTCCCGATGGACCATGCCGGCCGCGTGGGCAGCCGCCAGGGCGCGTGTGGTCTGGATGATGTACTCCAAGGCCTCGCCCCAGGGCAGCCAGCCTTGGCGCTGGACCTGCTCGGCCAGGGTGCAGCCCGGGACATACTCCATGGCGAAGTAGGGCGCCCCTTGGTAGCTGCCGATGTAATAGATGGTGACGACGTTGGGGTGCTGCAGCCGCGCCTGCGCCTGGGCCTCCAGGATCAACCGACCGACCAGACGCTGGTCGTTGGCCAACTCGCGCCGCAGGACCTTGATGGCCACGGTGCGCTCCAGCGAGGTGTCCTGGGCCAGGTAGACGGCGCCCATGCCACCCTCGCCCAGCAGCTTGATGATGCGGAAGTGATCGATGCGCTGCCCAATGAGCGAATCGCGCACGTCCTTCACCTCGTCGGTAACCGGCCTCTCCACATCGTAGGCCGTGGCCGCCAGCGCCCGCTCCGCGCTGGGTGACTCGTGCAACGGCCTTGTCTGCTGCCACGCCATCGCCAGGATGTTAGTACCGGTTCCCGGCCAACGCGATTTTTCACATCAGCGAGCCGGGCCGGAGGCGAATTCAGCAGCCGCGTCGCGCAGGGGCATGAACCTGGCCCCCGCGGCCTCCGCTTGGCGCAGGGTCGCGTCCAGCGCTTCCAGCTTCTTGGCCAGCGGCACGCGCAGGTCGGGCTGTTTGGCGATCAGCGCCTTCGGGAAACCATCGGCCTCGGCGTCGGCCAGATCGATCCCGTGCAGCTCCAGGTTGAAGAAGCCCCCGGCCAGCACCGAGCCCACCATGCTCCTGCGCAGCCACTCGGGCGCCATGATGATGGAGGTCCCGATCACGGGCAGCCGCAAGCCGCGGGTCACGCTGACCGGAAGTTCCAGGATCGCGCGCTCGCCCCGCCGGTACACCGCCGTGGCCGCGGGACGATAGGGATCGCGGGGCGCAGCCAACACGGCCGGGCTGCCCAGGATGCTGCCCGAGCGCCGCCCGAGCAGACGCATGCCGCCCATGACCGCGGCCTTGGCCAGGTAGTAGGGCACCGCCGGGAAGGTCGAGGAGTCGTAGCGATACCCGCGCTGGCAAAGCGCCTCGATGAGCGGGCCCGAGATCTCGTAGCCAGGCGCGCGAAAGCCTTGCGGGGCTGGCGCGATCTCGGCGATGGCGGCGTGAGCGCGATCGAGCTCCTCGGCGATGCGTTCGGCCGGCAGGCGCACCAGATTGTAGGGATGCGAATAGGTGTGGCTGGCCAGCTCGTGTCCCTTGTGCGCCAGCTCGGCCAGTAGGGTGCGCCCTGGCTGGTCTTCGTGCAGATCGCGGCCCACCACGAACAGCGTGGCTCGCAGGTCGTGGCGCGCGAACAGCTCGGCCAGGCGAGGCAGGCAGCGGCGCAGGATCGCATAGCGGGTTTCATCGACGGGCCCGCCGGGCAGCCCGTGGATGCGCAGGTAGCACTCGATGGAATCGAGGTCGACGGAGACCGAGACGATGGGGGCAGACACGCGGCTAATTTAGCAGAGGCCGCGGGCCTGGTAATCTCCGACCATGCCGCTTGCCCCGCTTCGCTATCACGTGGCCATGCCCGATCCACGCAGCCACGAATTCCACGTGACCCTGGATATCCCCGCACTCCCCGGGCGGTCGCACCTGGACCTGCTGTTCCCCGCGTGGGCGCCGGGCAGCTACATGGTGCGCGATTTCTCCCGCCACGTCTTCGGCCTGACGGTGACCAGCCAGGGCCGCGCGGTGGAATGCCAGCGTCTGGACAAGTCGTGCTGGCGCGTGGCCAGCCAGGGCCGGGCGCTGCGGGTCAGCTACCGGGTGTTCGCCTTCGACGTCAGCGTGCGCACCTCGTTCCTCGACCAGGACCGCGGCTTCATGTTGGGCACCAGCCTGTATTTCTCGGTGAAGGGCGAGGAGAAGCGCCCCTGTGTCCTCGACGTGCAGCCCCCCGAGGGCTGGCGCGCGCACTCGGCCCTGCCGACGCCACGACGCAACCGCTTCCACGCCCGCGACTTCGATCACCTGGTGGACGAGCCGGTGGAGCTGGGCACGCCGCGCCTGCTTTCCTTTGCCACGCGCGGGGCCCGCTTCGACATCACGCTGGCCGGTCCCAGCAACGTGGATGACCAGCGCCTGCTGCGCGACCTGCGCGCCATCGTCGAAGCCACCGCGGATCTGTTCGGTGGCTTTCCCTTCGAACGCTACCTCTTCATGATCCACGCCCTGCCCGAGCGCGGCGGCGGACTGGAGCACGCGTGCTCCACCACGCTGGACATCGCGGGCATGGCCTTCGAGGACGAACGCGGCTACCAGCGCTTCAACGAATTGGCCGCGCACGAGTTCTTCCACGCCTGGAACGTCAAGCGCATCGCCGACCAGGTGCTCGGTCCGTTCGACTACAGCGGCGAGAACTACACACGGCTGCTGTGGTTCCACGAAGGCTTCACCGAGTACATGGAGTCCATCGTCCTTATGCGTGCGGGCCTCATCAGCAGCGAGCGCTACCTCAAGGATCTGGCCGAAGACTGGGCAAAATACGCCACCCGACCCGGGCGCAACGTCACGCCGCTTTCCGAGCTGTCGTTCGAGGCGTGGATCAAGCAGTACAAGCCGGCCGACAACTTCACCAACATGGCGGTCAGCTATTACGAAAAGGGCAAGTGGGCCGGCCTGCTGCTCGACCTCATGCTCCGCCAGGCCACCGCCGGTCGGCGTGGCGTGCCCCACCTGTTTCGCCGCTTGTGGCAGAGCCATGGCCGGCGCGCACGCCCCATCACCGCCGCCACCATCCGCGCCGCCGCCGAGGCCATCGCGGGCCGCTCGTTGGCCGACACCTTCGCGCGCTTCATCGACGGCACGGCCGAGCTGCCGGTGATTTCCTGGCTGCGCCGAAGCGGCGTCGAGGTGCAAGCGCGCGCGCTTTCGCAGATCGACGGCGACGATCCGGTCAAGGCACGCCGACAAGAGGGCTGGGCCGGCCTCAGCTTCACCGCGGACGATGACGCCGTGGTGAAGAACGTCGTGCCTGACTCACCCGCCTACCAGGCCGGCCTGAGCTTCCGCGACGTCATCGTGGCCGTCGACGGGCTGCGCGTGAACGCCGCCAGCATCGGCAAGCGTCTAGCCGACCGCCGCCCGGGCCACAACGTGCAGGTCACCTTCTTCCGTCGCGAGCAACTGCGCCAAGCCACGCTGCGCCTGGGCCGCAACCCCGAGCGCAAGTGGAGCTTCACCTTGGATCCCGATGCGCCGGCCTCGAGCAAACGCGTACGCACCGGCTGGCTGCGTGGGTGGTGAGATCACATCCGGAGTCCAAAAAAAACAGGGTGCCGAAGCACCCTGTTTTTCATGAAAGCGGTGGCTTCGACTACTTGCCGAACTCGACCTTCTCCAGGCAGAGATCCACGTCGATCTTGGACGAGCTGGACGAGACCTGAAGGCCGATCTTGTCGATCTTGGACAGGTCGTCTGGCACGGAGAACTTCACGGTGGTGGAGTCGCCCCAGCACTTGGTGTTGAACTTCGAGAGGTCGAGCGCCGTGCCCGACTTGATGCTGTCCAGGCAGTAGGTGGTGGCATCGCCATCGCCCTTGCGGTGAATCATGGCGCGCAGACCGGACTTGGGACTGCCCGAGAAGGTCAAGGTCACGGTCTTGTAGTCCTTCATCTTGTCGCCAGCCTCATCCGGGGGCTCGGCGGCGTTCACGCCAATTTGCACGCCCCAGTTGTTGTCGTAGTCGGCCTGAACAGGCGAGGCGGGGAGGGCGGGGATCGAGCCGGTCATGCAGAGCTTGCCGTCGCCACCTTCCGCCCACGTCGTCTTTGTGTTGCAGGGTTTCTCGTTGGTGATGGGATCCTCGGCTTCGTCGCAGGTGGGAGAGGTCAGGGTGTCGTCCTTGCCCAGGGCCACCCAACCGTAGCCGCTGAACAAGCCATTCGCCTGGCCCCCCTTGAAGGTGAAGCTGTCGTCGCTCGGGGTGTCGCCGCCGCCGCCGCTGCCGCCTTCGCCGCCGCCGCTGCCGCCTTCGTCACCGCCGCCGCTGCTGCTGCTGTCGCCGCCGCCACTGCCGCCGCCGCCGCCTTCGCCGTCATCGGCGCTGCTCGCGCAGCCATAGGTCACGGCCAAGACACCAGCCAGCAATAGTGAAGTCGCTGCAAAAGTCATCTTGCTTTTCATGGGATCCTCTCGGTTGGAATGGAGCGTATTCAACAATAGGCCCGCGTGAGCGCAAACAAATATCACACCACCGGGCTATTGCCACCCAGGACGCACCGAGTCTAAAACCCGTCGCGTCCGCGGTGCCTACGCCCGATCAACACCCGGTCCTGGTAAAGTGTGCATCCCGCATGAAACTTAACGCCAGCCTTCATGAACGCGTCCTGGTGGCCGCCGAAGCAGTGCGCCAGCACCTGGGTGTGGGCGAAGCCCAAGTGGCCATCGTCCTCGGCTCCGGTCTGGCCAGTGCCGCCACGCGCCTGACCAGCGTGCGTTCCGTCGCCTATGCCCAGCTTCCCTGCTTTCCCGATACCACCGTGGCGGGGCACCCGGGGCGCCTCCTCTATGGGAAGCTGGCCGGAAAGGATACCCTGGTGCTGTGTGGCCGCGTCCACGCCTATGAGGGTTATCCGCCTGCGGAGGTCGGCTTCGGGGTGCGCGTGGCGGCGGCCTTGGGCGTCAGCACCTTGGTGGTGACCAACGTGTCGGGCGGCATCGAGCCCGCCCTGGCCATCGGCGAGATCGCCTGCATCCGCGACCACCTCAACTTGACGGGCGCCTCGCCCCTGACCGGCCCCAACGACGAGACCATCGGGCCGCGCTTCGTCGACATGACCGACGTGTACACGCCGGCTTTGCGCGCTGTGGCCGCGCAGGCAGCGCAGGCGCTCTTCGGCAAGCCCCTGCGCGATTGCATCTACGCCGGCATGCTGGGTCCCTCCTACGAAACCCCGGCCGAGGTGCGCATGTTGCGCATCCTGGGCGCCGATTTGGTGGGCATGTCGACGGTGCACGAGGTGATCGCCGCGCGCCACGCCGGGCTGAAGGTGTTGGGCCTCTCCTTGGTGGCCAACCCCGCGGCTGGCACGCTGACCACGCCCCTGCGACACGAAGACGTGACCGCCGCGGCCGTCAGCGGGTCGGCGCGCCTGGGTGAATTGCTCGAAGGCATCCTCGCGCGGCTGTAATCGACGTCACCCCCGCGCTGGGTTTTTGGGGTTGCCTTTCCTCACCGGGGCGGTGCTATGGTGCGCGCCATGGGCGCCATCCGTACTGACGAGCTGATGGCCCGTATTGCGTCCTTCGAGAACGGTCCCTTCCCGCAGAAGGATCAGTTCCACGCGGCCATCTTGCCCTGGAAGGATCGTCTGGACGAAAACGCCCTGTTCGTCCTGACCGCGGCCTTGCGCAAGAGCGATCGCCGGCGCGCGCGTTTGGTGTCCGAGGCCTTGGGGTGGTTGGCCGGGCCGCCGGCCGGCCCTTTGCTGGTGCCGGTCATGCTCGACCTGAACGCGCCCTTGCACCAGCGCGCCGCCGCCGCCGCCGCCATCCAGGAATACGCGCCCGGCACCGTGCACACCCTGACGGGCGACGAGCGCGGCGTGCTGATCGAGCTGCCGGTACGCGAGATGGTGACCGATGCCAGCGACGACTCCTTCGCCGCCGAGGCCATCCGCTCCGCCTACCGCTCGACCCCGCCCAACGACCGCGGGGGCTTCTCGCAAGCCTTGGTGCACCTGGCGGGCTCGGATGCCAACCGCGTGACGGTGGTGCTGGGCCACATGCTGGCCGTCGAGGACGATCCCGATCGACGCCGGGATCTCATCGCCCTGCTGGGCGCCAACCCCAGCCAAGAGTCGGCGGATTTTCTCGCCGGGCTGGCGGCCTCGACCCGCAACCCGGAGGAGCGTTCGATCACGCAGCGTCTGCTGGAGGCCCTGCGCACCCAAGGCTTTTCGGGCGAGGTGCGCGCCTTGTGGCGCGAATCCACCTGCTTCGCCACCGGCTCGGACGGGGATTCCTGTTTCGCCATGACCTTCGTCATCCCGCGCCCGCCGGCCTTCACCCTGGCGCATTTCCTCATCAGCCTGGTGGATGGCGTGCGCGATGCCCTGGTGCACGCGCCGGCCAGC
>CAZHUY010000056.1:0-31174 GCA_964535465.1 uncultured Myxococcales bacterium
CTCACCCACGAAGAAGAGCAGCATGCCCTTTCCCAGGAGGACCAGGTCGTGGTCGCTCCGTCGGACGAGGACGATGCCCAGAATCAGGGCGAGCAGCATGTAGATCGGCTTGACCACGAAAGCGGTCACCACGGTCACGACTTGTTCGAGCAGCGTGGCGTCCACGAGGGTGACCTTGCCAGGCGAGGGGGCCGAAAGGCCGGTTTCCATGGGGAATCCGAGGGCCTGCCAGGCGGCGGTTCCCCCGGCCAGACTGGAAACCCGCTTATGCCCGCGCCCCAGGATCTCGGCCGCCCCCGCCACCGAGCGCTTACCGTGAGCGCAGATGGTGACGATGGGGCGTTCGCCGGGCACCGACCCGGACGAGACGAACCCGCCCAGCGTGCCGAGCGGGACCCACAGGGCGCCTGCCACGTGACCGGCGCGACACTCTGGCTCGGTCCTGACGTCGAGAAGCAACGGCGGTTCGGCTCCAGTCAGGGCCTTGGCCAGGTCGGCGGGCGAGATCTCGTCGACTCCGAAAAGCCAGGCGAGGCCGGTGGGCCTGGCCTGGATCAACAGGATGAGAAGCGCGGGCACTGCCCAGACCAACAGCACGCGGCCGATTCTGCGCATGGGCCGAGCATAGACGCGAATGGCCACGAGGCCAATCGGCAAGCGCAGACGACAGGGCCCGCGCTACAATCGCCGAGCTTTGAGCGGCCCTGCAGATAACCGAATGGATCGCGACCGTGGACGCCAGCTACGCTACCTTCGCAATTTTTTGGCCGGCCGGCTGGTTCACACCAACCTGCAGCTTCTCTACGCGTGCAACTTCCGTTGCAAGATCTGCGACTTCTGGCAGCCCCGTTACCGCGACGCCGCCAGGTTGTCGCTCGCGCAGGTGCAGATTGTTTCTGAAAAGTTGGCGCAGATCGGACCGCAGATCGTATCCATCGGGGGGGGTGAGCCGCTGCTCCATCCCGACATCGTGGGCGTGGTGCGCACCCTGGCCCGCCACCATTTCCCGGTCATGATCTGCAATGGCTGGTACGTGACGCCTGAGATAGCCAAGAGTCTTTGGCAGGCCGGTATCTACGAGGTCAGCATCTCGGTGGACTACGCCGATGCCAGGAAGCACGACGAGCAGCGCGGGGCCGAGGGGGCGCACGCCCGCGCCCTGGAAGCCCTGCGCGTGCTCGACCGGGAACGCATCCATCCGCGCCAGCGGGTTCACATGATTTCCGTGGTCCTGGAGGACAACCTCGATGATCTGGAGACGCTGATTCACCTCTGTCGCGATATGGGTATCACCTACCTCGTCACCCTGTATTCCGACGCTCGCGGCGAAAGGTCCGTGCGCCGTATCCCGGGTAGGGGCGAGGGCGGCGGCGACGGGCGGCTTCGATGTTGTCCAGGATTTGGGCGTGGCGACCGGGGCCGCAGCCGAGCCAGGCGTCGCCCTTGCCGTTGTCCATGGTGTCGAGGCTGAAAACCAGATAGCGGATGGCGCCCGCGATGCCGTCGAGGTAAGGCGTGAGGACGTCGCCGATGGTGGTGAGCACCACGCCGTCGAAACAGTGCCGGGGCAGAAGCCGGAGCAGCTCGGCGAACTCCGGGTGAAGCGTCGGCTCGCCGCCTGTGATCACCAGATGGTCGCAGGTGCGCCGGATGTTGGCGAGCAGACGATCGATGTCAGCGCCATGCAGCACGGGCGAGCGCAGGGCGTGGTAGGGTGTGCCCGAGCCATCCGAGCAATAGGGACAGCGGAACTCGCAGGCGTAGGTCAGGTAGTACACGGCGAGCAGCGGATGCCAGCCGCGCGGTCTTCGGCTGGCGAGGTGACGAAGGAAGTTCGTCGTGGCCTTCCACATGCGCGGCCAGTGTAGCACCGGCAGCAGCATTGATTCCCAAGGTGGATTCGTGGATGGTGGAGCTGGAACTCACTCGGTGACTAGTGCTTGATGAACTTCGCCTCATGGCCGTATTTTCGCGCGCGCGAAGCCTGCATGCGGGTCCGGATCCTCGCTGCACCGTCGAAAAGAACCTGCGCGCCGGCAACGGTTGGCACTGCGACAGGTATGTGCCGGCAAAGCCATCGGGGGCGTCCGTCATCATCGCTCATGGCTGGACGTTGCGGGGAAAGGACGACACGCGCCTGCAGGCGTTGGCGCAGGCGCTCGCCATCGGGGGCGTGGCCTGCCTGGTGCCGCACTTACCGGGGTTGGCCATGCTCACCTTCGATTGCGGCGACGTGGAAGGCCTGCGTGCCATCCTCGAGACCAGCGAGCGGGGCACCGGCTTGCTGGGTTTCAGCTTGGGTGGCCCCTACGCCCTTCTGGCGGCGAGCGGCTGTGCGGATCGTCCACGTTTTGTCATCTCGGTGGGTGGCCACGCCGACCTAGTCACGACCTTTCGGCGTGCCATGGCGTGGGGGCGCCAGGTGCCGCCGGTCCCGACCGATCACGAGGCCTGGGTCTACCAGAAGCTGGCTTTGGCCTGGCGCCTACGCGACACCATCCCGCTCTCGCCCTCGTTGCAGGAAGAGCTGCACGGACTCCTCGAAGCCTATTGTGAAGGCAAGAACGTGCCGGCCGCCTGGCAATTCTGCCAGCGGGTGTTGGGCGAGACGGATTGGGAGACCGTGGACGAGAGCCGCGAAGATCCAGCCAGGCTGGCCGCGCTGTCACCCGTGCTGCATCCGCCGAGGCTGGCCTGCCCAGCCATCATCCTGCACGGCCGGAGCGACGCCACCATGCCCGCCAGCGAGGCCGAGCATCTGGCCGAGGCTATCCGACGTAGATCCCCTGGCGCTCGGGTCGACCTGATGGTCACCGATCTGCTGGAACACGTGAGCGCCAGCGTGGCCTGGCGCCCCGGCGAAGTCATACGCTTGCTCCGCCTGCTCTCGCCGCTGGTGCGGGCGTAGGCGGAGACGAAGGGGATTCACCCGGCATCCACGTTGTTGCGCACACACGCCGGCAACAGCCGCCCGTCGGCCTGCGGGTAGTGGTTGCAGCACTTGACCACACGGGAAAGGTCGAAGTTGGAGCGGTCCATGAAGTGGTGGATGAACACGCTCTTCACGTGGCGTGTGCCCAACTCGAGCACTTCGCGGTGTCCCATGAGCCCGCCGGGGCGGCCGAGATCGAGGATGAGCTTGCGCATGGTCGCCAGCAAGCCGTCCCGCTGGGGCATCATGCCGTCCGACGACCACAGCCGATAAAGGGCATCGCGCAGGTCCTGCAGGTTCTCGCGATCGGTGCCCACCAGGGCTTGGTTCTTGATCAGGTTCAGGTAGGTTTCGGCGTCGAAGATCGAGGGCAGGGAGACCAGGCTACCGTCGGTGAGCTTGAGCAGATAGGTCAACGCGAAACAATACGGGTGCGAGCAGGGCAAGGGCGAGAAGTCGCTCTCTTGCAGGACACCGCCCGAGGAGCGCGCCAACAGAGACACCACGTCGGGGACGGTCAGGCGGTCGAGATCGCTTGCCGGGCGTGGCCCCATGAGGGCAAGCGGCTGCACCATGAGGCTCAACACCTGCTCTTCCTGGAAGAGGAGCTCGAGCACGCCGGGCAGCTCGTGCTCGTTGACGTCCTTGGCCAGGGTCATGGTCAGGGACAAGCGGCCGCCAATGGCCAGGACGCGTTCGATGGCCCGTCGTTTGTGGTCACCCAGATCGGTTCGGCCACGCAGGGTCTGACAGACCTGCGGGTCGAATCCGTCGAGTTGCAGACTGATGACCACGCCACGGTCGCGGAGCGCGCACAACAGCGCCTCGTCGTGCTCGATCCACAGGCCGTTGGTCGAGAGCGAGACCACGCCGATCTCCGGCCGCAGGCAGCGATCCACGATGTCCAAGAACTGCGGGTGCTGGGTGGGCTCGCCGCCGGTGAGGGTGAGCATGTTGAGCTTGCCCTCGCTTGCCACCAGGGTGTCGAGAATGCCGTCGACCTCGGCCAGGGCCAGCGGCGGCTTGACCCGATCAGCAACCAGGCAGATGGGGCAGCTCATGTCGCAAGCCGGGGTGATCTCGAGCAGCGGCACGCAGGTGTGTTGTTGGTGCTCGGGACACAGCCCGCAGCTCGTGGGGCAGCCCCGATGGGTGTCCACGGCGCGGCGTTGCGGCTCGCTGCCGGGTTTGAGGTAGCCGGCCGCGCGCGTGGTCCAGGTCCGCTGCGAGCTCACCAGTCCCTCGCTCATTCCGTGCTCGGGGCACCACTTCACCAGCACCACCCGTTCGCCGCGGCTCACCAGCTTGGCCTCGACGATCTTGCCACACAGGTTGCACAGCCCTTGCGTGGCCGACAGACAGGCGTCGTCCAGGTGTATTCCCAGGGGGAGGCTGTCGACCAGAGGACTCATCGGCCGGCTCCAAACAACGGATCGGGCATGCGGTAGATGAGGTTGAAGTTGCACGCGCCCACCAGGTGTTCGCGATCCATCACCACCTGATCAGGGCAACGCATGGCCCGTCCCACCTCGTAGGTGTCCTCGTCCATGTGGGCGTGCACGAAGATGGTCTTCACGAATCGTTCAGCGGCGCGCTGACGATGATAGACGTCGAGGACTGACCCGGGGGGATAGAGCGCCGCCAGCATGTTCTTGAGGATGCGCAGGATCTCGGGCTCGGCCCCTTCGCTCCACAACCGATCCAGCGCGGCCTTCATCACGGAGTTGGATTCGTCGCTGGGATGCAGCAGGTAGCCATCGCTCGCCATGCTCGCGATCTCGGCCTTGCTCAGCAGGCGGGTCATGGGGTGTAGGGATTCGCGCTCGTCGGTAAACAGGTACGAGACGCCGTAGCAGAGCGGATGCGCCGTGGGCAGGGGCATGAAGTCCGAAACCTTGATGCCCCCGGCGCTGACTGCCTCGATCATGCGCTCGACCTCGTCGACCGGGATGGGCTGGCGCGGGCCGAAGTTGGCGCCGCCCTGGCCGGTGTAGGTCATGGTCTGGATGGTCAGGCTGCGTACGAACTTCTTGCCGGCCAGGAGCTCGAGCCAGGTCGGCATTTCATCTTCATTCACGCCGGCCACCAAGACGTGCAGGATGGTGGTGGGGATTGCGTGCGCCTCCAGGGTGGCCAGCGCGCGTCGCTTGTCTTCGACGATGTCCGCGCCGTGCAACACCTTGCTGCGATCGGCGTGCAGGGTGTCGAGCGAGAGCACGACGTACACGCCGAGCTCGGCCAGCGCGGCCGCCAACTCGGGCCGCCGGCCGAGCACGATACCGTTGCTGTTGAGAGTGATGCGACCGATCCCGGGACGCTTGGCCAGACGAAGAATGTCGAGGAGCTGCGGGTGCAGGGTGGGCTCGCCGCCGGTGACGTTGATGAGATCCACGCCGCCCGTGGCTTCGAGCAGGAAGTCCAAGCGCTTGGCGAACTCGTCGGGCGGCATGAAATAGGGATCGGTGCGGTTGTAGCCGAAGCAGATGGGGCAACGCAGGTTGCAGGCGTTGGTGATGGGCAGCACCGGCAGATGGCAGCGCTGGCCGTGGAACAGGCAGGGCCCACACGCGTCCGGGCAGGCGGCCGACTTTTCCGCGCGCACCTTGGGGGGAGGGCAGGGGGCCACCACGTGGCTCATCGATTCCAGGTACCAGGACAGATCGCCCGCGACCAAGGCCTCGTGTTTGCCGTGCGTGGGGCAATGTCGTTCCAGATACACGCGTTGGCCGCGGGCCAGGTAGCGAACCTCGACCCTTTGCCCGCATTCACGGCACAGGCCGCGTGAGCGTCCCAGGTAGTTGACCGGTGTGGAATCGCTCGTGCAGGGCGCGCAGGGCTGCATCAGATGCCACCGTCGATGCTGATGCTCTGGGCGTTGATGTAAGAGGCGCGATCCGAGGCCAAGAAAGCCACCAGATCCGCGACCTCCTCGGGGCGCCCGGGGCGGCCGAGCGAACAGTGCTCGGTGTAGTCGGCCAGCTGCCGGTCGGTGACGTTGAGGCCTACCCCGCCCTTGATGAGGCCGGGCACGACCTCGTTGACGCGGATGCCGTAGCGGCTGACCTCCTTGGCCAGCGAGAGGGTGAAGCCGCTGACCGCGGCCTTGGCCGTGGCGTAGTGGACCGGGACCTCCAGCATGCGGTGGCCGGCCAGCGAGCCCAGATTGACGAGGACCCCGCGCCGGCGGCGGATCATTCCGCGCACGAAGGCACGCGAAAACAGGAAGAGACTCTTCAGGTTGACGGCCAGCATCTCGTCCCAGTCGGACTCGTCGATGAGGGCGAAGGGCAGCACCTGGGTCAGGCCCAGGTTGTTGACCAGCACGTCCACCGGACCGAGCTCGGCCTCTACTCGTGCTGCGAAAGCATCGATCGTCTTGCTGTCGCGGGCATCGGCCGCGGCGGCCAGGCAGCGACGGCCGTGGCCCGTGATCTCCGCCTGCAAGGCCTCTGCGCGCTCTCGCCCTTGGTTGTAGGTGAAGGCCACGTGGGCACCTCGTTCGGCCAGCGCCCGCACGATGGCGGAGCCGATGGCGCCCGAGCCGCCGGTGACGACGGCGATGCGATCAGCGAGCATCGCCGCCCTCCATGGCCACGGCCTTGTTGGCCAGCTTGTTGTCGATGCCCGCGGCCAGGGCCTCCACGGTGAGCAGGGGGGCGAGCCGGGCCCGGGTGACGCCCTCTTGCAGCAGCGCTTGGGCCTGCGGGTAGCGTTGGCGCAAGAGCTCCAGCGCCTTGTCGGTCAGCACGTCGTTCTTGTGAACCTCGCTCTCGGGCAAGCCGAGCTGGGCACTCAAGCTCAGGTCGTGCTTGTCGAGCTTGAGGGCAAACTCGTCCTCGAGCACGTACATGAGCTCCACGAGATCCAGCGAGTCGGCGCCGAGATCGTCGAGCAGGCGGCTGTGCGGCGCGACCTCGTTGGGGTCCTTGGCCAGGACCTGGGCCACGCAACGGATGATGCGCGGGACGGTGTCTTTGGTGGGCGAGACTGCATCGGACATGACGGCTCCTAGGTGATGGACGGATGGGGGGCTCCGAGGACCAGACAGGCGTTCTGGCCGCCGAAGCCGAAGGAATTAGAGAGGGCGATGCGCACGCGCGCCGCCCGCGGTTGGTTGGGCACGCAGTCCAGGCTGCACTCGGGATCCAGGCTGTGCAGGTTGATGGTGGCGGGCAGGATCTGCTCGGTCAGGGCAAAGAGCACCGCCATGGCTTCGACCGCGCCCGCCGCGCCGATGAGATGTCCGATTTGGCTCTTGCTCGAGCTGACGGGCGGGGGCGAGCCGGCAAAGATCTCACGGATGGCACGCGCCTCGGCCGGGTCGTTCTTGCGCGTGCCGGTGCCGTGGGCGTTGACGTAGTCGACCGCCGCGGGTGCAAGCCCGGCGTCCGCCAGAGCGGCCTGCATGGCCAGCACTGCGCCCCGCTCGTGCTCGTCCGGATCGGACACGCGAAAGGCATCCATGCTGGATCCGTAGCCCAGGATCTCGGCAAGGATGGGGGCCCCGCGACGTCGAGCCGATTCGGCGTTTTCCAGAACGAAGGCGGCGGCACCCTCGCCCAGCACGAAGCCGTCGCGCGCGATGTCGAAAGGACGCGACGCCGCGCCACCCAGGTGGTTGCTGGTCGACAGGGCGCCCAAGAGAGAGAAGCCGCCCACGCCAATGGGGTTCACCATGGAATCGAAGCCACCGGCGATGACGGCATCGAGCACGCCATCGCGCACCAGCCACAAGCCTTCGCCCAGGGCCTGGCTGCCCGCCGCGCACGCCGACACGTTCACCGCGCAGGGCCCGCCAAGGCCTGCTTCGCGCGCCATGCAGGTGACGGCCAGATCGGAGGAGATCTCCATGAAGGCTTTGGCCGGCTGGTGCAAGGCGTGTTCGAAAAGTCCGGCGCGATCAAGCTGCTGACCGCGCGCATGCGAGAGGAAGTCCTGCGCGTGGAAGATCTCGAGACCGGTGGCGACCGACATGCCGACCCGGAACGGATCCAAAGCCGCCCCCAGGGACTGATGGGGAAAGGCCTGGGCCAAGGCTTCGCGCACCGCTGCGATGAAGAACAAGGCCTTGGGATCCCGACGCAAGGCCGGGGCTTCGGGGAAGGGCAGGGCGATGCTATCGGCCTCCAGGTCAGGGACCTCGCCCGCGATGCGCACCGGAAAGGAAGACGCATCGAACGAGCGGATCTCCCGCACCCCCGAACGGGCCTCGCGTAGCCCGGCAAAGAAGCGCGCTTTGCCCGTGCCCAGGGGCGAAGTCACGCCCGCACCGGTGATCACGACCCGCTTCACGATCGGGCCTCCGGCGCCGAAAGAACAGCCAAGGCCGCCGACTGTGCATCGTGGAAGGAGATCCAAGTGCGCGTGAGGCGGGCGGGTGTCCCGTCGCCCAGGCCGGCGGGAAGAGAGCCGCTCGACAAGGACAGGCAGGCGAGCGCACTGGCCAACACGAAGCTCGCCGCGGGCGCCACGCCCAGAAGACCGTCGGCTGAGGCCAGCACAGGGGGCGCGGCCCAGCGTCCCGCGCGCTGCCGGTCGGCCTCCACCTCGGAGGCGTTCGTCATGCCGGTGCAGAGAAGCGCGTCGGGGACCGCGGCCTTCATGCTCTGCCACAGGGGCTCGACGCCGCCCGGCCCCAGCACCGCCGCGTCCTCCAGAGTCGCGAGCGCCGGTCGTGATCGGCGCGCCGCCTCGGCTTCGCTCTCCAGCACCAGGAAGGCCGCCTGATCCGCGGGGGCCCACCCGGCATGCCGCGGGGAAAACGGCTGGGCCTCTTCCACCGACAAAGCCAACCGTCCCGCCCGACACAGATGCATGACGGGCGAAAGTCCCAGGCTGCAGGCACTGCCACCCACCAGCACGCGCACGAATCGGCCGGCGCGCAGTCCGCGCAAGGCGTGGGCCATGGCGAACGCACCTTGGTCAGCGCCCGGATACAGAATGAAGTTCTGCCCCTTGATGCCGAAGGTGATGGACACCAGGCCGAGCGGCATGTTGAGCAGCATCTTGAATGGCAACAAGGGGTGGCACCGCCCCAGGGCCTCGTAGCGCAAGGCCAGCAGGTCGGCCTCGGAGGCTCCGCCGAATGAAGGCAAGGCGTGCTCGATGTCGAACGCGATAGGACCGGTGGCCATGAACAGCGCCATGGCCGCACGCTCGGGCGCCGCCGCATCTCCGAGCAGCCCCGCGTGGCGCAGGGCTCGTCCGGCCGCCAGCACCGCCATCTGCGTGCACGGCCCCATGTACTTGACCGCCTTGCGATCGCTCAGAAAATCCAGCGGCGAAGGATCGGCGGCCGGTGCCGCAGGGAAGACCAACCCAGCTTGCTTTCGACCCGGTGGCAGGTTCCAGGGGTGCTCACAGCGCAAGGCCGAGCGGTTCTGGGCCAGGGCCGCCCAGGTCGTTTCGGTGTCGCCATGGGCGGAGTGCAGGCCCACCCCGGTGACCACGATACGCGCGGGCTCACTCAATCCTCGAACCTCGTCGTGCGGGTGAGGATGTCCAGGTACTCGCGGCGAGAAGCTTCCAGGGCCGCGTCGTCGATGCGCAGGATGATGTAGAGCATCTCCGCTTCGGCCAGGATGCGCTCGTCGTGCAGAGCGACGGCACGGACGCGCGCTGAATCCTCGTGGTGCGAGACCACCTCGGCACGCACCAGCAGCCGATCCCCGGGCCGGGCAAAATCGCGGAACTTCGCCTCGACCTTGCTCAGCACGCAGCGGGGCGTGGCCCCGCCTTCCTTTTGCAGTGAGATCTCCATGAGCGAGCCCCCCAGTTGGGCCAGGGTCTCGATCAGCATCGATCCGGGATAGACGGGCTGTCCGGGGAAGTGGTGCTCGAAGCAGTCATCGGCCAGCGAGATGCACTTGAGGCCTTCGGCGTAGGCGAAACGCTTGAGGCGGGTGATCGCGTCCACCAGAAAGAATCTCACGAAGAACCTCCCTTTCGAACCAGCAACTGAGACACCGTCCGTCGCGCCGGAGCGGCTGGCGTTTCGGCGGCGAGGCCCACCGGAATGATGGCCGACAGCCGCCAGCCGGTGGGGACGCCGAGAAAAGCCTCCAGCCTGGGGGCAGCCACCAGCGGGCCGGTCATCCAGCAAGCCCCCAAGCCCAACGCGTGTGCGGCCAGCAGCAGGTTCATGATCGCGGCCGAGGCCGACGACACGGCCCCCACATCCCAATCGGCCGGTAGGGCCAGTCGCTCGGCCAAGGGGTTGCGGTTGCGAAAGGTCGTGGCGAGGACCAGGGGCGCGTTCTCGAAGCCGACGAAATTTTCGGCGTAGGCGGCGGCTGGTCCGCGCTCGTGTTCGGCCAGCTTGCCGAGATTCTCCTGCACGGCCTGGCGGACCAGATCGACCATGCGGGTTCGCGAAGCCGCGTCTTCGATGGCCAGGAAGCGGAAGGGTTGCCGGTTGCTCGCGCTCGGGGCCCAGCGCGCTGCCTCCAACAATCGTTCCAGCGTGCCGGCGGGCAGTGGCTCCGCGCGGAAACGCCGAACGCTTCGACGCTCACGCATCAGCGAGAGCAGGTTCTGGTACGCCCCTGGAAGTTCCTCAGACATAGGCTGCCGATCGTGCAGCAAATACTATGCCGCAAGCGCACGTGAAGGAATCGCTTGATTTATCGAATTTCGGCCCAGGCCTGCCCCCCACCGGCGTTGGAAATTCACCGCTGGGTTGACAATTGGCCTGTCTGTTATCGAAACCCTGAAAGGGTTCCCATGCCTTCCCGTGTTTCGGATCCGCCGGGCAAAGCCCAGCTCGCCCTCGCGACTAGGTGCGAGACCTCACGAAAACACAACCGGATTCGGGTGTTGACGGACGCCGGCCGGCTTTCCATGATGACCGGGTGTCCTACCTGGTTCTGGCCCGCAAGTACCGGCCGCAGAAGTTCGAAGACCTTCTGGGGCAAGAGCACGTCGCGCGCACCCTGACCAACGCTATCTCCATGGGGCGTGTGCACCACGCCTTCCTGTTCACCGGGGCGCGCGGCATCGGCAAGACCAGCGCGGCGCGCATCCTGGCCAAGGCGTTGTGTTGCGCCCAGGGACCGACCGCCAACCCGTGCGGCACCTGCGCCATTTGCCAGTCCATCGTCAACGGTCAGTCGGTGGACGTGCAAGAGATCGACGGCGCGTCCAACACCGGCGTGGACGACGTGCGCGCCCTGCGCGAGGGGGTGCGCTACCTGCCCGCCGAGGCGCGCAAGAAGGTCTACATCATCGACGAAGTCCACATGCTCTCGACCAGCGCGTTCAATGCCTTGCTCAAGACGCTAGAAGAGCCGCCCGAGCACGTGGTCTTCATCTTCGCCACCACCGAGGTGCACAAGATCCCCGCGACCATCATGTCGCGCTGTCAGCGCTACGACTTCAAGCTGCTCTCCAGTCCCGATCTGGCCGGGCACCTGACGCGCATCCTGGACAGCGAGGGTGTCGCCTGCGACGCCGACGCCGTACGCTTGGTGGCCCGCGAGGCCGCGGGATCGGTGCGCGATGGACTGTCCTTGCTGGACCAGGTGGTGGCCTACGTGGGGCAGGACAAGGTCACGCGCGAGAAGGTGGCCGAGGTGCTGGGCGTGGCGGATCGTCGGCTGCTCTTCCAACTGGCCGACCAGGTGCTGGCGCGTGACGTGGCGGCGACCCTGCGCACCGTCGCCGAGGCGCTCGATCGCGGTGTGGACCTCATGCAGATGTCGCGCAGTTTCCTCGGTTTCTTGCACGATCTGGAGATCGTGGCCGCGGTGCCCGACGCCGAGGATCTGATCGACGCCACGCCCGAGGAGGCGACGGAGACACGCGCCTTGGCCGGCAAGGCGGGCAAGGCCCTGGTCCTGTCGCTCTTCGATCGATGGGCACGCGCCGTCGAGGACGCGGGGCGCTCGCAGATGCCGCGCCTGGTGCTGGAGATGGCCCTGGTGGATCTGTGCCAGGCCGAGCCCCTCGTGCCCTTGGGCGATCTGCTCGATCGCCTGGAGAAGCTGGAGAGCCGTCTGGCCGCCGCCGGGGCCTTGCCGACGCGCACGCCCGCGCCCGTGCTGGTCTCCGCGCCCCCGCCACCATCCCGGCCGCGCCCGCCCGTGCGCCAGAGCGTGGAGGCCCCGGCTCCCGTCGCCCGCGCGGCCTCGCCGTCTCCGCCCACGCCCTTGCCCCCGGATTCGGACATCGCCGAGGTTTGGCGCCGGGTGCGCGAGACCTTTGGGCATCGTCCCGCGATGGCCGCCGCCCTGGATCACGCCGAGATCGCGGGCTGGGAGTCCGGCACCGTGACCCTGCAGTTCGCGCAGAGGTTCGCCCTGGACCAGACCACCAGGTTCAAGGCCGAGGTCGAGCGCAGCCTGACGCAGATCACCGGTTCGACCACGCGGGTTGAATTGAAGATGGCCAGCGGACAAGTCTTGGCGCTGGTTCAATCGGAGGTGGGGCGCGAGGCCGAGGCCGCGCAGCTCGACCAGCATCAGCGCGAGAGCGAGGCCCGGCAACACCCGATGATCCGCAAAGCCCAAGAGCTTTTCGGCGTGGCACCCAAGGAGATCAAAACCCGATGAGCGATGGGCCCAATCTTCAGAATCTGTTCCAGACCTGGCAGCGCGTGCAGGACCAGCTCAACCAGGTCAAGGATGCCCTGGGCAATAAGCAGGTCGAGGCCGAGACGGGCGGGGGGCTGGTCCGCTGCGTGGTCAATGGGCGCAGCGAGATCCTCTCGCTGACCATCGATCCCTCGCTGCTCTCTCCCGGCTCGAAAAAGATGGCCGAGGACCTGGTCATGGGCGCCGTGAACCTGGGCTTGGAGCGGGCGCGTCAGCTGGCGCAGGAGGATTTGGCGAAGGTGGCGGGTGGCCTGGGCGTGCCGGGGATGATGGGCGGATGAGCAGCCCAGGCCCCATCAGCCGGCTGGTGGGCGAGCTCAGCAAGCTGCCCGGGGTGGGCGAGAAGACGGCGGCGCGCCTGGCTTTCCACATCCTGCGCGCCCCCCTCGAGGATGCGAAGGCGCTGGCTTCGGCCATCACCGACCTGCGGGACAAGATACGCCTGTGCGGCGTGTGCTGGGACTTCACCGAACTGGACCCATGCCCGCTTTGTCGGGATGCCCGGCGTGACTCCTCGATGATTTGCGTGGTGGCCCAACCCCAGGACGTGCTGGCCATCGAGCGTGCCGGCGGCTATTCCGGCCGCTACCACGTCCTGCACGGTGTGCTCTCGCCCCTGGACGGGGTGGGGCCCGATGACCTGCGGGTCGCCGAGCTGGTCAAGCGCTGCGGCGGCGAGGTCAAGGAGGTGATCATCGCCACCAACCCCAGCGTCGAGGGCGAGACCACGGCGGTTTACCTGGCCAAGCTGCTCCGGCCGCTCGGGGTGCGTTGCAGCCGCATCGCCACCGGCGTGCCCATGGGGGGCGAGCTGGAATATGCGGATCGGCTGACGCTCTCGCGGGCCATCAATGGGCGCCGCGAGATCTGATTCTGTCACCTGTGCCCGATACCTGATAAGCTGCGCTTGATTTCAGGATCCTTGAAAGCCAGAACGCGTCGATGTTAATGGTTTCCCAACAAATCCTGAATTGACTCGGCGCAAGGAGCTTAGAAAGTCCGATGAGCGGCCCTGATGTGATGTTTCCCGAAGAGCAGCGACAGATATCCTCTGTCTGCCAGCGCCTTCATCGCGATGCCAACGCCAAAGCGGTCTTGCTCATCGGGCGTGATGGGCAGCCCATTGCCGAGGCAGGCGAAGTGGGCGAAATCGACGTGACCTCGCTGTCGTCGCTGACCGCGGGCAACGTGGCGGCCACCGGCGGGATCTCGAAGATCCTGCGCGAGAAGGACTTCACCAACCAGTTCCACGAAGGCGAGAAGGTTCACGTTCACATCACCTTGGTCGCTGGTCGCGCCATCCTGGTGGTTCTGTTCGATGAGCGTTCGTCGCTGGGGTTGGTTCGTTTGCGGGTGCGCAAGGCCACCGAAGAGATGGCCCGCCTGTTCGACCAGGTCGCCAAGAAGGCGGCCGCCAGCACCAGCCCGTCGATCCTGAACGAGATCACCGACGCCGACATCGACAAGCTGTTCAACGATTAGCCCCCGTTC
Organism: uncultured Myxococcales bacterium; assembly: GCA_964535465.1. Classification (GTDB taxonomy): domain Bacteria; phylum Myxococcota_A; class Polyangia; order Fen-1088; family Fen-1088; genus Fen-1137. The sequence goes on from CAZHUY010000056.1 coordinate 14,014, forward strand.
GCGATGAGTTTCATCAACTACTCCTCCCGCGAGATCAACTGCAAGCTGGTGTATTACGGCCCAGGTCTGGGCGGCAAGACCACCAACCTGCAGTTCATCTATGCCAAGACCAGCCCCGAGGCCAAGGGCAAGATGATCTCCCTGGCCACCGAGACCGAACGAACCCTGTTCTTCGATTTCCTTCCGTTGTCCTTGGGCGAGATTCGCGGCTTCATAACGCGCTTCCACCTTTACACCGTGCCGGACCAGGTGGGCTACAACGAAATCAGCAAGATGATCCTAGAGGGCGTGGATGGCGTGGTCTTCGTGGCCGACTCGCAGGTCGAGCGCATGGAAGCCAACATCGAGTCTCTGGAAAACCTGCGCGTCAACCTGACCGAGCAGGGCTACAACCTCGACAAGCTCCCCTTCATCATGCAGTACAACAAGCGGGACTTGCCCAACATCGCCAGCATCGCCGAGTTGCACGAGGCCCTCAATCCCACCAACGTCCCGGAGTTCGAGGCGCGCGCCACCACCGGCGTTGGCGTGTTCGAGACCCTGAAGGCCATCGCCAAGGCGGTCCTGACCGAGCTGAGGCGCGGCAGCGGCGGCTAGCGCCGCACGACCAAGACGCCGAGTCCAGTCGCCACGAGCGCGTTGGCCAGCAGCCAGGCGCGATCGAGGAAGTCGGGGACGAAGCGGATGTCGGCGGGCAGGGCGCAGGCCGCGAAGAGCAGGGCGCCCGCCACCCCAAAACACAGACCCGACAAGGCGGGGCGCAACCGGCGCACACCCAAGAGGAGGGCGATGGCGGTCAGGGGCAGAAGCGCGCTCCACAGCAAGGGATTTCCCTGGCCAGCCGGGCCCATGAGCCCCGCGAGGGAGGACAGCGCACCCTTGCCCAAGATCGAATCCGAGAGCCAGGCGGGCGCGCCCAGCCAGGGAAGGAAGAACAACCCCGAGGCCGCGAAAACCAGCGCCGCGCCCAAGGTCCCGACGCCAAACCGGGACATGCGTGGACGTCGGCGCGCGCGCGCCAAGGCCAGCAACGCCAGGTTTGCCCCCAAGCCCAGGCTGGCCAGCCCACGCGAGCGCTTCGTCTTGTCGAGCGCCGCTTGAGCGTCGACGATTCCGGCTCCGTAGTGATCGCCGTGTCTGTCTATCGACGCGTGCCTTGGCTGGCGTGCGCTGTCGAGCAGGACCTTCTCCACCGCATCGGGGCGTGTGACCCCCGCGCCCACCACCAGGGCCGCCGTCCCGGCCACATGGGGCGAGGCCATGGACGTTCCCATGAACCACAAGTAGCCGTTGCCCTTGCCCCCGCCAAGAATCGTGTTTTGCAGAATCCCGTCGGGCTTGCCGTCGTGGTTTTGGTCCACGCGAACGTTGCCGCCCGGAGCGGCGATGTCGATCTCCTTGCCCCAATTGGAATAGAAAGTCGTGCTCTCGTCGTATTGAGTGGCCGCCACCGCCAGCACGTGGGGATAGCGGGCAGGGTAGCTGACGCGACCGCGTCCGTTGTTGCCCGCGGCCGCCACCACCAGCACGTTCTTGGAATGCGCGTATTCGATAGCACGCAGTACAGGCGTCACCGGGAACGGCCCGCCCAGACTCATGTTGATGACGTGCGCGCCGTGGTCCGCGGCGAAGCGAATGGCCTGCGCGATGGCCCCCATGGAGCCCGAGCCCTGCGCGCTCAGCACCTTGAGCGGCATGATGGAGGCCTTGAAAGCGATGCCCGCGACCCCGCGCGCGTTGTTCGTGGCCTGGGCGATGGTCCCGGCCACATGGGTGCCGTGGCCATTGTCGTCGTCGGCCCTGTCGCTGTCGGCCACGAAGTCGAAACCGGGAACGAAGCTCGTGCCCTCCAGATCGGGAACGCGGCTGACGCCCGTATCGATGACCGCCACCACGGCGCCTTGGCCCTGACCTGATTTCCAGGCCCCGGGCAGCCCAACCTGGCCCAGGTTCCACTGGTAGCGGAAACAGGGATCGTTGGGAAACCCGTGTCCCGATGCGTCGGCAGTCGCCTGGTCGCACTCGGGGGCTTCGACCGGTCCCGCAGCCTGCGCGTCCTCGCCCGGGAACAGGGAGACCTGCGCGTCGTGGTCCACGGACTCGACCATGGGATCCTGGCGCAAGCGCCGCGCCGCGGCCTCTGCTTCCTGGAGGGATTGAAAGCGGATCCTGTACAGGCGGTCATGGGCGGAGAAACGGCTGATGGGCTCCTCCAGATAGCCATTGGTCGCCAGGGCGTTCTCCGAGATGTCGTCGCTGAAGTCCACCAGCAGGGTGACCGGGTTGGCCCTGGCCGCCTCGGCCAACTCCTCGGTCGAGGGAAGGCCCTCGTGGTCATTTGACGTTGGCCGCCACGACCAAGCCGTGATACCTGCCAACGCGAGTAGAGTGGCGCTTGCAGCCCTCGCACGCATCACGGGCAAGTATAGGCCCAATCCCAGGCCTCACCACTTCGGCCCATGCCCCTGTTCATGCGGTGCGCTGCCAGCCCTCTCCAGGTTTTGTGAGACAGGTCACGGATTGATTGGGCAAAATGGGTCTGTGTGGGTCCGTTGCACCCACGGGTAGGTTGACGTGGGCGAATCTGCGGGAATATGATTCGGCTCCCTCGTAAGCCGGCAAGGCGCCTTTTGGCCAAACCCCAGGAGCTTCCCAACACAATGACGCTCACTTCCCAAAGGTCTCGCCATGGTCTGCTTCTCCTCATCCTCACCGCAACCGTGGCTGTGGGATTCCAGGCTGTTGCCCAGGAGGACGAGACCGTCCAGAAGGTGGTCGAGCTCAACAAGAGGGCCCTGGCGTCTTTTTCTAACCTCGATGTGGAGGACGCGGCCAATCTGTTGAAGGAGGCGCTCGATCTGTGCGCCTCCGGGCAAATGGAGCAGCATCCCGCCGCGGCCCGAACCCACGTCCACATGGGCGTGGTCTACGTGGCCGGGCTGAAACAACGCGAGCAGGGCCTGGAAGAGTTCAAGAAGGCCCTGCGCATTGATCCGAACATCAAAGTGACCAAGTCCTTGGCCAACCCCGAGGTTCAAGCGGCCTTTCAGGAGGCCGCCATGGACATGCCCGAGGCTGGGGCCACGGCGGCTCCCGAACAGGCCCTCCCTGCCGCCGCGGCGCCCACCGCACAGCCTGTCGGGACCTTGTTTCACGCCCCGGTGAGCGAAGGGATTGCCGGGCAGGCCTCTCTGGTGAAGGCTCAGGTGCCCACCTCGTTGACGGTCACACGCGTGGTGGTCGCCTACCGGGCGGAGGGCGAGAAGGATTACGCCACGGTCGAATTGAACGTGCTCGACAGCGGCTGGTACCAGGGCCAGATTCCGGCGAGTGCCGCCAGTGGGTCGATGATCAACTACTACCTCGAGGCCTTCAACGACCAGGGGCAGTTGGTGGCCCAAAACGGTTCTCGTTCGGAACCGCATGTCATCGCGCTGGGCGAGGGCGGAATCATCAACGGGGTCAGCGCGGCTCCCGAAGGCGATGGGGGCAGCAGTGAAGGTGGTGTCGGCTACGATGATGATGACTCCTCGGGCGGTGGTTTTCTCTGGTTCAGCCTGAGCGTGGGGAGCGGGTTCGGCTACCACTCGGGCCAACCCGAGGCCAACCGTACCGGTGATCCCGGTGACGACGGCAGCGTCGATAAGCTGACCAACTCGGGCGTGGCCATGGCCAGGCTGCTGCACATCAAGCCGGAGTTTGGCTACTTCGCGACCGACAGTTTGCTGCTCTCGTTGCAGGGCCGCTTCCAGTTGGTCAATGGCGCCTCGTCGGTCAAGGGCAGCGAAGTCGAGAAGAATCCTGGTGCCTGCAAGGGCGGCACCTGTCACCCCTCGACCTTCGCGCTGGCGGTTCTGGCCAAGGCGACCTGGTTCCTGGGCGAGCCAGGCGTCGTGACCCCGTTCCTCTCGCTGGCTGCCGGCGGCGGGCAGATTCGTCACGTGGTCAACGTGGGCAATTTGACAGGTTGCCCGTCGGGCGGGTGCAAGGACACCGTGGTGGGCGGCCCGTTTCTCGCGGGCGCTGGCTTCGGGATCTCCGTCGAGCTGAGCGAATCGCTGTCCCTGCTGGCCAGCGCCGATGCCTTGGTGGGTCTGCCCAAGACGATGGCCAATCTGGACATCAACCTGGGCGTGGCCTACGTACACTGATACGCTTGTGGGCTGGCGCGCTTCGCTCGGCGAAGCCACCGATCTTCGCGGCGTAGCGAGCGGCCACGAAGAGCGCGTCCGACAGGCGGTTGAGGTAGGCCAGGCTGTTTCCCGCCACCGGCTCGAGCTGCGCCAGCCGCACCAGATCGCGTTCGGCGCGGCGGCAGATGGTCCGCGCCAGGTGCAGACTCGCCCCCGCGGGGCCCCCGCCCGGCAGAATGAAGACGCGCAGCTCGGGCAGCCGGTCTGACCACCAATCGATCTCGTGTTCCAACCAGGTGATGTGGCGAGACGAGATGCGCGGGCCGGAGGCGGACGCCAATTGCGATGACAGCTCGCCCAGGTGGCCCTGGATGCGATTCAGGCTGGCCAGCAGGCGGGGGGCATCCGCGGACGCGGCTTGCTGCTCGAGAATCTCGAAAGTCAGTCCGATGCAGGCGGACAGCTCGTCGAGCGTGCCCATGCATTCCATGCGCTGCGTGGCCTTGCTGATGTGTGTTCCGTCCCCCAGCCGCGTCTGCCCCCTGTCGCCCTTGCGCGTGTAGATCTTCATCTATTTTTCGGGAACGGGGTAGTTGACCACCAAGATCTCCTCGACATGGCCGCGGCGGTCGGCGCGCGAGTTGATGCGGCGGTTGGCAGAGACCCGATGGACGTGGGCGTCCTTGCGGAAACGCCAGAACAGGCCGTCGATGAAGGGATTGGCGCTGTTGGAGAGCATGACGTAGCAGCCCTTCTCCATGAGCTGCTCATACACCTGCGCCAGATCCCAGTGGTCCTGCGCGCTGAAGGAGTCGCGCGTGTACGAGGTGAACGACGAGGTAGCCGACAGCGGGTAGTAGGGCGGATCGATGTAGATGAAGTCCCCGGGCTTGGCCATGCGGGGCAGGCAGCGGAAATCGCGCGTCGCCAGCTTCACGCCCTTGAGCTGGCGGCTGGCCGCGCGCAGGTTGTCCTCGTCGAGGATGCTGGGTTTCGGGTAGCGGCCCATGGGCACGTTGAAGATGCCCTTGCTGTTCACGCGATAGAGGCCGTTGAAACAGGTCTTGTTCAGGTAGATGAGGCGCGCGGCGCACGCGACGGCGTCCTGCGGGACATGCGTGCGCATGGACTGGTAGTACTCGAGGCCGTGTTTCTCCTTGTGCACCCGCAGGGCGGCGATCACCGCCTCGACGTTGGTCTTCACCGCCTGGAAGGTCTTGATCAGATCCTGGTTGTTGTCGCACAGGATGGCGGACTCGGGGTGCAGCCGAGCCTTGACGTCGAAGAAGACCGCGCCGCTGCCCACGAAGGGCTCGATGTAGCGCCTGATGGGTTTACGCGGATAGAAGCGTTCGAACTGGGCGAGAAGCTGGCCCTTGCCCCCTGCCCATTTCAGGAAGGGACGCGCGCTGGGGGCGGCCAGGTCCTTGCGGAAGGACAACTGAACTTGAGAATCGGGCTTCGGATTGTGCACCGGCCGCATTAAAGCTGGGTCGTTGGGCAGAATGCAACGACAGAAGATGGTCTTCGCCGCAGGAGGGCGGCCGCCGGCAGAAAGCGCTGGCCAAAGCCTTGCGTCGAAGAACAGAATTGCCGGCCAGAGGAACTCTTCCGATGGACAAGAATGCCCCCATGCCGCAGCCCCGTCAGGGGTTCTGGCGTCGCCTGCGTTCGGGGTCGTGGCGCGACATCCTGGTGGTGAGCGCCCCTTCCTTGATCCTGCTGGCGCTGGTGGCCTGGGCCGGCGTGCGCACGGTTCGTCTGGCCCCGCCCAAGGTCATCCACATGATCAGCGGACCGGAGGGCAGTACCTATCGCCGGCAGGCGGAGAGGTACAAGAAGAACATCGAGAAGCAGGGGATCCGGGTGGAGCTTATGCCCTCGCGCGGGTCGCTGGACAACCTGACCATGCTCCTCGATCCTTCGGTCAAGGCCGACGTGGCGTTCGTCCAGGGGGGCCTGACACGAGGGCTCGACATCTCGCGTCTGGTGTCCTTGGGAACGGTGTTCGTCCAGCCGCTCATGGTCTACTACCGGGGCGACCAGACCGTCGATGCGCTCTCGCAACTGGGCGGCAAGCGGCTGGCGGTGGGGCCGCAAGGCAGCGGCACCAACGCCCTGGCCAGGAAGCTGCTCGACACCAACGAGATCGACGAGAAATCCGCCACGCTCATCGAGATAGGCGGCGAGGAGGCGGGCAAGGCGCTCACTGCGGGCGAGGTGGATGCGGCCTTCCTGGCCGGGGACTCCGTCACCCCCAAGCTGCAGCGCCGGTTGCGTGAGGTGCCTGGCATCAAGCTGATGAGCTTTCGCCAGGCCGAGGCCTACCGTCGGCGGCTCCCCTACCTGGTGAAGCTGACCTATCCCGAGGGGGCCGGCGATTTCGCCAAGAACATCCCCCCGCAAGACACTCAGCTCATCGGACCGTCGGTCGAGCTGGTGGCGCGTGACGATCTGCACCCGGCCTTGTCGGATCTGTTGATCAAGGCCGCGCAGGAGATTCACGGCGGTCCAGGCATGTACCGCCAAGCCGGCGAGTACCCGGCGCCGCACGAGAGGGAGTTCACCATCAGCGAAGACGCCACCCGCTACTACAAGTCGGGCAGCCTCTTCTTTTACCGCTACTTCCCCTTCTGGTTGGCCAGCCTGGCGGATCGGCTGGTCGTGCTTTTGGTCCCGCTCTTGGTGCTGCTGGTCCCCGCCACCAAGTCCATCCCCATCCTCTACCGCTGGCGGGTTCGCTCACGCATCTACCGGTGGTATGGCGCGCTCATGGCCATCGAGCGCGAGATGCTCGCCAACCCTGGACCCGAAGCCCAGGCCGGGCTGCGCGCGCGGTTTCGCGAGATCGAGGATGGCGTCGCTCAGATCAAGATGCCGCCCACCTACGCTGACCAGCTCTATGTCCTGCGCACCCACGTGGCCATGGTGGGACGTCGCCTGGAGGAACGGGAAGGCTCCGCCGTGCACGTCGCCGGCTAGCTCACACGCGCCGTCGAGAGGTCGCCGCTCGTACCGCCGCCGTCGCGACCGCTCTTGCGCCTGCTCGATCAATGCGGACCCCAATAGCCTCGATTCAGTCGGTCAGAATCTGATTGACCTTCACTCCGACCAAGATACCGTGACGGCGGAGGGCAAGATGAAGTACCTGGTAGCTTCGAACTGGAATCCAACTCTACTGGACATGATCGACTATCCGGAGGTTCAATGCCTTTTTGGAGGTCTGCCGGACACGGTGATTTCCAGTGGAAGACCGTCCGCTCGAATCCGTCCCGCCTCCGAGAACGACGTCAGAAGGTTCATCTCCCTGGTTCATGCCAAGCACTGGGAGTTCGACTACAACGTCAACTCACCCTGTTTGGCCAATCTGGAGGTTACCAGGCAAGGCTTCAACAAGGTGATGAAGCACCTCGAAAGGATCGCCGATTGGGGTGTCGACGCTCTCACCATCACCAACACCAATCTCATCGGCATCGTGAAGAAGAACTTCCCGAAGCTGAAAATCAACCTGTCCACCTATCAGCGGGTCTCGAACGTCGCACAGGCCCGCCGGTTCGAAGACCTGGGGGTGGACCTGATCATGCTTTCCGAGCACATCAACCGTGACTTCGAGACCCTTCGGGGCATCCGCAAGGCGGTCCACTGCCAGCTGGCGTTGATTGCCAACGTGGGCTGCATCTACAACTGCGCCAACCTGCACACTCATCCCAACAGCAGTGCCCACGCCGGCACTAAGGGTGGGACCCGTCTCTTCACCGATCCCTTCATGATGTACTGTTTCGGACGGCGCCTCAGCAGTCCCGAAGAGGTCGTTCGCATACGTTGGATCCGTCCCGAGGACGTGGGTTTCTACGAAGAGCTAGGAATCGATATGCTCAAGATCCTCGACCGCAACACCCAGCCGGACATCCTTGCCGAACGGGTCCAGGCCTACTGCCAGCGCAGCTATGACGGGAATCTGTTGAGGATGCTGGGACAGATGGTCGATATGAAGCAGACCGAGGGTCAGACGCGGGAGCTGGTGTTGCGCGGGCTGCTGACTCGGCCGGGGCCGAGTGGCTTGCGCCGTGTCAAACTCATGAAGCAGTGGGTGGACCTCTTTTCTCGCTCCCTCTACGACCTGGTCCACCTGGACAACAAGAGCCTACCCGCGGATTTCCTCCGCAGCTTCGCCGATCGGGACTGTCGCTCGAGCGACTGTAGAACTTGCGGCAACTGCAAGCGATGGGCCGAGCGGGCCGTGCGGATCCCCGACCCCCATGCCTTGAGCGAAACCAGAGAACGCCTGAGCGTGGCCTTGGAAAACGCAAGAACCGGCACCTCGTTGTTCTGAGTCGGCGGCCCTCCCGACTCTCGGCAAGGCCGCAAATCCGGCTGAAGGGTGGATGCTGTGCCTGGTGGTGGGCTCTACGATCGTGATGCGCTTTTCTCGGCGCACGCCCGGAACTGCCGCGACGCCGTGGCGCGCTCCACGGCATCGGCGGGCGCGTCGCTGGGCAAGCGCAGGTCGGGGCGCTGCAGGCGTCGCAACCACGCCCGATCGAGTGGCCTAGCCAGATCGTCGACTTCCACGGCGGCTGCGCTGGTGAATGCCTTTTCGCCAGTGGCGTCGCCCACCCCCACCGCCCAGCCGGCCAGCAGCAAGGCCAGGCGCACGGTGGTCGACGCGCTGTAGGTGAAGAGGGTGCAGCGCGGACCGGCCACCCGGCGGATGGCGGCGAAGGCGCTCACCGTCCACAGCCCCGGGTTGGTCTTGGGCGAATAGGGATCCCAGAACACGATGTCGGCGCGCAGGGGCTCCGTGGCCAGGGCTTGCAGCAGATCCCCGTGACGAAGCTGCCAGAGCACGCCTGCGTCTGTGCGGCGGCCGTTCGCCAGCAGGGCGCGCGCGGCCTCGCCGTCCTGGCCCAGCAGCCCGAAGGCCTCGGGCTCGTCCAGCGCCGCGCCCAGCGCGTCGAGATCCCGTTCGAAGCTGATGAGGTCCAGCCGGGCTCCGGGCACCTGCAGGGCGGCATGCCGGGCGGCCAGCGCGTTCGAGCCGGCGCCCATGCCGACGTCGAACACCACCAGCGGACCCTTGGCCAAGCGTTCGCGCAGCCGCGACTGCCCGACGTAGAGCCGTTCCGCCTCGACCAGTGGCCCCACTCCCGGGTGCATGACCTCGTCGGCCTCCAGGCTGCGTAGGGCCCGCGCGCCGCTCTTCGTGCGTACCACCTCGTATTTCACGCGCGTCTCTCGTGGTGTTCGGAGCGATCGATGCGCTCCAGCGTCTCGCGCGCGAACGCGGCGTAGGTGCCGGCGCTGATGGCCTCGCGGGCCTGGCGCATGAGGTCCCCGTAATGGTGAAGGTTGTGGATGCTGATCAGCCGGGGCGCCAGCGGCTCACTCGATTTCATCAGGTGGTGCAGATAGGCCCGCGTGTACGTTCGGCAGGTGGAACAAGCGCAAGCCGCATCGAGCGGCTGATCCGAGGCCAGGTGCTCGCCGCGGGTCAAGCGCACGCGACCGGTCGAGGTGAAGGCCGTCCCCTGCCAGGCCAGGCGCGTGGGCAGCACGCAGTCGAACATGTCCACGCCATGGCCGACGGCGACCAGGAGATCGGGCGGCGTCCCCACGCCCATCAGATAGCGCGGCGAGGTCTCGGGCAGCAGCCCCGCCGCCAGCGCCGTCATCTCCTCGCGCTGGGAGCGCGTGTCGCCCACCGCCAGCCCGCCGATGGCGAACCCGTCGAACGGGTGGCTGGTCAAGAACGCCGCCGAGGCGCGCCGCAGCTCGGGCAGTAGCCCCCCCTGCACGATGGCGAAGAGGGCCTGCTCGGGATCGCGGCGCGCGGCCAGGCTGCGCACGGCCCAGCGGTGCGTGCGTTCCATGGCCTGGCGACTGGCGGACTCGTCCACCGTCGAGCGCACGCATTCGTCCAGCACCATCATGATGTCCGAGCCGATGGCCGTCTGCATTTCGATGGAGGCCTCGGGCGAGAGCTGGTGGATCTGGCCGTCGACGTAGCCGCGGAAGTGCGCCCCCTCCTCGCTGATGGATCGATCTGCGGCCAGCGAGAAAATCTGGTACCCACCCGAATCGGTGAGCACCAGACCGGGCCAGCGCATGAAGGAATGAATCCCGCCCACGCGACGAAACAGCTCGGCCCCGGGCCGCAGCAACAGGTGGTAGGTGTTGGCCAGGATGATGGAGGCCCCGGTCGCGCTCACCTCGTCGGGTGACAGCGCGGTCACCGACGCGCGCGTCCCCACCGGCATGAAGACCGGCGTCTCGACCACCCCGCGTCGGGTACGCAAAAGCCCGCGCCGGGCTTGCGAGTTGGGATCACGTGCGCTGACGGAAAAGGAGAGGGGCATGCGTGCAAGTCATCCCGCGTCCGTGAGCATGCGACCACTGGTCTTCAATCCTGGCACTCTTTCGAAGTGATCCAGGTTGCGCGTCAACAGGACGCCGTCAATGGCCAGGCACACGCCGGCTATCAGATAGTCTGCCATCCCGATTCCTTGCCCGTCTTTCTCCAGCAAGGCGCGGGTTTCGGCGGCTCGTTCACTTGCCTCGGAGGAGACCCCGACTACCGTCAGGGCATCGAGGAGTCGTGACACCTTGTCCTTGTCGGCCTGAGTCTTCGCGCCGCTGAGCAACTCGAAGCTGTTGATGGCGGTGGTGGCCAGTTGTCCTGTTTTGATTTCAAGCCGGATTCGGCCTGCCCAGGGGTCACGGCCGCGAAGGAAATCGATCAGCACATCCGAATCAGCGATCATCATCGCCAATGGCTCCGAATGCGCCCGATCGAAGCTGTCAATTCGTCGGCCGTCTCGGCCGACATCGAGCCCTCCAAGGCCAACGCTGCTTTCACTCGGTCTGCCCGCGTTTCGTCCTCGCTCAGGAGGCGATCGACGGCCTCTTGAATCAAGCGAGAGAATCCTTTTTCCCCACGACGTGCGGCAAGCTCGAGCAAGCGAGCTCGCTGACTGTCGGGTAGCTCGATCGTCGTCCTCATGATGTGAAGCTGACATGCATGCACATGCATGTCCAGTAGAAAGGTCTGTAAAAACATGTTGTTGCGAGATGTTGCGGAAACCATCATCAATCCCAGCGTGCGGTGCGCGGACATCCCGGTCCTCCCAAGTCTGTTGTCGTCTTCGCAGGAAGGGCACCGAAAGGGAACAGTCCCAGCGTGACCTTCCATCTCGAGCCTTGCTATGCGGTTACGCCTATCAGCAGACCCTGAGCCAACACAACCATCCCCTACGAACCCGGGGATCGGGCAGCGCCTATTCTCGCGCTCCCTGCTTTTCAGCCAGGAAGGACGATTCCATGTCGGCGATGTGCAGAGCCATGATGGCGGGGTGCAGGTCGCGGGCGGCATCAAAGCCGTGCCACAGCTCGCGCGGCTCGGACAGGCCCATGTGCCAGCGGATGGCGAGGGCCTCGATGTCGGTGAGCTGGATGTGCCTTTGGAGCAGGTACACGCTCTTCTCGCCATGGCCGAGCGGCAGGCTGTCCTCGGCGAGCCAGACCTCCTTCTCGACCCACTTGCCATCCTCTTTGACGTTCTTCTTGCCGCGATGATAGAGCCCGATCTTGCACGTGTCGTGCAGCAGGCCGGCCAGCTTGACCGACGCCTCGGGCAGGTCGATGCCGTAGGTCTTCACCTTCTGCGCGAAGAGCGTGTAGGTGCTGAGCGAATGGTCCGCCAACCCGCCGGGGTAGGCCGCGTGGAACCTGGTCGACGCCGGCGCGCTGAAGAAGTCCGACGACTCCAGGTAGGCGAGCAGGCTCGGCATCCCAGAGCGATCGATGTCGGCGAGGAGCGCGAGGATTGTGGACTTCGTGGTTGAAACCATGGCGCATTGTAGGCCGTCGGTCGGCCGGAAGCACTCATCGTCGTGCGCGGCCCCGTCGGCGCACCAGCATCAGCGCGCAGAATAAGCAGACGAGCCCGCCCCAGCCTGGCGCTTGTGAGCTTGCGCCGGCCAGGGTGACGCTACAGCCGCTGCTGCCGCGAGTGCCCGACGGCGCGGACGTGCTCGAGGTACTGGATCCCGCGCTCGTCACGCGGCCGCCGCTGTCGCTCGAGCGCTGCGAGCCGCCCGAACCGGCGGCTCCGCGTCCAGTGCTGCCTGCTCCCCCAGCCCCACCGCGGCCACCAGCCGATGCACTCCCCGAGGCCCCGCCGCTCCCGACCGTACCGCCCGCGCTCGATCGCCCCGCGCTGCCGCCCATGCCCGATGAAACCGTGTTGCTTCCGCCTGACCCGCCCGCGCCGCCAGCCGCGCTGCCCCCCGCGTCCGCGATCGCCGCATCCCGGCCAGCCATCCCGCCCGCGCCCCCGTCCATTCCCCCGCGTCCGCCGCCGTCGCGGGCGCCGCCGCTACCACCCGAGCCGGCCCCATCTGGCCCGCCCACACCCCCGTCCACGTCCGCGATGCCGGTCTCCCGGTCGAACCTCTCGCCATCGAATGCCACCACCACGACCTTGGTGTCGTTGTTCGAGCTGCCCGAGATGTCCATCTTGAAACCGCTGCTGACCGCGAAAGTGAAGTAGGCGACGTGTCCGTTCTCCATGATCACGTTCGGCCGCTCGACGTTGTGCCAGCGGGCGACGCTGCCGTCCTCGCTGGTGAAGATCCGCTGCGACTCTCTGGGATCGAAGGCCAGCCCCTGGTCGGTCCAATCATGAATCCCGTCCTTCGATGTCAGGTGGTACGCGATGCGATCGTCGGGGTAGTTGTAGATGACGTGGTACTGGCCGCCGCTGTACCAGATGATGGGATCCTCGGCGTACACGTACACGCTCTCCGGGTTCTGCGGAGCCCCCGTCGCCGTGCTCAAGTGCTTGGGCCGGTTGGGGAAGATGGTGGCTAGGTTGGAGGGTGGCACCTGCGCCGCGGGATAGGTGGTCGTCGGCTTCTGAATCTTGTAGGGCCCCAGCAGCGTAGCGCTGGTGGCGATGATGCCGTGGCGCTGGATGATCTGGAACGTCCCATCGTGGCGAACCACGAAGCTCACGTTGGACGCCAGGTTCTGGTCGCCGGGCGGCGGAATGCTGATCGGGACGCCGTTGGCCTCGATCTGCACGCGTCCGCGGCTCTTCCAGGGGCCGGCAGGCGAGCTGGCCGTGAAGATGGTGAAGGGAACGATCTCGTTGACGATCAGGCAATAACTGCCGTCAGGAAGCTCGGCGGCGGTGACATTGTGGCCTTTGTGGGGGCTCCTGCTGTCGGGGCCATCGTCATAGGCATAACCCTGGTCCACATAGGGTCCCAGCAGCGCCGAGCTGCTGGCATGGACGATCTCGGAGTTCACCCATGCGCCCATGCCACTGGCGTGCGGCCAACGGCTGGCGTACATGTGGTACGTGCCGTCGGAGGCGCGCAGGATCTTGCCATCCCAGTACATCCACTTCGGTCGGACCGTCGGCGTGCCGGTGGTGTCCTCCAGCCCGTTGCAGGTGTCGCGCGGCAGGACGGTCTTGTCGCCCCAGGTGTTCGACGTCGGGGGACACACGATGGGCGTCGGCTTGAAGTAGTCGGTGAAGGGCAGGGCGGAGGCCATCCCGGGCACAAGCAGAGCCATGAAGGCCATCACCGCCATGGCCAACGGGCGGACACAGGCCGTATTCAGGGATGTCGAATTGATGCTTCGGCGCATGCGTGGTCCTCCACGGTGGGGAAATCGTGGCTCGATAGATCCATAGACCTTTCGAGCGACCCGTTCGGTTCACGAATCGTCGGGGCCGGAGTGACTGGCTCAGAACAGCGCACCACGGTCTTGCTGGTCAGAAACGCGTGCCCCGACCTCACCTCACCGACGATTTTCGCTGTTTCAGGGAGAGATGCACTCGAGGATGCCGGGGCCTAGACCGTAGCCCTGGCATTGCACGCCTTCGTATTGGGTACAGAGAGCCGCCGCGCACTTGCAGGACGGCGACTTCATCCCGCAAGGGTTCTCCTGGCAGGTGCACAGCTGACTGCCCGAGCCTGAGGTGATTCGCACGCGCAACTGCTCCGGCCCGCACTGGGGCCTGGGCGAACAACTCGACAAGGCCGGGGCATCAGTCTTCCCGTCTGGGCTGCCAGACGAGTCCGCCGAGCCCGCCGAGCCATCCAGCGTGCCGGGCGTGTCCCCAGCCGCCGGGCCATCTTGCTGGCTGCCCGGGCCGTCCCCCTGGATCGCGCCATCTCGCTGGCCCGGCCCATCGCCACCAGCCGAGCCGTCGGGCTTGCCGTCAGAGCCCGCTGCGCCAGCCGCGCCGTCGCGCCCGCCGGTCGAGCCGCCAGCGCCGGTCGAGCCACCCGCACCCGGCGAGCCGTCCGCTCCGGCTGAGCCATCCTGCGTGCCGCCGGTGGAGCCGCCACCCGAGGCGTCGAGTTGGCCGCTGCTGCTGGGGACTACGTCGCGTCCGCCGTCGTCGGGGCGAGAATTGCTGCTGCTCGAGCTGCTGCACCCCGCGAGCAACAGCGCCCACAACACAGCGGTCTTCTGCCAGTGCTTAGCCATGATTCACCTGAGTCTCTCTGCCTGGGGTAGCGTGCGAGGAGAACGCCCTCGCGAGAACAGGGATCATGATACCCCTTCCGCGCCGCTGCGGGGCCCCGGCGGTTCTGCCTCGGAGATCCCTTCGAAGGCCAGGCCCAGCTTGCGCGATGCCCGCTCGAGGAAGTAGAGCGCCAGCGTGGGGATCTCCTCGCGTCGCTCGCGCAGAGGGGGAACGTGGATAGGGAAGGCCGCCAGTCGGTAATAGAGATCCTCGCGGAAACGCCCCGCCTTCACCGCCGCGAGCAGGTCGCGGTTGGTGGCGGCGACCAGCCGGAAGTCGGAGGAGAGCGAGCGCGAGCCCCCCACGCGTTCGAAGCTGCCCTCCTGCAGGACACGCAAGAGCCGCACCTGATCGTCGAGCGACAGCTCGCCCACCTCGTCCAGAAAGAGCGTCCCGCCGTGCGCGAGCTCGAAGCGGCCCTTCGCCTGCTGCGTGGCCCCCGTGAAGGCGCCTCGTTCGTGCCCAAACAACGCGCTGGCCACCAGACCTGGCGAGAGCGAGGCGATGTTCACGGCGATGAAGGGTCCGTCCCGGCGCGGCGACGCGAGGTGGACCTCGCGTGAAACCAGCTCCTTGCCCACACCGGTTTCGCCGGTTCGCAAGGACTTGGAAATCGTCGTGGCTGGCCGAGGCGACGACGGCCTCGCGATCGCCCACCCAGGTGAGCTCGCTCTGGCCTGCCTCGAGTCTGACCAG
Source organism: uncultured Myxococcales bacterium (assembly GCA_964535465.1). GTDB lineage: Bacteria > Myxococcota_A > Polyangia > Fen-1088 > Fen-1088 > Fen-1137. The sequence continues at coordinate 29,386 of CAZHUY010000056.1, forward strand.
CCCGCGTTCGCGCAACGCCTCGATGCCCGACAGCAGGCCACTCGGCCGCCAGCAGCCAGAATCCGCCAATCGATCTATCGGCACCGGGCCTCCCGCGCACGCCAGCAGTAGCGAGAGGGACTCCGCGACCTGGTTCACCGTTTCTGGCGGCGTGGCTCGGCACCACCGGCGACAAGAAGGGCTAGGGGGGTGCTTCGCCTTGGAAAACGGCTTCCGACCCTGGCGTTCCGCGGTCTCGCTACGCTTGCCACAGGATTTCCAGGCTCATCATCACTCGTTGCTCACACGGTCGCTTCGCTGTAGTCTGCGCAGGCCATGGCAAGGACGGCTCTTGTGGTTTGGGATAGTCGACTGCGGTTGCTTGTGCCGGGCACGCTGCTCCAGTGGTTCTCCGGTGTGGCGCTGTCGACGGCGGTTCTTCTCGCAGGCTGCAGCTCGGGAATGAAAAACAACTCCGCCAGCGGTGGAAGCGGTGGACAAACACAGCAGGGGGGGGACCGCTGGGACGGGGGCGGTGGCACGAGCGGAGCAATCGGCGGCGTGACCGCGACGGGCGGTCCCGCGACCCACGAGACCAGTGGAAGCAGCGGCACCCATCCGGGCGGCGGAAAGACAGGCGGCACCCAGACCGGTGTTGTCGCCTCGAGTGGCGGTGCTGGCGGTCACGTCAGCGGCGTGGGTGGCGGATTCAGTGGAGCGGGCGGCGGTGGAACAGGCGGTGGCCACACGGGTGGCAGTGGAACAGGCGGCAATCTTACGGGCGGCAGTGGAACAGGCGGCAATCTTACGGACGGCAGCGGAACAGGCGGCCATCTTACGGGTGGTGGCGGAGCGGGCGCCAGTCATACGGGTGGCAGCGGAGCGGGCGGCGGTGGTTCAGGTGGCGGTGGCGGCACGGGCGGTGGCACGGGGGGCAGTGGGACGGGGGGCAGTGGTACGGGCGGCAGCAGTGGACCTTCTTTGGAGCCGCTGGCCAAGGCCTTTTGCGCAGCCGCACGTAGCTGCTGCTCCCAGAGCGGGCTGCCCACCACTCTCGACGATTGCGAGGCGAATTTCCCCTCTCGCCTTCCCACCCTCTCTCTCGTTCAAAAGGGCACAGTGACCATCGACAACAACGCGCTTGCCGCTTGTGTCGAGAGCTACAAGCAGGCGGCGAGCACTTGCACCATCAACCCCACGGTGATCGCGTGCAAAGGCGTATTCGTTGGGACTCAGCCCGAGGGCGCCGCCTGCGGCAAGGGTGGCGTTCCCATGGTTTCAGGCATCAGCGAATGCAACTCCGGCGGAGGCGCCGAGGAGTGTGTCTGGACTGGAAGCAGCAACGACCCTCTGGTCACTGGTCTCTGTCACAAGCCTGCGGCGGGTAAGAATGGCGACCCGTGTGCCACCACATGCACGAGTCCCGAGGACTTTTGCACGTTCGACTTGATGACCTCGCCGGGCGGGCCCACGGCCATCTGCTTCGAGACCGACAACCTCTACTGCAACACGGCCACTACCCCGTCGACCTGCGCGCCCCTGTTTGCCGTAGGAGAGAGCTGCGCCACCGATAGCGCGGCCTGCGCGAGTCATGCCACTTGCGATGGTACGACCCAAAAATGCGTGGCCAGGGCCACGCTGGGGCAGTCCTGCTCGTTGGCCGCCGGGCTCCCGTGTTTGAACACGCTCGTGTGCGATCTTGCGACCAGCAAGTGCATCGAGCCCGTGTTCGCCTACAGTCGAACCTGCAGCGGAATTCCAGACTACCCGTTCTAGCCCAGTCAAGGAGACCCCCCGGCTTTGCCGGGGA
>CAZHUY010000057.1:0-31101 GCA_964535465.1 uncultured Myxococcales bacterium
GTGGTCAAGGTGGTGATGACCGGCGGAGCGGACGATGGGCCGGAATGGCAGCCGCACATCCGCAACAAGGAACGCCGGCGCAAGCTGGCGGTCAGATTCAAGGACAGCCACGATCCCTTCCGCATCGTCATCGTGCGCGACATGTGGCTGACCGGCTTCGACGCGCCCTGCCTGCACACCATGTACGCCGACAAACCGATGAAGGGCCACGGCCTCATGCAGGCCATCGCCCGCGTGAACCGCGTCTTTCGCGACAAACCAGGCGGACTGGTGGTTGACTACCTGGGCCTCGCCGACCAGCTCAAGCACGCGCTGGCGACGTACACCGAAAGCGGTGGTAGGGGCGAGGCGGCCCACGACCCGAAGCAGGCCATCGCGGTGATGATGGAAAAGCACGGCATCGCCAGCGACATGCTGCACGGGCTCGACTGGTCGAAGTGGACCACGGGCAAACCCGCCGAGAAGCTCGCGCTCATCCCCACCGGGCAGGAACGCATTCTCTCGCAGGAAGACGGCAAGCAGCGCTTCGTGCAGCTCGTGACCGAGCTGTCCCGGGCCTTCGCCTTGTGCGCGGCCAGCGACGAGGCGACCGAGATCCGCGACGATGTTTCATACTTCCAGGCCATTCAATCGGCGCTGAACAAGAAGAGCGGGGCCAATAGCAAGACGCCCGAGCAAATCGACGCCGCCATCCGCCAGCTCGTGTCCATGGCCATCACGACCGACGGGCAGGTCATCGATGTGTTCACCGCCGCCGGTTTGCGGAAGCCGGACATCGGCATCCTGGACGAGCGATTCCTGGCCGAGGTGCGCGGCCTGAAGCACAAGAATGTCGCCGCCGAGCTGCTGGAGAAGCTGCTCAAGGACGAGATCAAGGTACGCTCCAAGCGCAACCTGGTGCAATCGGAGCTGTTTTCCGAGAAGCTGAAAAAGGCCCTCAACGCCTACCACAACCGCGCCATCGCCACCCAAGAGGTCATCGAGGAGCTCATCAAGCTGGCCAAGGAACTCGATGCCGCCGGCAAGCGTGGGGACAAGCTCGGCCTGACCGATGATGAGGTGGCTTTCTACGACGCACTGGCAGCCAACGACAGCGCGGTGCAGGTCATGGGAGACGCGAGTCTCAAGGTCATAGCCACCGAGCTGGTCAGCAAGGTGCGCACCAGCGTGACCATCGACTGGACCCTGCGCGAGAGCGCGAGGGCGAAGATCCGGGTCATCGTGAAACGCATCCTGAACAAGTACGGCTACCCGCCCGACCTGCAGGAGGAAGCCGTCAAGACGGTCTTGAAACAGGCCGAGCTGTTGTGCGCGGGTTGGGTGTAGGCGCGCCTGCCTACGGCGTCGGGGTCTTTCCCAGGCGCAACCTGTGGGAGGACGATGGCCTGGACAAGGAATCGCTGTCCGCATCGACGAAGCGCAGGAGACGCCGGGCCCAACTGCCGGCATAGGCGACGCCGACGCGCGTGGTGCGGGCGATCCTTCGCGGGCTGGGGCCTTGGCTGAGATAGAGGGGACCGTGGCACAGATCCCACCCGTTCTGGGCGCGGGTGATGCCGAAGGCCTGGCACAGCTTGCCCGGGCCGTTGCACAGCCGGCTCGTGTCCACGAGTCTCCTGCGGCGCCGCATGACCTCTTGCCCCGACAGCGGCTCCAGCGCGCGAATCAAGACAGCCGTCGGGCAGCCGGGCCCATCCGTCACCACATTCATGTGAAAGTGCATGCCATAGACGAAGAAGACGTAGGCGTGGCCCGCTTCGCCGTACATGACCTCGTTGCGCGGGCTGCGCCGGCCGCCGTAGCTGTGCGCGGCTCGATCGCGGATGCCCAGGTAGGCCTCGGTCTCCACAATGCGGCCGGCGAGGACCTGGCCCTCGTCTTCGAACACCAGGATCTTCCCCAGGCATTCGCGCGCGACCTCCTGCACGGGGCGTGCGTAGAAGGCCCGCGGCAGGGGGGAAAACCGCGCTGTGTTCTTGGGGGTCATCAGAAATCCACTTGCCGTCTACAATGATGGCCGATGGAAATCCTGTTTCTTCTCTCGGCTTTCGTGCTGGGCTCGTTTCCCACGGGTGTGGTGGTGGCCCGTGCCAAGGGCATCGACCTGCGCAAGGTGGGCAGCGGCAACATCGGGACCACCAACGTGGGCCGGGCCCTGGGCCGGCGCTGGGCAGCCTTCGTGCTGCTGGTCGACGCGGGCAAGGGGGCGCTGCCGGTCCTGCTCGCAGGGTATCTCTTCCCCTCGCCCTGGCTGGCCGCGGCCGCTGGCTTCAGCGCGGTCCTGGGTCAGGTCTTCTCGATCTTCCTCAAGGGTCGCGGCGGCAAAGGCGTGGCGACCTCGCTGGGCGCGGGACTGGCCCTGGCGCCTCTGCCCGCGCTCGGCCCGGCCGCTCTGTGGATCGTGCTGATGCTGACCTTCCGCATCTCCTCGGTCGGCTCCCTGGCGGCGGTGGTGAGTTTCCCTCTCTTCCTCTGGCTGTGGGGCGACGTCCGCGCCCCCAAGCTGTGCTTCGCAGTCGCGGTCGCCGTCCTGGTGGTGGCCCGCCACAGGGAAAACCTGCGAAGGCTGGTCAGGGGAGAAGAGCTACGCGCAGGACGCTTGCCGGATCGGAACTGACCACAGAGGTCACAGAGGACACGGAGGCCGAAAGAGAAGGGGATGGGTCCGGATCCGGAAAGGCATCGATCTACGAGGTGGTAACCGTGGTTGCTTGATGACAGCCGAAATCGCATGGCCGCCATCGACGTGCGTCGTCCCAGCCGCTAGCCTTTCCAACGATCGATGCACACCTTCCTCGCGTTTTGCCAATCCCTGGGATGGCCGGGCCTCGCTCTGCTCGCCTTCTCGGCGGCGACGCTGCTACCCCTGGGGTCCGAGTGGCTCTTGGCCGCGCAGCTCCTCGGCGCGCACACGACGGGGGAACGACTCTTCCTGGTGGCGATGGCGACCCTGGCCAACACCGCCGGGGGCATGGTGACCTACGGCATGGGGCGCGCCGGGGTGGCGGCGGCAAAGCGGGAGCCGGCGGCGGCGCGTCCCCGGCTAGCCGCGTGGGTGCGCAGGTACGGCCCCGTGTCAGGGGCCTTGGGTTGGGCGCCCTTCATCGGGGACGCGGTGGTGCTCTTGGCCGGCGTATTCCGCGTCCATACGGGCGCGTTCCTGGCATGGTCGCTGCTTGGGCGCGCGGCCCGGTACGCGGCGCTGTGGTGGATGGTCTGATCGACCGGACCAGGGGAGCCAGAAGCATTTGAGCTGGACGCATTGTGGACGGAGCCGGACTTTCGTCACAGAGATGCTTGTTTCTTACGGAGGCTTGGTTCGCCCCGTGGTGGAGGAATCCGGTTCCGCTAATGGTGCGGTGGCGCCGGTTTTAGCCCCGAGTCCCGCAGCAGCGCCTGATCGGCGTCCACGTCGGCGTTGCCCGTGGTCAGCAGCTTCTCACCATAGAAGATCGAATTCGCCCCCGCGGTGAAGCACATGACCTGGGCCTCGCGCGACAGCGCGGCCCGACCCGCCGACAATCGCACCTGGGTCCTGGGCATGATGATGCGGGCCGTGGCGATCACGCGCACCAGCTCTAGCGGATCGACCGGCGGTCGGTTGGCCATCGGGGTGCCCGCGATGGGCACCAGGGCGTTGATGGGCACGCTCTCGGGGTGCGGATCCAGGTTGGCCAGGGTGGCCAGCATGGCGCAGCGATCGTCGATGGATTCGCCCATACCAATGATCCCGCCCGAGCAAATGCGCAGACCGGCCTTGCGTACGCGCGCCAGCGTGGCCAGTCGATCCTGCTGGGTATGGGTGGTGACGACGGAGGAATAGAAAGCCGGCGAGGTATCGATGTTGTGGTTGTAGATGGTCAGACCGGCCTCGGCCAAGCGGCGGCACTGCTCGTCGCTGAGCAGGCCCAGGGTCAGACACGCCTCCATGCCCAGCCCGCGTACCGCGCGCACCATGTCCAGCACCGCCTCGAAATCCTTGTCGCTCTTGGGGTTGCGGCCGGCCGTGCCCATGCAAAACCGGGTCGCGCCCACGGCCTTGGCCCGCTCGGCGGCTTTCACCACCGCGTCCCGATCCAGCATGCGCGCGGGCTGCAAGCCGGTGGCGTGGCGAGAGGACTGCGCACAGTACGAGCAGTCCTCTTGGCAAGCGCCCGTCTTCACCGACAGCAGGGCGCACAGTTGCACCTCGTCGGCTTTGTGGTGGGCGCGGTGAACCTGTTGGGCGCGGAAGATCAGCTCGGGCAAAGGCAGATCGTGCAAGGCCCGAACTTCCTCGACCCGGAAGTCGTGGCGAATCTCGGTCATGAGTCTTCTTAGTTGATCCGGCGCAGGACGACCAGCACGCGCAAGGTCAACCAGATGGCTTCGGCCAAATCCTTGTCCTTGCCCGTGGCCTTGCCCCCGCCGCGCACGACCTCGCCCTTGGCCGGCGAACCCGGATACCAAAGGCCGTCCGAAGCCTGACGCGAGCGCAGGTAGGCCTCGGCGGTGCGTACACCCGAGTTTTCCTTGCCCAGACCGATGCCGGTGATGGTGTCCAGGGCATCGAGCACGTCGGTGTAAAAACGCGGCTCGGTCAGGATCTCCCAGAATGAGGGCGCCTTGCGATCCTCGTAGCGGTCGGGTTGAAGAAACCGCGTGGCCATCAGCTCGGCGGCCCGGCGCGCCTCGCGCGAGACCCGCCGCTGGCTGGAAGAAGCGAAGGCCCGCAGCACCATACCGGTGATGAGGTGGCTGGAGGGCCGCGCCGCCGAGTCGGTGCGCACGCCCCGCCAGGCCCACCCGCCATCGTCTTGGCGGTAGGAGAGAAGCAAACCGAATGCCTTTTCCACGCGCGGGTCGTTTTCGAATCCCGCCCGGCACAGGGCGGAAACGGCCCACCCATGGAAGTGCAGGGCCACCATCTTGGGGCGGGCCTTGGGCGTATCCGCCACCGCCAGATCCGCGATGCCGCCGTCGCTGGCTTGCGACGACAGGATCTGATCCGCCATCTTGCGTAGCTGAGGCGTGGCGCCGTCTTCACCCTCCACCCGCAAACCCAGATCCGCCAATCGATCCAAGGCCCGCACGGTGGCCAGACAAGTGGCAAACTTGTTGCTTCCCAAGCCCTTCTCCGGCGGCTTCGGTTCGAAGCTGCCGTCGCGCTTCATCTTGCTCAGCACCGCCTGGACTTCCTTGTATCCGGCGATCTCCTTGGCGCTGGGGGCCTCGCTGTCATCGATCAGGTCCCGTCGCACCCGCGCCAGCACGCTGGGCGTACCCTCGCGCAGCAAACGCGGGATAGGATCGCTCGCCAGGCGTGCCCGCCATCCCGAGAGCGCCCGGGGCGGTGATGAGAGGGGAAGGGTTGTAGGGAAAAGTCGCGGTCGATTCATAACCGGAGCCAAGGTTACCGCATTATAGCGAAAGGTGCGCTGGTGAGGAGAAGACTCTGGCCGGCCCAAGACCATGTGGGTCACGAAACCTGGCGCGCAAAGTCGTCGGGGAGGGCGCCCGGAACGGCAAAGTAGGCGAAGCTCGACCTGGCACAGCTTGGTTTGGGGAGGTATTAGATAAGAGTTTCTGCCGAGTCTTGGCGCGGGGAGAGCTATGGACGACAGCGAGAGACCATCGAAACAGAAGACATTCCTGAGCATGTTGGCCGAAGGATGGGTGTCCCTCCACCTTGACGCACGCAGGCCTGGAGTGGTTGTGCCCGGCCCCTTCGCCTCGCACCCCCATCTGGTCCTGCAGTACGGACAAAACATGCCCATCCCCATCCCCGACCTCGAGGTCACGGAGGACGGGGTGAGCGCGACCCTTTCTTTCTCCCGGGTGCCCCATCGCACCTATGTGCCTTGGTCCGCCGTCTACGTCATCTCGTGCACCGACGCCAGCGGCGTCCTTTACCGCGAGGATCTGCCGACCGAGCTGCACGGCTTTGGCGAGCCCTTGGCCGAGACCGCGTCGGACAGTGTGACGGACGCAAGCACGCCGGCACGTGAACCCGACAAGAACGTGGCGGTCGCCAGTCAATGGCTGCGCTCGGTCCCCCCGGATGACGAGGAAGAGATCGAATCCGACGGCATGGTGATGCACTCGCGCCGTCGTCGCCGACCTACCCTGCGTCTCGTGAAGTAACCTAGCGGCCGTCGATTTCGCGCACCCGCACGGTCAGTTCCTGCTTGCCCGTGATCACCTGGTCGCAGGGGTGGGGCGTGCGGCGGAAGATACGGTAGCTGTCGGCGCGGCGGGTTTGGCCGGACGAGCGCAGCGTATCGAGCGCGGAATCGGGCAGGCTGGGGATGAGGCGACCGCGCAGGCTGACGCCGCTGTCCGGGGTGCCGAGGCTGAGCACGATGGACTTGGCGGGATAACTGGCGGCCAGGTTGTCCATCAGCCCGCGCAGGCTCTCGGGCTTGGGCACATCGGGCCGCACCAAGGCGCCCGAGGCGATCTCGAGCTTGGCGGTCTTGCCCGCCAAGGCCGCGGGGATGTGCAGCGGAATGGTCTTGGTGAATTCCCGGCCAGCGTAGGGACGCAAGGTCACGCGCACCGAGATGGTCTGGTCGGGCTTGACCCGCGCGTCGGGCAAGGAGACGCCCACGATCTCGGCCACGTCGTGCCGGTACTCCATCTTCAGGTCCACGCGCATGCGCTCGATGACCGCGGGGGCGAAGGGATTGGCCATGAGGTCGAGCAGGGACTTGATGCCTCGGGTCTGCACCAGAGACTTGCCGGTCAGACCTTCGCGAGAAGCCACCTGGTCGACGATGTCCACGCTGCCCGCGCCCCGCACCGCCAGGTGGGTGTTCATGGTCACCACCATGTCGGTGACGTCGGGCTCGGCCTCGGCCAGGGCGCTGGACACTACGGTCGAAGCCAGCACGGGCAACAGGCGACGGTGCAGGGCCACCTGCGCGGAGAAGACGCGGGGCTTGACCGCGCGGGCGCTGACCGCGACCTCGATGGGGATCACGGAGGCGTGGCGGCCCAGCTCGCCCACGATGCCGGAGGGCAGGTCCTGCACCACAGCCCCGATGGTGTCGAGCGGCGAGACCAGTTTCATCGAGCTGGACAGGCTGGCCACGATGGTGTGGACCCGACCTGCCACGAGAGGAAGGTTGACCTCGCCCAGACCCATCATGGGATGGCCGAAGGCCAGCACGGTGTGACCCTCGGTGTGCGTGAGCGTGCCCATGGCCACGGCGTTCATATCGCCACGAATGAGGGCCACGCCCACGGCCGCGCCCGGATCGAGGATCGGACTCTCCTGGTCACCGACTCGACCAGCGCCGCCCGCCCGCATCGGCACCAGTCCGTGCTCGCGCAGCTCGTCCCCCAAATCGCGCATGACCGCGTCGGGCATGCCCGACACCGCCAGGGGAAGCGACACGGGTTGCAGTCGTGGCTCGACCGGGGGCCCCTCGGTCAAGAAGGGATCGCCCGCGGGACGACGCGGACGCTGGCCCGCGGCGCGCATGGTCTCGATGGGAGTCACGCCACACAGTGGCTCCTTGGAAAAACTCCAGCCGTAGGCGATGGCGCCCATCAGCTTGCCGTCCACGAACACAGGGCTGCCGCTCATGCCGGCGGCGATGCCCGTCAGCTGCACGCGCTTATCCTCGGCGCGCACCAGGATGATGTCCTGTTGGGGCAGGAACCTGGGTACCACCGAGACCACGCGCACCTGGAAGGGCTCGGGCTTGGTGCCCTCGAAGACGGTCCAGGCCTGGCCCACCATGCCGGGCCGTACCTGGGCAAGCGGCAGGATGGCGGGCGCGCCCGTCTCGGCGTGGGCGGGGCCCGACGCGAGCAGCGCCAGGGCGACGAAGGCGAGGCTGGCTTTCACGACGCATCAGCGTAGCACGAGGACAAACCCACAAAGACAGCGAGAGAGAAAACGCGGTGTATGCTTGAGCCCCCATGAAAGGACTGGGCGCGCACTCTCTCTCCAGACCATGGGCCGGCCTGCTGCTGGCCGCGTGCCTGTCGTGCACGCCGGTGTCGTGGGCCGCCGAACCTCAGGTCCGACCCGCGCGCCTCATCTCGGTCGAGCAGATGCGCGCCGCGGTGAACAGCCACAAAGGGCGGGTCCTGGTGGTGCACTTCTGGGCCACCTGGTGCCAACCCTGCATGCACGAGCTGCCCTCGCTGGCCAAGCTGGCGCGCGAATCCAGCGCCCGCGGCGTGGACTTCCTGCCCATCTCGCTGGACGAAGACAGCGAGCGGTCGGCGCTGTGGGTGGGGCGGGTTCTCGCCAAGAAAACCGGCGATTCCGGGTGGAGCCCGATCCTGAAATGGCAAGAGGGCACCTCCTTCACCCAAGATTTCGATCCGCGCTGGCAGGGTGAGATCCCGGTCTTCTTCGTCTACGACCGTGAGGGACGCCTGCGCCGCAGCATGGTCGGAGACTTGAGCCGCGGCGATTTCGAACGCCTGGTCGGCGATCTGGTGCCCAGGACAGACTCCAAATAGCCGCGCTTCTTGCGCGCATCTCGACCCCGACAGCCAGCGGCTACGTCGGCTTTGTCGCTTGACGGAACCGCTTTCGGAGGTGAAGGTTCCGCTCGGAAGTCCATGGTCACCGCCGACGTCTACGTCTCCGAACTGGAATTGAAGAACCAGGAATCGTTTCGCGACCTGGTGGCAACCCGCTATCTCCCCGCGCTCGCCAGCGAGGGCCTGTCCGTGGCCGACGCCTTGCGCTGGGAGTGCAAGATGGTCATCGAGTCCATCGAGGTGGCGGCCCTGTGGCTGGCCGACACCGAGTCGCTGAACCTCAAGCTGGCCTGCGCGACCACTTGCGGCGATCGGGCGCGCCACTTCCGCCTGCTGACCGAGCGCCTGGCCTGCCTGGGCTTGGCCGCGGGCTCGTACGATCCGCGCCAGGGTGGCTACTCGCGCCTCTTCGGCTTTCTGCGATCCCTGCAAACAGGCGAGGAGCGCGCGGCCGCCGGGTTCCTGACCTTGGCGGGCATGAGCGCGGTTCGCCTGACCGGGCTGGCCTCTTTCTGCGACGACAAGGGCGACCCGGAGAGCGCACGCATGCTGCGCGAGGCTCTGCTGCCCGAGGAGGAAACGCGGGTGGACGTGGGACGCGAGTTGCTGGTGGCCCAGGTCACCACCGACGAGACGCAAGCCCGCGCCCGCCGCGCCTCGTACCGCGTGGTGGAGCTGTTGACGGATCTCTACGAGCCCGCCCTGTTCCGCAAGCTCGCGGGCCGCAACGCCGCCAAGAAGTAATCGCCTCGACAGAGGCGGGCCGGGGACATCGACTTGGACTATGCTGGGGGCGCATTCCCCATGTCGACCTTCGATCTCACTTCCCTCCTCTGCCCGGATCTGGCTGGCCTGAGCAGCTATGTGCCGGACCTGCGCAGCTACCCGATTCGCCTGGACGCCAACGAGGCGCCGGCTTTGTTGGACACCGAGGTGCGCGCGCATTTGGCGCAGGCCGCGGTCGAGATATCCTGGGAGCGCTACCCGGATCCGACGTATGTGGCGCTCCGGCGCGCCATCTCGGCACGCGTGAACGTGCCCGTCGAGGAGATCCTGGTGGGGGACGGGTCGGACGAGATCATCGCGCTGCTCACCACGGCCCTGGCGCGGCCACGGGGTGCGGGCCCGGTCACCGTGCTCACCGCCAGCCCGACCTTCGTCATGTACCGGCAGCACGCCATCGCGCGCGGCCAACGGGTGGTCGAGGTTCCCCTGGACGACGATTGGGATCTGTCCAGCACGGCATGGGACGAGGCCCTGGCGGCGACCTCGCCCAACCTGATCTTCATCGCCAGCCCCAACAATCCCACCGGCAATCTGATGAGCACCGACCGCCTGGAGAGGCTGATCGAGCGCGCCGCGCAGGCGCTGGTGGTGATCGACGAGGCCTACATCGATTACTCCAGCCGCGATCATCTTGACCTCTACCGGCGCTACCCCAACGTGGCCATCATGCGGACTCTGTCCAAGATCGGGTTCGCGGCTCTGCGCGTGGGATATGTGCTGGCCCGCCCCGAGCTGGCCACGGCCCTGGACAAGGTGCGCTCGCCTTACAACCTGCCCGCGGTCTCGCAACGGCTGGCCACCCTGGTGCTCACCGAACACGCCGCCGCCATCGCCACGATGGTGCGCAAGGTGATGAACGAGCGCGAACGCGTGGCCCGCGAGCTGCGCGCGATGGGGATACGCCTCTTGCCCAGCGAAGCCAACTTTCTCTGGATCACCACGCCCATGCCAGCCGGCGATGTGCACGCGCAGCTCGGCCAGCGTGGGATCCTGGTGCGCAGCTTTCATGCCAAAGGCGGCCGCCTGGCCCAGCACCTGCGCGTGACCGTGGGCACGCCCGAGGAGAACGATGGCTTTCTGGCGGCCATGCGGCAAATTGTGAAATAAATAATGAGCGTCTGCGTTGGTGAGACCGGCGCGGACCAGTGAACCGGGGCCTGGGACCCTCCTAAGCCAGCGGTTAGGACGGAAGAAGAAGAACCAATGCCGCAGCGGCCGGGCCATGTGCAGGAGGTAGTCGGTGGGGCGTCTGCCCATCCCGCGGTCCGAATTGAAGGCACGCGCCTGCTGGCAGAGTTGGGCCGAGGCGCGCACACGATCGTCTATCGCGCCGAACGCAACGGCCGCGCCTACGCTGTCAAGGTCGTCCAGACCGGCGTTGACAAGGACGACGCCACCGCCTTCGCTCGCGAGGCCGCCCTGTTGGCCAGTCTGCGACACCCGGGCCTCGTCGAAATCTATGAGGTGAGTCAGACCGAAGGCCGGCCCTACCTGATCATGGAGTTGGTCGAGGGGCGTCTGCTGTCCCGGCTGATACAAGAGCAGCGGCTGGACGATACCCGGGTCGCCGCCATCGGCGCGCAACTGGCCGATACGCTGGGCGTGACCCATGCCGCCGGGCTGGTGCACAGGGACGTGAAACCCGACAACGTCATGGTCGAACCGGACGGACGCGTCCGGCTCATCGATTTCGGACTGGCCACCAAAGTGAACACGCGCATCGACGACGAGGCGGTGGGCACCTTCCTGTACAGCGCGCCCGAACAGACCGGTGTGCTGCACCGGCCGGTGGACGGCCGCGCCGACCTGTACGCGCTCGGCGTCGTGCTGTTCGAGTGCCTGACGGGTGAGGTGCCGTTCACCGCCCGCAACACGGGCGAGCTGATCCGCATGCACCTGACCGCGCCCATCCCCGACCCACGTCGGATCAGGCCGGACGTGGAGCCTTCCCTGGCGGCGGTGGTCATGCGCCTGATGGCCAAGGACCCTGACGATCGCTACCCCTCCGCCGAGCAGGTCCAGCGAGACCTGGCCCGTGTCGCGGGCGGTGACCAGGCTGCGGCGGGAGCCCCGCCTGGTCACCTGGCGGTGGGGAGTCGCTCCCCCTTGGTGGGCCGATCCGAGGAGGTGCTCCGGCTGCGCTCGTGCTGGGACGGCGCGCTTGACGGTGCCGGCACAGCGGTGCTGGTCAGCGGGCCCATGGGTGCCGGCAAGACCCGTCTGGTCGACGAGCTCATCGCCCATGCCCAACTCACCGACCATCCCGTGCTGCGGGGTGCGGCCGGCGCCGAGCACCAGACGCCCCTCAGGCCGTTGCTGGACGCCGTCGACCATCACCTGGCCGCGGTGGCCGCGCTGCCTGAACCCAAGCGATCCCAGGCCGTGGCCATCCTGACCGAGGCCACGGGTGCCGCGGCGAAACTGCTCGCGCGCTTCGTGCCCAGATTGCACGATCTGATCAGCCCCCCGCTCGAGTCGCTGGCAGAACAGCCGGGGCCAGCTTCGCAACGCTCGGGAGACGTGGATGAGGACCGCTTCGCCGAGGTCGTCGCCCGCTACCTGATCCGGCTCGCGGATGCCAGCGGGGGAGCGGTCTTGCTGCTGGAGAACGCGCAGTGGTGGGATCTTGCCACGCGTGAGCTGGTTCGCCGCCTGGCCATGTCCCTGGCGGAATCCCACCTGCTCTTGCTGGTCACGGCACGTGAGGACGATGGGGCGAAGGTCGCGGACATCGCAGGGCTCTTCTCTGCGGCCATGGGTGCGCCGATCCGTTTGGATCCGCTCTCGGCGCCTCTGGTGGCCGCGTTGGTCAAGGCCCGCTTGGGTGGGCGCGCGGTGCCGGAAGCCCTGATCAAACGCATCGTGACCTGCAGCGGTGGGAACCCTCTCGCGGTGATGGAGTACCTGCGGGCCGCTCTGGACAGCGGGGTCATGTTGCCCTCGTGGGACACGTGGATCCTGGACGAGAACGGTCTGGACGACCTGCAGCTTCCAGCCGACATCACCCGTCTGATATTGCGTCGGGTGAACGAGCTGAGCCCCGCGACCCAGGACCGCCTGATGGTGGCTGCGGCCGTGGGCCACGAGTTTGCGCCGGAGCTCGTCGAAACCGTGCTGGGACGCTGGCAAAAGGAGGCCCGACCGACCGACAGGGGGGGCGAGCCCATCGAGATCTCGAAGGCCTTGAGCGAGGCCCTTGCCCAACGCCTGATCGAGCCTGCGGGCAACGGCTACGCCTTCCCGCACGAGCGGATCCCGCAGGCGCTGCTCGCCAGGCTGGACGAGGCCCAGCGGCGCGCCCTGCACCAGTGCATCGCGGAGTCTATGGAGACGGACGCCTCCCAGGACAGCGCGGCCGTCTACGCCATCGCCCACCACTACCTCAACGGACAGACCGACCGGGATCCCCACAGACTTTTCCGAGCCACCGCCGCTGCCGGGGAGCGGGCCCTCGCCGAGTACGCCTCGGCGCAGGCTTACGAGTTCTTCGCCCAGGCGGTGAACGCGGCCGCAGCGGCCAGGATGGACCCCGACGCTCGCTTCCACCAATCGTACGGGCTGGCCGCCACCAGAGTTGGCGAGCATGAGGTCGCGCAGGAGCAGGCGGCTCGAGCCCTGGGCAAGGAGAAGAACGCGATCCGTCGCGCGGCCATGTACTCGTGGCTGGCCGAGTCCCACCATGCCCAGTGGGAGGGCCAGCGGGCGGTGGAGGTGGCCTGCCAGGGGCTGCTCGAGATCGGACGGCCGCTGCCGCGCAACCCGATGGCGCTGGTCCTGACCACGCTGGGCCGCATGCTGGGAGCGCGGGTGTGGCAACTGGTACCGCCGCGCTGGCGGCTGACCCGGGGAGATCGACGCGCGCGCGATCAGGTCGAGGTCCAACTGTTGGCCGTCATCAAGCAGAGCGCGTCCTATGCGATGCGCATGCCCCTGGCCATCCTGGCCTCGCTGCGCAGCTCCTACGTCACCGCCCGGCTGGGTCCCGGCCCCGAGAGAGTCGATGATCGCCTGATCAAGGCCGTGTCCGCGGCCTCGCTCGGCCGCCGCAAGAGCAGCGCCCAGTTGGTGCAGCAAGCCCTGTCCGAGGCCACGGCCCTGGGAGACCCGGCGCTGGTCGCGCAGGTGCACCTCATGAGATCGCTGTCCACCGACTCGCTATGCCCGCCGGACGCAAGGACCGGCGCTGTCATCGACGAGACCCTGACGGTGCACGGCCAGTGGCTGCAGGCGTCGGACTATGTGCTGCTCGCCTCGCAGATCGGCCTGTTCGAGATCATGCGTGGGCACCTGGCCACAGCCGCGGCGTGGTACGAGCGGGCGGTGCGACGCCTTCCCGTCCGGGGCGCCTACGGCAACCCGACCATGGCCCTGGGGGCCAGCATCTCCGCGCTGGGCGGCAATCCCGCCGAAGCCGCCGCGCGGTTGCGAGGGGTCCAGGCCTTCGCCGACAGCGATCCGACCAACATGACCACGCGGGTGAACGCCGCCCTGACGGCGGCACACGTCGCCCTGGAGCAGGGCGAGCTGGGCGCTCCCTTCGAGGACGCCATCGCGGCCTTCGAAGCGCTGAAGCTGGGCCCGCGCAAGGTCTACATGATCCAGCGCACCTACTGGGTCTTCAAGGCGCTGGGGCGCCTGGCCCAAGCCGCCGGCGCGAGCAAGACCAACCTACCGGCCAGACTGGCGGCCGCCCAATCCGCGGTTCGCGAGCTACGACGTGCCGGCGCGGGCTCGCTTTATGGGGCGTACGCCACGGTGGCGGAGGGTTGGCTCGACCATCTCCGCGACAGGCAGCAGGAGGCTCTCGTCCGCCTCGCCACCCTCGACGTCGATGCCAAGGGCCACAATTCCGTCCTGGTCGACTACGAGGCGGCCAGAGTTCGCGCGAGGGTCCTGATCGCCCTGGGCCGACGCGCGGAGGGCATGCGGCACGCGGAGTCCGCGATGGCGCTGGCGACCGAGTATGGCTGGAAGAGCCGGGTTCGCTGGGTGTGCCAGGAGTTCGGCACGGTCGGAGCCACGCTGCAGACCCAGCACATCATCCCCATGAGGCCCACGGAGCTTCGAGGCAGCCAGAACAGCGTTCAGCTTCGTCGCCTTCAGGCGGTTCACCAGGTCAGCCTGGCGGCGTCGGCGGTGCTCGAGACCCGACAGCTCTGCCGGGTGGCCCTGGACGAGACCCTTCGCATCCTGGCCGCCGAGCGGGCCTTCCTGTTTCTGGTGAACGCCAAAGACGACCTGCTGGTGCCGTACCTGGGTCGCGACGCGGCCGGCGCGGACCTGGAAACCCTGACCGGCTACGGTGCCAGTCTGGTGCAACGGGTGCGGGACACCTCCCAGGCCCTGGTGGTGACGGGCAGCGAGGAAGGCGCGGCCCTGGGTTCGCAGAGCGCGCTCATCCACGGTCTGCGCAGCATCATCGTCGCGCCGGTGCTTCTGCGGGAGCACATGCTGGGGGTCATGTACCTCGACAGCCGTGCCGCCCGCGGCATCTTCACCACCGACGATGTGGAGATCCTGACCACCATCAGCCATCAGGTGGCCGTGACCTTCGAGACCGCGCGCGCGGCACGACTGGAGTCCGACATCCGCACGGCCCGGCGCGAGCGCGATCTCGCCGACATGTTACGGCTTGCCATGATCGAGCTCAGCGGAACGCTGGACCCCGACGAGGTGATCCGACGCATGATCGCGCTCATCGCTCGAACGGTGCCGGTCGACGCCTGGTCGGTCCTGCACAGAGCCGACGACCGTTCGGTGACCGTGCTGGGGGCCGCCAGCCCGATACTGAATGGCTCGGAACCGGCGGCGCGCTGGCTCCTCTCTCGCGACGAACCGTCGTGTGGCACGAACGCCACCGCCGACGTTGGCCCCTTGCTCGGTCCGCTGGGCGAGAAGCCGCACGCCTGGATGGCCCTGCCGCTCGTGACCCGGGGCGAGCGTCGCGGCGTGCTGGTGGTGGGCACGGCGCAATCGCCTTCGTACACCGACGGCGAGGTGCGCATCGCGGCCACCCTGGCCGGTCAGGGCATGGCGGCGTACGACAACGCCCTCTTGTTTCGCAAGATCGGTGAGCTGGCGACGCGCGACTCCCTCACCGGGCTCTTCAACCGACGCCACTTCTTCGCGCTGGCGGATTCCCTCTTTCATGAGATGCGACGTCAGCCTCGTCCCAACGCCGCCGTGATGGTGGACATCGATCTCTTCAAGCAGATCAACGACCGCCACGGCCACGGTGTGGGCGACGAGGTCATCCGCGAGGTAGCCCACCGGCTGTCCCGTTGCCTGCGCGAGGAGGACGTCATCTGCCGCTACGGTGGTGAGGAGTTCGCCCTCTTGTTGAACGGCGCCTCCGCCCAACAAGCCGACACGGTGGCCGCCCGGCTCCACGCGGCCATCAGCGCCGAAACCATCCCCACGTCCGCGGGCCCGCTGGTCGTCACGGTGAGCGTCGGGGTGAGCACGACGCGATCCGAATCCGCGGATGCCCAAGGCTTGCTGAGCAAGGCCGACCAGGCCCTCTACGCCGCCAAGCGAGCCGGCCGCAACCAGGTGGTCACCGCGCAAGCAGAACCGCGATAGAACGCCAGGCGAGTGGCGCGGCCCAGCCTGGCCGACTGGTTCGTGGTCTGCCGACGCTCTCCTGCCCGTAGCCGCGATGTCGCGCGAGTGCCGCTACCATTTTGCAGGCGCCTGGAACTTTCCCGCGCGGAGAGTGTCTCTCTTTTCGAGGCCCTCATGACGTTACGCTGGTGGCTTCTGTCGCTCTTGCTTTCTACCGCTACCGTCTCGTCTCTGCACATGTGGCGGCACAGACACAGGCCCGCGCCGGTGCCCCTGGCCGAAAGCGAGCCCGAGGAGATGGTGGCGGAGATGCCCGCCCCGCGCCTGGCCTACCAACCACCCACCAGGCCGCGACCGGTGCGCAAGCCCGCGACCACCGGCATGGCCACGATCCGGGGCCGCGTCTTGGGTGCGCAAGACTATGGTGAAGACAACGAGCTGAGTCTGGTGGTGAGCGACGAAAGCCGCGACCTGGAGGTCACGGTGGAAGCCGACGGCTACTTTTCCGTCGAGCTGCCTCCCGGCGCCTACCGTTTTCACGCCGAGCTAGGCGAGATGAAGGCCACCCTCGACGAGGTGATGGTCTCGGCCGAGGAAGACAAGGAGGTGGTCCTACAGCTCGCCGACGAGGTGACCATCAAGGGTACCTTGCGCGCACCCGACCCTGGAAGCGCAGGCCAGCGTGGCGACGGGGCCATGAATCTCGACGCAGACTTCGAGATTCGGCTGTCCGGGGAAAGCGAGTGGTCCGCCATCGAAGACACGACGATCGAGGACAACCAGTTCACTGTGACCGGCCTGGAGGCCGGCAAGTCCTACGACCTGCGCGTGACCTCTTCTGGTTTTCGTCCGGTGGAGCTGACGAGGATTGTAGCACCTTCCCGCGGCCTGTTGGTGGAGCTGGTCAGGCTCGCTCGCCTGCGTGGCGGATTCGGTATCGCCCGCGGCGAACCCTGCCCCATCTCATACCTCACCATTACCGCCGACGACCAGGACGCTCAGGTGGTCTCCATGGACCACTTCTGCCGCTTCGACTCCGGCGACCTGCCGCCGGTGCCGCGGGTCCGGGTCCAGGTCGCGGAGGCTGAGTGGCCCTTCGACCTGCTGGTCGACATTCCCCGGCATGGCGATCCACCCTTCCTGTGTCTTCACTCCTCGTGCCGCGAACCCACGCCCGACGAGCTGTCCACGCTGGAGGTCTCTCTGAGCGGCAGCCCCGACCATGCCTTCTTCGTTTCCGTCTATTACGACCAGGATCACATCGGGACTCGCGTCACCACGGGTGAGACGGCGCACATCGCGGAGCTCCCCAGCGGCACGAACGCCATGGTGTCCGTGCGCACGCGTTCTTGTCGTACCATGTCCGAGACGCTGATCCTCGAGCCGGGTGTCAATCGACTGAACCTGACTTGCGCGAGGCCGTGAGGGCAGGGCCCTCCCCACGGCCCGGATCGGAACGCCCTCGGCGCCGGTCAGGCCAGCAGCCTAATACGTGAAGATGAACCCACCGCCGCTCGCGCCCGCGCCGTGGCCCATCATCATCACGGTCATGCCGCGACGGAGGGCGCCGGTGACGATGGCTTCGTTCAGGTTGAGCGGGGCCATGGCCGCCACGGTGTTGCCGTACTTGGGGAAGCAACTCACGCTCTTGCTTTCGGGGAGCCCCAGCAGCTTGAGCTGGTCCCTCCACACGTGCAGGGTCTGATCGCTGGTGATGAAGAAATCGATCTCCTCGATGGTCAGGCCGGCCAACGCCAGCAAGCGCTCGCTGATGATGCGACACGAGTCGATGACCGACTGTTGGATGCGCCGCCCGTCGGGCATGGTCAGGGCCATCATGGCGGGGCCGAAGTCCTGGGCGCCGTTGAGCATGCCGGTGCCGAAGGGCACGTAGGCGAAATCGGCGAGGTCGCTGTCGGTGTAGAAGTAGCGCGCCTTGAAGTGCGGCTCGTCGCTCGCCTCCAAGAGAGCGGCCGCGAAGCCGTCGCCGTTCAGGAAGGCGGTGCGCGTGTCTTTGCTGACCGGCATGAACCCGGCCAACGCGCCCCGGTCGCCCCCCAAGACCAACACACGCTCGTCACCGGCGTTGATGGCCCCCAAGGCCAGGTCGACGGCGTGCATGAAGCCGCTGCACGCCGCCGAGATGTCCATGGTCGGAATGCCGGCGCGCAGGCCGAGGCGGGCGTGCAGTTGCATGGCGGTGGCCGGGATCACGTGGTCGCCGAACAAGCGGGCGTAGATCACGCGGTCCACCTCTTGCGGGGACACGCCGGCGCGTTCCAGGCAGGCCTGGCCGGCACGGGCCAGGTATTCGGCGCAGGCCACGTCCAGCTGACCACGTCGGCGCTCGCGAATGCCAATGGAGAACTCGACGGCGCGCGCGGTGGCGTTCAGGTGCAGCTCGTCGATGAGGTCCTGATTGCTCACGATCTCGTCGGGCAGGCTGGCCCCGGTTCCCACGATGCGGGCGTTGCGCCCGAGGAGAAGAGGGCGGCCGGGCGGGTATTGCTTGTGCGAGCCGATCATCACCACGGGTCTACTTCTTCATCATGCCCACGATGTTGTCGACCAGCGGGCCCACCACCATGTTGTCCCCGTCGGGCGTCAGCATGCCAATGCCGAAGGTCTCCATGAACTTGAAGCCCAGCTCGACGAGGGCCAGCGAATCCGCGCCCAGGTCGTTGCTGACGTGGCTGGTCTCTTTGACCTCTCCAGGGCCGAGCCTGAGATAGTCGGTGAGGAGTTGCGAGACTTTGGCGAAGACTTCCGCTCGTTCCATGTGTTCCTTTCAGTAGGTGACGACCATGCCCCCGCAGCTCAACCCTTCTCCGACGGACAACAGCAAGACCCGTTGCCCGCGCTGCAGACGCCCCTGTGTGATGGCGTGGTCGAGCTGCAGCGGCAGCATGGCCGACATGGTGTTGCCGCACTCCTCGACCAGCGACACGGTCTTGTCGCGCGGCACGCCCAGGTGGTCGAGCGCCGCGGCCCACACCCGGTGGTGATTCTCGCTGAGCAGGACCAGGTCCATGTCGGCCAGGCTCATCTGGGCCTTGGCCAGCACCTCACGCGCGATCTTCCCGAGCATGTCCAGCACGCGGTCCTGGATGGCGCGCCAGTCCCCGCCCTCGTACAGATCGAGCAGGCTGCCGTAGTTTTGGCTGTGGTGAATGCCGGGCGGGAGCTTGCGACGTAGCTGGAAGCCTCGGGCAAAGTCGACCCCCGTGGCGTCGCTCAACTGATAGCAGGCCTCGATGCGCGAGGCGCCCATGTCCGGCGTGGCCAGGCCCAGGAGCACGGCCCCGGCGCCGTCGCCGTAGAGGAAGGCCAGGCGCGGATCCTTTCGGCTGACGATGCGGTTGTGGATTCCGCCTGAGGCCACCAAAACCAGATCGTCGCCCATGGCGATGGCCGCGGTCGCTGCCTCCAGGGCCATCAGAAAAGCGTTGCTGCCCCCGTCCACGTCCAAGGCCTGGAAGGCCAGCGACGTCCCGAGCTTCCTCTGGGTGGGCGAGGCGGTCATGGGCAGCAGACGGTCGCCGAGGAACTTGGTGACCATCAGCTTGCAGAGCTCCTCGGGACGCCGGCCGGCGCGCTCCAGGGCCACGCGCGCCGCTTGCGCCAGCAGATCGCTATCCATCCGCCCGGCCTCAGCCACCCGGCGGCGTTCAATGCCGTAAATCTTGTGGACCGCGGTGGCGGTGACACGATGGCCGTGGGCCGCGATGATCTCCTGATTGCTGACCACCGTGGGCGGCAGGAAGGATCCCGTGGCCAGGATGGCGGCCCGTCGGGAATTCCGAGCGGTTGGGCTGGTCATAGGCTCCCCTGGAAAAAGCGCGCCATGTCCTCGGCCAGACGTGGTACGCGCAGGGTGTTCAGGTGACCCGCCTGGTACTTGTGCCGGTGCGGGAACTGCCAGGCCTCGGCCAGGGCCTCGTACTGCTCCTGCCGGGTCACGAGATCGTAGAGCGCTTGGATCATGAGCACACGCTGCCTGTCCACCGAACCCACACCCGCGAAGAGGGGATCGATGTCGCGGAAAAAGGCCGCGACAGCCGCGCGATCCAGACCCTCGGCCTCGATGTCGGCGCGAATGGTCTGACACAAGGGCGAGGTCCAGATGAGGTCGGCCAGCCCGGCGGGCGGATTGATGAGACACACGCCCGGGACCTGGTGGTGTCGGGCCGCGGCCTGCAAGGCGATGGTGCCGCCCATGCTGAATCCCGCCAGAAAGATGGGGTGGCCTTTGTCCCGAACCAGCTGGCTGTAGCACGCGGCCAGCTCCTGCGCGGCCTGCAAGAAGGCCTGGCGCGTGCGGTGCAGGTTGGCGCTGAAGAAGAACTCGCCGCTAAACAGGCTGTCCGCAGGCCTGCGTTGATAGTGATAGGGCAGACAGAAGAGTTCGACGTCGTAGCCTTGGCGGTTGAGCCCAGAGAAGAGGAAGCGGTAGATGTCGCTCTGGTCCTCGTAGAGGCCATGGGCAAAGAGTACGGTGGCGCGCGCCTCGGGCGCGGGGAAGGAACGCAAGTCCTGGTCTTCGCACAAGGGCGCGTCGCCATCGGGCAACGGCGAAGGCTGGCGGTGATGGACCCGACTCAACTTGTCCTGCAACAACCTGTCCACGGCCAGGCGGTCCACGAAGCGCGAACTGGCCTCATCCATCGTCGCGGCGATCCTTCTTTTCGGCGGCGATGCTCAGCACGTAACCGGCGGCGCTGGCCGATTTGACCGTGATGGCGGCGTCGGCCACCCGCACGTCGGCGTCCAGACAATCCACCTCCGCGAAGGCCAAGCTGCCACCCCAGCGCCCCACCTTGCAGATGGCCTCCTTGCGCGTCCACAGGGTGTTGAGCATGGTCTGGCGGGCGTCATCGGGGGCCGCGGACATGCTGGCCTGCTCGTGCGGGCTGAAGAACATGCGCGAAAAGGCGGGTGGCCGCGCCTCATCGGCTTCCAGATCGACGCCCACGGGAACGAACGCGGCCACCGCCACAGCGACCTGATTGGAGTGTGTGATGGACACGCGCACCCTGGGGTGGTCGACCACGAAAGGCGCGCCCGTGGGGTCCTTCAAGATCTCGATGCTTTCCGCCGTCTTGATGCCCAGCAGGCGAGCCACGGCCATGCGGGCTGCGTTCCGGCCGGCCACGAACTCGGCGCGGCGGCGCGGGTTGCGGTGCTGGGCGCACAGGGCCACCTCCCGTCGCACCAACCCGACCATCTCGCCTGCATCTCCGGGCTCGGCCACCGGCGCGCTGACCACCACCACACCGGGGAAATCGCTCGCCAGCTCGCCGGCGGCCTGCTGGATCTCCTTGACCGGGGTGCCCATCTATTGTCCCGTCCGGCGAAGCTCGACTCTGTGGGCAAGGCAAAGAACCCGCCTTCCCTCGTGCAACATGGCCACGTCGAACCAGAGGCGATCGGATGAACGCTCTCTCACGATGGCGATGACGTCGTAGTTCGAGTCCTGATTGGGGGTCTCGAAGACGGTGAATTGGTCGGCGCCCACCGGCAGGTGGATCAACTTGGTCTTGAACAAGCAGAAGATGGCCGCCGCCTGGTGCATGCTGTCCAGGAAGGCCGGGTTCACGTGCAGCCGCGCCAAGGGGTAGCGACCATCCGCGAGCTGCGCCTTGGGCAACTGGATGCGGGTCAAGATGCCGTTTTCGCCCACCACCACCTGATTGGCCGCGGGATCGTGGCCGGGGCGGCTGCACTCGGTCAGCAGGGGGCCGAGGCGAACACCCTCACGTAGGGTGGCCCCCATCTCGAAGGCCTGCAGGAAGCTCATGCGATCGGTGATCCGACCCAGATCCCAAAGCGCGGGCGATTCGACGGGCGGCGCAATCGGCTCGCGGCTCACCTGGGCGCGCGCGTACAGGCGATCCTCGATGATGTCCCCCTGGGGCGAGCGGAAGGGCGACCAGACCTCCATGTGGGGTCCGGCCACGCGAACCTGCACGTCGCGGCCGCCATCGCGATAAAACTTGAGGGCGTCGGCGAAGGCCAACTGGCGATAGACCAGGGCGCCTTCGCGCTGGCCCGTGAACAGGGCGTGCGACTCGGCCATCATCTCCATCAGACCCACGCCGGGCATGAGCGAGGTCTTGCCCAGCCGGTGCTGCTCCAGCATGGCGTCGCGCTTGGGCGAAAAGTGGCGCCAGAGAGAACCGCCCTCGGCGCTGCGTTCGACCCAATCGATGAAGGGGTAGGGTCCAGGATCGATGTCGGCCAACTCGGGATCGAGCACGTCACCCAGCCCGCGGTGCAGGACCACCTCGACGTCGTGCCCCTCGGCCAACATCTCGTCGACCGCGGCGCGCGCACCGGCCGCGGGATCGATGAAGCCCATGCCCACGCGCTCGGCGTTTTCGCGCACGAAGCTGTTCCGCCAAGCCATGCCCTGCTGACCCCAGGCCGACCAGATCAGGCTGAGGCCGCGCGTGCCCGAACGCTCGTGGTGGCGCGCCCACAGATCCAGAAACCCGTTGCCCGCGGCGTAGTCGATCTGGGCCGGGCTGCCCAAGCGGCCCGCGATGGACGAGATGGCCACCACCCGACGCACGGGATCCTGGCGACACAGCCAGCCCAGGTTGAAGGCGCCCAGGGCCTTGGTGCGCAGGACCGACTGGAACTCCTGCAGTGACTTCTTCTCGATGGTGCGGCTGATCTCCAGACCCGCGCCGTGGATCAAGGTGGTGATGGGGCCGTGCACCCTGCGGATCTCGGCCAGCACGCTGGCCATGCGCGCGCCGTCGCACGCGTCGGCCTCGTGGTAGGTGACACGCGCGCCCGCCGACTCGAGCGCGGCCAGGGTGTCGTGGATCTCGGCGGCGCGTTCCAGAGTCGCGTAGACCTTGTCCACCGCCACGGGCGTGGCCTTCTCCCCGTTTTTCACCAGACGCTCTCGGATGGCCTCTCTTTCGTTTTCCCGTTGCGCGGGTGCCAAGGCGTGAAATCTACGGGTGTCGGGGCCCAGCGCGGTCCTGCCGATGATGGCCAGGTGGCGCGGGGCCCGCTCGACCAGGTGCTTGACGATGGCCGCGGTGATGCCAGAGCCACCGCCGGTCACCACCACGACCTCGTCCTCGGCCAGCGACTGACCGGGCTGGGCCGGAACGCTGTCGACCAACGCGACCCGGTGTCTGACACCGTCACGGTGGGCGATCTCGACGCCCCGGCCACGCGATGAGAGCTCGGCCACGAGCGGCGCCCACCCAGCCGAAGACGCGAGATCGAGGACGATGACGTGGCTGAGGCCGAGCTTGCGCAGGGACTTGTAAAGGCCCGCGTGCACCCCGAAGAGCGGATTGACCCCCAAGCCCGATCCCACCAGGCCGTGCGCGCCGTCGATCATGGTCACGGCGATGGTGCGACCGGGTTGAAGCTTGTTGCCCAACAGGTGCTTCCACAGGACGAAGCGACAGTCGGCGGCGCGCGCCAGAGCTCGGCTGAACGCTTCGGCATCGGCCGCGCCAAAATCGAACCCGCTCCCGCACGCGGTGGTGTCGATGAGGATATCCGGGGCCGTGCTGCCCAGATCGCGCTTCGCCGCCTGCAGCGCCTCCTCGGGATCGCCCGAGGCAGGGAAGAGCATCGTACGCAACTCGCGCACCTGTCCTTGCAGGGTGTCGCACAGGCCCTGCACGCAGGCGGCATCGTCGCCGCAAATCCACACGCTCTTCTCGCCGAGCGGCTCGGCCTGTCCACTCACAGGGGCCGGGCGCAGACCGAGGGTCTGCCGCGCCATCCTGATGGGGACCCCTGCGACCGGAGCGCTGGCAGGTTGGCGCCGAGAGGCCAGCAGCTTGGGCAGATCGCCGATGCGCGCATCGAGGGGAAGCGGCCACTCCTCATCGAGATCGAAGGCCTCGATAAACGCCTGGCGCAGGCGCTCGCGAACCCCGGCGTCCAATCCCAGATCGCTGTCCAGGGTCAGATCGGGTTCCAGCATCTCGGCCGGGTAGGGCGTGTGCTCAGCGAGTAGCGCGATGATGCGCGCCCGAGCGTCGCCCGCGTGGGCGGCCGGTTTGCTCGGCTCGCCGGGCTGGGGCAGAGCGACCGACGCGACTGGGGGCGTGCTGATGACAGCCGGTGCGGAGGGCGCGGCTGCCGGCGCGGCTTGCCCGACCTTCGTTGCGAAGAAAGCGGCCAGGGAGCCGACCGTGGGGAAATCGCTGAGATGGAAAGATTCGGGCCCGGCCGTGATGCCGAAATGCTCGGCCAGTCTGGCCAGAATGGTGCCCTGTTTGACCGTGTCCACGCCCAGGTCAGCCTCCAGCTCCATCGTGGGTTGGATCGAATCCAGGCGGTACTCGGTGATCTCGGCCACGATCTCCCTGACCGTGGTGGTCACCGCGCCCAGGTCAGCGGTGGGCGGCGCGCTCGTCGCCGGCTCACTCGCGGCCGCGCTCTCCACGCCGCTCGCGCTCTTAGCCGTGAACAAGCCGACCAAACCGCGCAGGGTGGGGTAGTCCGACAGGTGCACGTTCTCCACGTCGGTCATCCCGAAGCTCTCGGCCAGGGTGGCCAGGATGGTGGCCTGCTTGACCGTGTCCACGCCCAGATCGGCTTCCAGCTCCATGTCCAGGTCCAGCAGCGAGCGCTTGTAGCCCGTGATGCCGGCGACGATCTCGAGCACGCGTTCCTTGGCCTGCTCGGACTCGGGCGAGCCTTCCGCCATGGCAGGCGCGGCCGCCGGCTTTTGCACGACAGGCGCAGGGGTGAGGGGTCTGGACTCGGCGGCTTTGGCCGCGCTGGTCGGGCGCAGGGCCTCATCGATGCGCGGGCGTTCGCTGAGAACCGCGCCCGGGGTGCTGTCCTTGATGACCAGCATGCGGCCCAGATCAGCCAACTCGGGCGTCTGTTGCCCAGAGATCGCGCGCAGCCACGCTTGGTAGCCGGCCGGATCGCTGATGCGCTTGTCGCCCACCGCCGCGCGCCGGAGCAGGACGTAGTTGCCCTGCGAACCGAAGCCCGCGGCCATGCGCAGGGCATACTGAAACTCGCGGCGGCCGCCCTTTGACAGGTTCAGTCCGGCCAGCGCCGGGTCAGGCACCTTGTGATTGACGACCGGCGGAACACGTCCCCACTGCAGCGCCTTGGCCGCGGTCACGTCCTCGATGGAGGCGCCCATGGTGTGGCCGGTCATGCCCTTGGTGTTGCTCACCTCGACTTCACCGACCTGGTCGCGGAACACGTGGCGAAGCGCGGTGGCTTCGGACTCCGAACAACCGCCGCGCGCCGGGGTATACGGCTCGTGCGAGAAGTAGACGAGCTGGGGCGCCAAAGTCCTGCGGGCCAGGTTGTGACGACGCTCCATGCGGGAGATGAAGGTCTCCAACTCCTCGGCGTAGCGGGCCACGTCCAACTGGCTGCCGTGGCTGGCGGCATTGAAGGCGTGCGTGCCCAGCAGCTCGCACACCGGGCTGACCCCACGGCGCGCGCACAAGGACTCGGCCTCGACCACGATGGCCATGGCCCCGGAACCCATGATCATGCCGTCGCGTCGCTTGTCGAAGGGAACGGCCGCTTCGTACAGGTCGCCGCGGTTGGAGCACGCCCCGGTGGCCAGGAAGCCCGCACCCAGGTAGGGCAGGGCGTGCGTCGAGGTCGGATCGTCGGCGCCGATGATGATCATGCGCTCGACCCGGCCGGCGGCGATCAGCTCCTCGGCCAACATGACCGCGGTGGCCGCCGACGAGCACGCGGCGTTGAGCTGGAAGTTCGGCCCACGCGCGTTCAAGCGCTTGGCCAAGCGGTTATTGGCCTGCAGCGAGATCTGAGTCATCAACTGGTGGTTGAAGCGATAGACCTCGTCCTGACCGGGCGTCGCGCTCAGGCGGCCGTAGTGCAGGGCGAACCAGTCGGACAGCAACTTGCGACTCTCGCTGTGCGTGACCCGGGCGATGAGCCCGTCGTAAAAGTCGTGCAGGGCCTCGCGCGTGCGACGGCCCAAGGTCAGGCCGAGATGGCGCGACACCTCGGCGATCAACGGATCGATGAGGGGAAACCCGTTGGCGAAAATGATGCCGGTTCCGGCCTGCATCTCGCGCGGCAAGGCCCAGCGATCGGGCAGCAGGCGTCCCGAAGCGGTGCGCGTGTACTCGAGCACCAAGGGGATCTGAGCATCGCGCAGGGCCTCGTAGCCGGCGGCCACGGCATGGGCCACGCAGGTGCTCATGGTCTGCAGCTCTTTGTCGTCGACCTGGTACTGGGCCGCGAGGTCCAGGCGTCCCAACTTGCCGGCCAGCTGGATGACCTCGTCCAAGGTTTGCAGCTCGACGATGGAGGCCTTCTGCTCGGTCTTGACCACCTTCGAGATGTGCAGGTCGAGCAAGGCCTGGCGCTCGGAATCGGTGAGGCGCTCGATGAAGTTGCGGCCCTCGAACAACTGCTCGAAGTTGTCGTCGCGGAAGGCATCCTTGAACGAGCCGGGCAAGCCCACGGACACGCCGCTGTACACCACGCGGCCGCCGGCGGACGGCGCGCACGGCGCGGCCGGCACGGACGGGGCACACGGCTCGCTACCTGTCGCGATCGCTTCACTCGTCTCGCTGGTGGCCGCCGCGCTGGGATCGATGGGCAAGCCCGCGACGTGCAGGCTGCACAGAAGGCGCAGGAAGGCCTCGTCGGAGTCGGCCTTGCGAGCGTCGCTCGCCAGCACCAGACCAGGACGCTGACCCAGGACGTCCTTGGTCAAGCCCGACAAGACGGCGGAGGGTCCCACCTCGATGAACACGCGGATGCCGTCGGCGTAGAGGCGTTCGATGCCCGCGATGAAGTCCACCGGGCTGGTGATCTGCTTGCCCAGGGTGGCGCGCACGGCCTCGCCGCTGTCACCCAGCACCTGCGCGTCCACACCCGAAAGCACGGGCGTGCGGCTGGGACGGAAGTCGGTTTGGCGCAATTCGGCCTCGAACACCCGCTCGGCCTCTTGCATGAGCGGCGAGTGAAAGGCGCGCGACACGTTGAGCGCCACCGCGCGGTGCCCCTTGTCGGTGGCGAAGGTGCGGAAATCAGCGACGGCCTGACGGCCACCCGCCACGATGGTCTGGCGCGGGCTGTTGCGATTGGCGATGGAAACCGGGAGACCTGCTTCGGCGATGAGGGCCGCCGTGGCGGTCGCGTCGAGCGGCAGGGCCAGCATGGTGCCCCCGTCGCCCTCGCGGGCCTGCCCCAAGGCCGAGCCACGCGCGCGCATCAACTTCAGACCTTCGCCCAAGGACAGCCGGCCGGCGGCAACCAAGGCCGCGTATTCGCCCAGGCTGTGGCCCAGCATGACCGCGGGGCGCACACCCATCTGTTCCAGCACGGCAAAGGCCGCCAGGCTGACGGTCAGGACCGCGGGGTGGGTGTTGACGGTGTCGCGCAGGCGCGCCTCGGCGTCGCCCTCGGCCGGGTCGAGTAGCGCGCTCACCGTGGTCCCGGCCAGCTCTTGCCACACGCGGTTGGCGCGCCTCTCCAGCGTGCGCGCCGCCACGAAACGTCGGCGCACGAAGCCGAGCATCCCCGGGTATTGCGAGCCCTGTCCCGGGAAGAGCACCGCCACCTGGTCCGCGCTGACCGGCGCCTGTGCGCTGAAGTGGATCCCGTGCGCCTGCAGCTGGGCGAGCGCCTCGACCGTGGCCTGGCACGCGCCCACCACCTCCAGCTTGGCCAGGAGGTCCTGGCGCGACGACACGGCAAAGGCCAGCCGCACGCCGCGCGCACGATGGGTGCGCCCGTTGAGCGTGGCCAGGATCTCGCCCGCGTCCGCCTCGGCGGATGCCAACGACCGACGAACCTCCGCCGCCTGAGCCAGCACGTCTTCCGTTGTCTCTCCGGCGAACAACGCCACCGTGGACAGATCGGTCGTCGTCTTCTCCGGGCTGGGCTGGCGCGGCACCGAGGTGCGCGTCCCGTATGTTCCAGGCCGGTACTCTTCCAGGGCCACGTGGTAATTGACACCGCCGAACCCGAACGAGCTGACTCCCGCCCGCCGCGGCGTGGAGCCCTCGGCCCAGGCCTTGCCCTCGCCGAGCACGTAGAACGGCGAGTCCGCCAGATTGAGGACAGGTGACAAACGCTGGAAATTCGCCGTGGGCGGCAACCACTTGTTTTGCAGGGCCAGCACGGCCTTGAGCAGCCCCGCGATCCCGGCCGCAGCCTTCAGGTGCCCGATGTTCGACTTGACCGAACTGAGGCCGCAGAACCCGGTGCGACCACACCCCAGGGCGGTGAAGGCGCGCTTGAGCGCGTTGACCTCGCTCTTGTCGCCCACCTGGGTCGAGGTGCCGTGCGCTTCGATCAGCTCCACCGTGTCCACGGGAGTGCCAGCCATTTCGTAGGCGCCGCGAATGGCCTGTGCCTGCCAAACCTCGTTGGGCGCGGCGATGGCCTTGCCCTTGCCGTCGGTCGACAGGCCCACCCCGTTGATCACGGCCACGATGCTGTCGCCCGCGTCGAGGGCGTCGCGCAGGCGCTTGAGAATGATCACGCCGCCGCCCTGCCCGATGACGAAGCCGTTGGCGCGAGCGTCGAAGGGGAAGGACCCATCGGGTGAGAGCGCGCCGATGGCCGAGAAGTAGAGACGGCCCACCTCGTGCACCGGCATGTCCACGGCCCCGCAGATGACGGCGTCGCTCTGCCGAAGTCGCAACTGATGAATCGCGCACGACACCGCCGCCAGCCCCGAGGCGCACGCGGTGTCGAGAATCATGGTCTGGCCGTGAAAATCGAAGACCGACGAGATTCTGCTGGCGACGATGCTGGGCAGGATCCCGGGCGCCGAATCCTCACTGAGGCCGAAGGTGCCCTGCAAGAACTTCTCGCGCATCTGCTCCAGGAAGGCCTTGCGCTTTTCGACGGGGATGAATTGGTCGACGAAGGGCTCGCGTTCCAGCTGATGCGCGAAGCGGTCGAAGATGATGCGGCGGTGGAAGTCGTGGTGAAGCACGCCGTATCCCGAGTTGCCGATCACCACCCCGACGCGCTCCTTGGAGACGGGATCGAGCGCGTGTCCCGCCATGGCCTGTTCGGCGGCCAACAGCACGACTTTCTGGTTCTCGTCCATGTGCTTGGCCACGGACGGGGGAATGCGGAAGCGTTCGGGATCGAAGTCGATGGCGTCGATGGCCCCGTACAGATCGGTGTACGACTTGTCTCCCTTGTTCTGCTTGCGCAGCACCTCGGGTCGGAAATACACCTGACGCTCGATGGAGTCCTGGGGGAGGCGCGTGATCGACACGCGCTTGTCGAGGATGTTGCGCCAGAAGGTCGACAGGTCAGGGGCATCGGGGAAGATGCCCCCCATGCCCACGATGGCGTAGCGATTTTCTACTTCTTCAGACACGGCGAACTCCTGAAAACAGCACGCGCGGGTAGGAGGGGCGACTAGAGATCCGCAAGGCGTTTCCGATCCAACTTCCCCATGTTGGTGAGGGGGAAGGCGTCCACGAATTTGATGCTCTTCGGGACCTGGAAGTTGATGAGCTTTTGCCCGGCGAAGCGGATGAGCTCGCGCTCGCTCAGGGTTTGGTCGGCGCGCAGGCGAACGAAGGCCTTCACCACCTCGCCGTAGAGCGGGTCGCTGGCCGGCACCACCGCCGATTGCAGGACCGCTGGGTGCTCGTTGAGCACGGCCTCGACCTCGTAGGGCGAGACCTTGATGCCGGCGATGTTGATGATGTCCTTGATGCGGCCGGTGAGGAAGAGCTGCCCGTCCGCGGAGACGTGCCCTTGGTCGCCGGACTTGAACCAGCCGTCGACCATCACCCGTCGGGTGCCCTCGGGATCGC
The DNA here is from genome assembly GCA_964535465.1 of uncultured Myxococcales bacterium. GTDB lineage: Bacteria > Myxococcota_A > Polyangia > Fen-1088 > Fen-1088 > Fen-1137. Next base: position 29,619 of record CAZHUY010000057.1, read on the forward strand.
CCAGGTAGCCCTTCATCACGCTGCGCCCGCGCACCGCGATCTGGCCGGTGGTGCCCGCCGGCACGGGACGGTCGTTCTCGTCGAGGATGGCGATGTCGATGAGATCGTGGCAGGGCCCCATGTGTCCGGTCCCGAGCGACGGCGTGCCCACGCGCCAGATGGTGCCGCAGCAGGTTTCGATGAGCCCGTAGCCCTCGCACAACATCACGCCGGTCTGGCGCTCCCACTCCACCATCAAGCCGTGCTCCAGCTTGGCCGCCGCACAGAAGGCCATGCGCAGCCCGCGCAGCACATCGGCGGCGGGCCCCATGCGCAGCATCTGCTGGTAGTGCGAGGGCACCCCGTACATGTGCGTGATGCCGTACTTGCCGACGGCCTCGAGCACCCTTTGCGGATGGAAGGCGCGCATGATGAAAAGGCGCCCGCCCGTGCGCAAGGTCAGGGGAACGAGAAAGACCGTGCCGAAGCCGTGGGAAAAGGGCACGAAGGCCATGTGGCGCGAGGTCGCGTCGACCGGTTGCCAGTAGCGATCGCAGATGCGCACGAAATTGGCGAAGTTGCCCATGGACAGGACCACGCCCTTGGGGAGGCTGGTGGTGCCCGAGGTGAAGTAGATGAAGGCCGGCTGGTCAGGATCGAAGGCGTGGGGGCGCTGCGGACAGGCAACCGACGCCGGCGTGCGCGAGAGCTCGGCGATGGTGCTGGCCGGGACCACGTGCACGCCCGAGCGAGAGTCCTGTTCCAGCGCCGAGGGATCGACATGGGTGAGGAGAACCCGGCCTTCGGTCGCGCGCAGGTAGTGGCCCAAGCTCCTCGGCTGGACCAGGGCGTCCACGAAGCAGGTGACGCCGCCCAGGTAGTGGATGGCCATGTGGGCGACGATGGCGTCGATGGAGTTGTACAGGTGGAGCACCACCCGGGAGCCCGCCTGGACCCCCAACTCCGCCAAGTGGCTGGCAAAACAGCGAATCCGCTCGGCGAGCGCCTCTTGGGACAACGCGTCGCCCGTCTCGACTTCGAGAAAGGCAGGCTCCCCTTTCGAGGCGCCGGAGAACCTCCAGAAAAGCGAGGTCGGGTCAGCGGACGTGAGGTTGGGATTGAGTGCTTCCGGTTTCAATGGAGTGCCACTTAGCACACCCAAACCCCGATCAAACCATAAAGTGAGTCAATGTGAGTTAAAGTGCGTGAAAGCGAAGGTCACAGTCCGATCCACGTTGCATCTTCGTCGCCGAGCCGCCATACAACCGGGCTTCGCGTCCGCGCCGTGCCGTCGTTACTCGACGTCGACCACCACGGTGGTGATGTTGTCGCGCCCACCGCGGTCGTTGGCCATGCCGATCAACTCTTGCACCACGGTCTCGCGATCGCCCTGCATCCAGCTATCGACCTCGCCGTCCTCCAGGTAGCCGTGCAGACCATCGGAGCACAGCATGAAACGATCGCCCGGCTTCACGTCGAGCTCCAGGGTGTCGACCTCGACGTA
>CAZHUY010000058.1:0-2652 GCA_964535465.1 uncultured Myxococcales bacterium
GACCGAAGTAGGCACCCAGGTTTTCGAACACGTACTGGCGGCCGAACAGGGTCGTGTTGAGAGGCTGCTCCCAGTCGTTGGCCTTGAGGATTATCTGCCAGATTCTGGGCAAGAGGAACAAGGGTGACAGGGCATAGAAGATGGCGTGGGGCTTGATGTGTTCCATCTTCACCATGCGCAGGGCCAGCAACAACACCACCGCGACGATGAGAAAGCCCGTGCCCTCGTAGCGGATGTGGGCCAGCAGCACCAGGTTCATCCACAGCAGGATCAGGCGGTTGGCGCTGGGCGCCTGGCAGTGGTCCAGCAGGTGCTTGACGATGAGCAGCGAGAAAGTCGCGGCCATCAGGTCGAACCCGCCCGAGCGCGCGGCCATCAGGGAGATGGGATGGGCCATGACCAGGGCCCCCGCCAGCAGGCCGAAGGTCTCGCCACCCAGCGCCTTGGCCAGGCGATAGGCGGTGAACACGAAGAACGGGATCAGCAGGGCGTTGGCCCAGAAAGCATTGGTGTAGTGATAGCCGCGCAGGCCGTGAATCAGGCTGACCAGATAGGGGTAAAGCGTGGGCCGGCGGTCGATGGTGGAGTTGAGGTTCCAGTAGGCCTCGTAGTACCACTTGCCCGTGGTGGCGAAGTCCGCGGTCTTGTTGAAGTGCAGGTTCTTCGAGGTGCCCAGCAGGTTGGCTTCATCGGCCAACACGCGCAGGCTGGGCTCGATGCTGACCAGCGAGACGAGCAGCACCAGCGCGGTCAGGACCAGCCCGCGCCAGTTGTCCTTCAGCCAGGCGAGCAAGCGCTCCTTGGTCATGCCCTTGCAGGCCTGGGCGTAGGCGGCGCCCCAGAACAGCACCATCGCGGTCAAGGCGAAGTAGGTGCCCCGGATGAAAAACGGCTCCATCCGCTGGCGCCTCACCAGGGTGTATCCCAGCAGCGCCACGGCGAGAGCGACCGGCAGGCCCAAAGCCACGCCCTTCAATAGAGTCACTCGTTTCATCTCGGGGATTGTCTTCATGGTGGCAGAACCTCAAGGATCGCAGGCCAGGTCACAGGTGAAACTGGCCACCTCGCCTGGACGCACAAGGTATCACGGTGGCCGGGAACCCTCCCAGGGTTCGCATCTGATCGCGTAGGCGGAGGTGGGCTCAGCCCACCGTAGCCAGAGCGCCCCCCTTCGGGGCTAGGGCCAACACACCCCGCCCCTTCCCCGCGCGCGCCTCGCGCGCGCCCGTCGCGGGAGGGTTTGGGAACCCTCCCAGGGTTCGCATCTGATCGCGTAGGCGGAGGTGGGCTTTGCCCACCGTAGCCAGAGCGCGGGAGGGTTTGGGAACCCTCCCAGGGTTCCCATCCTAATAGGCCAAGCGCAGGCCGACGGACAGGCTGGCCATCATGGGGTTGCTGTTGGTCACGTTGATTTGGGTGAAGACCCGCAGCAGCCACAGATTGGCCTGGACGCCCAGGATGCCGCGAATCTTGGCCGAGCTCGGGTCCGCGGAGAAGTTGGCCCTCACGCTCGCCGTACCCAGGTCCACGGAGCCGGTCTGGGGCGAGTTCCCGGCCATCGCGGCGCTCACGTCCAGATTCATGTTGCTGCTTCCGCCGAGTTGCCAGTCGAAGCCCAGCCCGCCGTAGACGGTCAGGAGGGTGAGCAGGCGCAAGCTGGTGGTGACCTCCAAGGGAATGCTCCTGGTGGTCATGTCGACATCGAACGTGGCGTTGCTGTCCGCGGTCACGGCGAGTGTCGCCTGCGGGTTGTCGAAGGCGAAGGTCGACTTGATCTTCTTGTTGAGACCGAGCGCCATGTGAGAGGAGTCGATGCCGGTGGTGATGGCTATGCCGCCCCAGCGCAGCAGCACTTTGGTCAGGGTGGTCTCACGATCGGGACCAAAGAGGCGAAGCTGGGCGTGTGCGCCCCAGTTGTTGAGGCTGCCGCTCATGGAGCCGTAACTCATGCTCGGGATCTTCATGTAGTTGCCGAAGATCATCAGCGGTATGCCCAGGGAATCCAGGCTGACTCCGGCCATGAGGCTGGCATTCAGCCCGACGCCTTGGATGGGAAACCCTTGCATGTCGTTCGGCTGGTAGGTGCGGTCGATGCCCATGGCAAAGCTGACCGACGCCCCCACCTCGAAATAGGTGGCTTCCGAGGCATAGTCCACGCCCATGCCCTTGCTGGTGAAGCTCTGCGAGTCCCCCAGCTTGCGCAGGAAGCCGACCGGATCGGCGACCTGAAAGACCTCCCTGAACTTCCTGTCGATGAAGTCCCTCACCGCCTGTTCGTTTGGCATCCCGGTGGCTGTGACAAAACCGGGGGGCAGGTTGGGCGGGAGATTGACCTGCACCTGAGCGCGGGCCTGTCTCGAGGCGCCGAGGAAGCCACCGACCAAGGCAAGGGCAAGCAGGTATTTGCGCATGCCTGGTAGTGTACTCCGACGGCGCCAAACCGTGAACGGGCCTTCTGCCGACGCTACCAGGCGCAGGCAGAAGGGGACAGGGCATTAGAACTGCAGCTTGGCGCCGACGCGGCCATCGACGGTCGCGCCACCCCGGACATCGTCGGCGCCATAAAAGACGCCACGGGCGGCGGCGCCCAGGTTTCAATGGACGCCCTCGGCAGCCTCGCCACCTGCTTCAACTCGGTGGCCTGCCTCGCCA
>CAZHUY010000058.1:2662-30895 GCA_964535465.1 uncultured Myxococcales bacterium
CCTTCGATGGCCACGCGGAACTTGCTCTCGGCGCCGGTGTCAGTCGGGACGTCTTGCTTGCGGCCCAGGGCTCCCACCTCGGCGAAGACCCCCAGGGGGCCTAGACCGAAGCCGGTTCCGAGAACCGGACCGTAGGAGATGATGACGTCCCCACCCTTTTGCCGCAGGTTCTGAATCGAGGCGACGCCACGCACGTAGAGCGGCAAGAGGGGAACATCGAAGGTGACCATGGGGCGCACCTCGAAGTTGGTGCTGGAGCCCTCCTTGTCGGCAAAATCGGCGGCAAAGCCGACCTGAAAGCGCAGGTAGCTCAGGGGCATGGTCGACGGCGCCCAGCCGGGCGCAATCATGAAGTTGAGCTGGTCCCAGGCCCGCGGCGAGGTGACGACCCCACCCTTACCAATGGAACCTTCGATGAGCCAACCGGCTTGGGCGGCGGCGGGGACGAGCGTGAGAGCGGCCAGGGCCGCGGCGAGGAGAAGCTTGCGCATGTCAGATATACCTCCGTGTGCTTGACGTAATGGCGGCTCACTATATTCGCGATCGCTTTCCGTGGCGAGCCTGGCGAGCAGGGCCTCGCTTGGCCCACCCTGGCACATGATGCCGGACGTGTTAGCTTGAACGGCGGCGAGCGTCGCACGGCGCAAGAAACGCGAACACCATGAACCTCGTTGGCAAAAAGGCCCCGGAATTCACCGAAAACGCCGTCACCGGCGATGGCAAGTTCACCAAGATCTCGCTTGCCGACTATCGCGGTCAATGGGTGGTGCTGTTCTTCTATCCCGCGGACTTCACCTATATCTGCCCGACGGAGATCGGCGACTTTTCGCGACGGGAAAGGGAATTCAAGGAGTTGGGCGCGGTGGTCCTCGGCTGTTCTACCGATTCCAAGTATTCGCACCGCGAGTGGATCAACGGCGGGCTGGGCACCCTCTCCCACCCGCTCATCGCGGATTTCAACAAGAAGATCGCCCGCGACTACCAGGTTCTGGACGAGAACCTGGGGGTGGCCTTGCGTGCGACCTACATCATCGATCCCGACGGTGACATCGTTCACGCGGACTGCAACATCACGCGCATCGGTCGTTCGGTCGACGAGGTGGTGCGTCTGCTGCAAGCGGCGCAGACGGGTGAGCTGAGCCCGGCGGGATGGACGGCCGGCCAGCAGACCCTGGGCAAGGAATAGCTTGGAGGAGTCCCCGTGACCTTGATTCCGAGCGCCCGACCCAACATCGAGAGGATGTCCGGCTACACCCCTGGGGAACAACCCCGTCCGGGGGAGCGGGTCATCAAGCTCAACACCAACGAGAATCCCTTCCCGCCCAGCCCGGCGGTGATGCAGGCCATTCGCGCCGTCGATGCGGAGCGGCTGCGGCGCTACCCCAATCCCAGCGCAGAGGACTTCCGGCAGGTCGCGGCGCGCGTGCACGGGGTTTCCCCCGACATGATCGTGGCGGGCAACGGCAGCGACGAAATCCTGGCCATGGTGGTGCGCACCTACCTGAGCCCCGGCGAGGTTCTGGCCTACCCGGATCCCACCTACTCGCTCTATCCGGTCCTGGCCGACATCGGCGACATCAGGGTCGCCGCCGTGCCATGGGCCGCGAACTTCGAGCTGCCCGTCGATGCCCTGTGGGCCACGCATGCGCGCGCCATCTTCTTCGCCAACCCCAACGCGCCCACCGGCACCTTGGTCCCGGCCGCCCGCATCCGCGAGCTGGCGGCGCGCTTCGCCGGGCTGCTCTTGATTGATGAGGCCTACGTCGACTTCGCCGACCACGACTGCCTGCCCCTCCTGAAGGAATTCCCCCATCTGGTCATCACCCGCACGCTGAGCAAGGGCTACGGCCTGGCGGGACTGCGCTTCGGCTACGCCCTCGCCGCGCCCAACATCGTGGCGGAGCTCAACAAGGTGAAAGACAGCTACAACTGCGACGCGCTCTCCATCGCGGCGGCCACCGCCGCGCTCGGCGACCAGGCCCACGCCCGCCGCTCTTGGGAGCTCGTTCGGCAGGAGCGCACCCGCCTCACTCAAACGCTGACCCGTCTCGGATGGCAGGTGCTCCCCAGCCAGGCCAATTTCGTGTTGGCCACCTGCCCCACCGGCGACGCGGGCGCCGTCTATCGCAAGCTGAAAGCCCAAGGCATCCTGGTGCGCTTCTTCGACAAACCAGGCTTGTCCGACAAGCTACGCATCACAATTGGCACGGCCGACGAGAACGATCGGGTCATGGCCGCGATTGCGGTCCCATGAAGAAGCCGTCCCCATCGTCGCCCCCCGTCGACGCGAAACCGCACGAGCGCGAGGACGACGCGCACGAGGCCGATGAGGTCGAGGCAGAGGACGAAGCCCTGCCAGAAGCCGACTTCGTCGAAGTCGAGGCGCCCGAGCCCATTCCGGCGCCGCAAGAGCGTCACCTGGCCCCGGCGCGCGATCCGGTCCAGCGCTTCATCAACGAGGCCCGGCGCTACGCCCGTCTGGACGAACGACAGGAGCGCGACCTGATTCGCGGCGCGCGCGAGCAGGGCGATCGCGACGCCGCCCGCACCCTGGTCCTGCACAACCTGCGCTTGGTGGTGTCCATCGCCTATCAATACCGGCGTGCCTGGCTCAACCTGCTGGACCTCTTTCAGGAAGGCACCGTCGGCTTGATGGAGGCCGTGCGCCGCTGGGATCCCGAGGTGGGGACGCGCTTCGGCTCGTACGCCGCCTATTGGATCCGGGCCTGCATCCTGCGTTTTCTCATGACCAACGCGCGGCTGATTCACGTGGGTAACACCCGCGCCGGTCGCAAGCTGTTCTTTCGCCTGGAGAAGGAACGACAAAAGCTCCTGGCCGAGGGCTTCGATCCCACCCCCAAGCTCCTGGCGGCGCGCCTCGATGTCAGCGAGGAGGATCTGGCCGAGGTCTCGGCCCACCTGGCCGCGCGTGAGGTTTCGCTGGAGCCGCGACCCGATGAGGAGGGCGTCCCCCTGGCGGAGAAGATCTCGACGCACGGGGCCTCGCCCGAGCAGCAGGCCGCGCGCGAAGAGATCTCCCTCGCCATCCGCCACCTCATGGAGGATTTCGAGAGCAAGCTGGCGGACGAGCGCGAGCGCGCCGTGTGGCACGACCACCTGGCCGCCGAGGGCGAACCTATCCCCCTCTCGGCTCTGGGCGCGCGTTACGGCGTCAGCAAACAGCGCATGGGCCAGATCGCCGAAAAGCTCAAACGGCTCTTCCGCGAGCGTGTGATCGCGGAGATGGGTGCCGACATTCAGATGTCTTGGCAGCGGGACGATTGACCGGCTGCCTTGGGCCGCGGACCGGGGTTAGCCGGCGGCCGCCTGCATTTTCACGTTGATGGCCTGCAGTCCCTTGGGGCCTTTGGTGATTTCGAACTCGACCGCCTGCCCCTGGGCCAACGACCGATACCCTTCTGCCGTGATCGCGGTGTAGTGGACGAAGACGTCTTCCTCCCCGTCTCTCGCAATGAAGCCGTACCCCTTAGCGTCACTGAACCATTTCACCTTGCCACATGCCATCGAACTGCCTCCTCAAAACTATACTGATCTCCCGCGCCTTGACCTTCTGTCTCAAGCGCACCGGCAAGAGTACGGTTCTGTGTGTGACTGTCAAGACCCTAGCGCGCGAAGCCACTGCGGCGGGACCGCGCGCTTGGTAGCCTGTTTCCGCGCCTGAGCGTCGGGAGCGGCTTCACACCCGTGGCATGCGGCGTAAGTTGCCCTACAAGATCTGACTGACATGTAACGGCGAGCGACCCATCGCTCGGCAGCGGGCGTTTCGCGCAGAGCCCGAACAGCGGGCCATTTCCGCCGGTTGACCGTTGGGCAACGGTTGTGTCAGAACTCGTCGCTCCATGATCAAATACGACCACGTTCAACGTTGGGTACAGTCAATGGCCGCCATGTGCCAGCCGGATCAGATCCACTGGTGCGATGGCTCGGAGGATGAGCGCAATCAGCTCACCGCCCAGGCGGTCAAGACCGGCGAGCTTCTCGAGCTCAATCAAGAAGAGCTCCCCGGCTGCTACCTGCACCGCACCGCCGCGAATGATGTGGCTCGCACCGAGCACCTCACGTACATCTGCACGAGCTTCCAGGGTGACGCCGGCCCCAACAACAACTGGATGAGCCCGCGCGAGGGCTACGCCAAGGCGCGCGGCTTCTTCAAGGGAGCCATGAAGGGGCGCACGATGTACGTCGTCCCCTTTGCCATGGGGCCGGTGGGCTCGCCCTTTTCCAAGATCGGCATCGAGCTGACGGACAGTATCTACGTGGTGCTCAACATGCGCATCATGACCCGCATGGGTCGCGAGGTGATGGATGCGCTAGGTCCCGAGGGCGAGTTCACCAAGTGCCTGCACAGCAAGGCCGACCTGGACATCAATCGTCGCCTCATCCTGCACTTCCCCGAGGACAACGCCATCTGGTCGGTGGGCAGCGGCTACGGCGGAAACGTGCTGCTCGGCAAGAAGTGCCTGGCTCTGCGCATCGCCAGCGTGCTCGCCCAACGCGAGAAGTGGCTGGCCGAACACATGCTGATCCTGGGCATCGAGGCGCCCAACGGCCGCATCCAGTACGTGGCCGGGGCCTTCCCCAGTGCCTGCGGCAAGACCAACCTGGCCATGCTGTTGCCCCCCGAGGGACTGAAGCAGAAGGGCTACCGCATCTGGACCGTGGGCGACGACATCGCCTGGATGAAGGTCGACACCGATGGGCGCTTGTGGGCCGTCAATCCCGAGATGGGGTTCTTCGGCGTGGTGCCTGGCACCAACACGCGCAGCAACTCCATGGCCATGGCGACCATCAGGCGAGACACCATCTACACCAACGTCGCGCTGAGGCCCGACGGTACCGTGTGGTGGGAAGGCCACGACGATCCCGCACCGGCCGATGCCTTGGACTGGCAGGGAAAGCCCTGGAAGCCCGGTCTGAAGGACGACAAGGGCAAACCCATCCCTTCCAGCCATCCCAACAGCCGCTTCACCGCGCCTTTCACCAACTGCCCTACCCACTCGTTCCGCTTCGACCAGCACCACGGCGTGCCCATCGACGCCATCATCTTTGGCGGTCGACGTGCCACCCTGGCCCCGCTGGTGTACGAATCCATGAATTGGAACCATGGCGTGTACATGGGCGCCAGCATGGCCAGCGAGCGCACCGCCGCTCAGGTCGGCGCGCTGGGCGAGGTTCGCCGCGATCCCATGGCCATGCTGCCCTTCTGTGGCTACAACATGGCCGACTACTTCGGACACTGGCTGGACATGGGCACGCGCATCAAGCACCAGCCCAAGATCTTCCACGTGAACTGGTTCCGCACCGATGAGGACGGCGATTTCCTGTGGCCGGGCTACGGCGAGAACCTGCGCATCATCGAATGGATCCTGGGTCGTTGCCGTGGGGATCTGCAGGCGGCCGAAACCCCGATTGGCTACGTGCCCCACCCCAAGGACATCGACATGTCGGGGCTGGACCTGCCCGCCGGGAACATGGACAAGTTGTTCGCCGTGTCGCGCAAGGACTGGCTGGTCGAGGTGGACGCGGTGGGCAAGTTCTTCGACACCTTTGGCACGCGCATGCCCGAAGAGATGCGGCAACAGCACGAGGCCCTGCGCCAACGGCTCTCGGCCAAGTAGGGCCTTGGTAACCGTCGATGGGAACCCTCGAAGGGTTCCCATCGATGAGACGTGACTACTTCTTGCCCTTCTTGGCAGGGGCCGGGGCAGGCTCGGCGGCCTTGGCAGCGGCGGCCTTGGCGTCCTCGAGTTCCTTCTTCGCCTTGGTCAACTCGACCTGGGATGAAGCGAGAGCGCTCTTGGCGGCGTTGAGCTCGTTCTGCTTGGCAGCGAGGTCCTTCTGGGCCTTCTCGCTGGCGGATGTGGCGGCCAGCAGATCCTCCTTGCACTTCTGGTCTTCACAGCCGGCGCCCAGGAAGAGCGCTCCACCCACAACGAGAGACATCATGGCGATCCGCGTTCTGGTCATTGCGTTGTCCCTACCTTTCTTGCTATGAGGAGCGGCCCTCGGATGGCACGCTCCGACGAGATCCTCGGCTCTTCTACGTACATTGAAGAAGGCTGTCAATTCGGTCGAGGCTGCCGAAGTCATGGCAAAATGCGCACCACTCTCTTATGCTGCTCCGCTCCATGAGTGAAGGCGAACCCGCCGCTGCTCCCCCATCCCGCATCCGGTTCCTGGCGTGGATTCGCGCGCTTACGTTTCGCGCCCGGCTTCTGGGCGGGCTGTGGCTATGTTTTGCCCTCTTGGTGGCGCTGCGCATTCACGGCTCGTCCATCGCCTTGTCGACCAAGTGGTGGTCGCCGGAGACCGCGGAGACACACTATCTTGCCCATCCGCTCCTGAAGGCATTGGAGGTCAGTCACAAGCCTTGGGCGCGCGAGGCCTTCATGGCCAAGTCGCAGGCCATTCGCAGCGACGAATGGGCCATCTCGACCATGTGGTCGCTGGCCCAGTTCTCCCACAAGCCGAGATTCCCGGTTCACAACACCAACATAGGGAATGGCCAGTGCATGCTCCTGGTGTCGTGGGTCCCAGTCCTCCATCCGGCCTCGATCGTGCGCCCGGTGACGTGGGGCTACATGCTCTTCGGCAAGCAGGCGGGCTTGGCCTGGATGTGGTGGTTCTCGCCTTTCTTCTGCTTCACCACGCTCTACCTCGCCCTCGAGCTGGTGTTCTCCAAGCAACGCAAGATCCTGCCTGTGCTGGGGGCGTTTTGGTTCACGGCATCGGCCTACACCATATGTTGGAGCAACTTCCCCGCCTACATCGTGGGGTTTGGCGCCATGGGCATGGTGGCGGCCTATCACCTGGTGGCGTCGCGCACGCTGGCACGAGGGGTCACGGCCGCGCTGGCCCTTGGCTACGCGGCGGCGGGTTTCGTCCTGCAGCTCTACCCGCCCTGGATGGTGCCCCTGGCCTACGCCTTTGCCGCCATGCTGGTGGGCGTGGTGATTCGCGACCGGACCTGGAAGGGGCTGTCGCTTCGCCAGGTCGGCCTGACCGGCGGCTTGAGCATCGCCGTGGCCGTGGGCTTGGTGGCCACTTTCATCCTCTCGGTCCTGCCCGAGCTGGACGCCCTGGCTCACAGCCTCTACCCGGGCCGACGTCGCCTGAACGGCGGTGACTACACCCTCGCCCAACTCTTCGGTGCCATCTACAACTTCCGCACCACGCGCGACGCCCCACTCAACGCCTCGGCCTTCAACGCCAGCGAGTCCTCGGGGTTCATCCTGTTCGTGCCCACGATCCTCTTCGCCGTGCTGGCCATGGCCAGGGTTCGTCGGCGGCTGGACATCGTGGGGTGGCTCCTCCTGGGGCTGAGCATCGCTCAGATCCTGTACTGCCGCTTTCACTTTCCCCAGTGGCTCGCCGACCTGACCTTCTGGTCCCACACCCAGGGCTTCCGAACGCAGATCGCCATTGGCCTTCTGTCCATCGTCCTCAGCCTGTACCTGTTGCGGCCTGATGCCGAAGCCAGGCCGCTCTCACGCTCCGAGTGGATTGGATTAGGCGCGGTGGCGTTGGCTACCGGCGGCTTCTTCCTTTGGATCGGTGCCTCGCTGCAGCACATCAGAGAGGTCTTTGGCGATGACGAGCCCCTCGGCGGGGGCCGCATTCCGCCGGCCATGTACGTGGTGAGCGCGATCATCGTGCTCTTGGCGGTTCTGCTGGTGCTGGGCAAACGACGCCTTTTCGCGACCTTGCTGGTGGTCGCGTTGCTGCTCACCGCCGGGAACTTCAATCCGCTGTCCAGGGGGTTCTCGCCGCCCGAGCAATCAGCGCTGTACAAAGCCATCAACGGTGTCGTCGAGGATGACCGCGCTTCTGGTCTGAACAGTCTCTGGCTGCCCAGCGGCGGGCCACCGGAGCCGCTCTTGGGCACGGTCCTGAGCGTGATGGGGGCGCGCTCTCTCACCGGCGTGCAGTACCATCCGCAACTGTCGCTCTGGCGCAGACTCGATCCCACCGGCGCCTATGAGCCGGCGTACAACCGCTACGGGGAGATCGCGTACTTTCAGCTTCCTCTCGATGACCGGCGCCTCAAGTTCACCTGTCCCGGCAAGGGATCGTTCAACCTGCACGCCTCGCCCATCAATCCCGCGCTGCGGGCCCTGGGCGTACGCTACATCGTGACGTATGCCAAGGACGGTCACCTCTCCGTGCCGCGCTTCACCCGCCTGTACGCTGGCGTTGACCGCCCCTACCGCGTCTGGCGTCTACCCTACGAGGAGGAGAAGGAGGAAGATGCGGTGGAGCCCAGTCCCGTGACAGAGATGCGCAGCCCGTAGCGGCTTCACCGCAGCGGGCTGCGCCCGGTCCCCTACTTGGGCATGGTGGCCAGCGCGTGTCGCAGGGCCTCGTCCTGGCTGTCCAGCTCCAGGCCACGCTCGAACATGTTGCGCGCCTTGGGCCATTCCGAAGCCTCCAGGTGCAGCTTGCCGAGCGCCAAGTAGATCTGCGACTTGCGCAGCCCCACCGCCTTCTCGTCGAAGCTCTGCAGCAGCAAGGTGCGGAAGTACTTGCGGGCGTTCTCGGCGTCGTTCTGCGCCGAGGCCAGGTTGGCCAGCGCCACCAGGGTGGGCACCTGGGTGGGATCGATCTGGTACGCGGCCAGGAAGCGCTGCTTGGCCGCGGCCAGATCGCCTCGGGTTTGGGCATAGCCGCCGAGCAACACCTGAAGGCGAGCCACCTGTTTGGGCTGGCGGGCCTTACCGAATTGCTCGACCAGGCGAGAAAGCGCGAACTCGCCCTCGTCCACCCGACCGGCGGCGATGAGCGCCGTCGCCAGCCGCTCCTGCACCCCGAGATCCTCGGGCGCCAGCTTGAGCAAGCGCTCGAGAGGCGCGATGGCGAGATCGGGAGACGCCAGAACCCCGGCGTACAGAGTCGCGATCTCGGAGAGCACGGCCTTGCGCCGGGCGGGATCGGCCTCGTTGGGTTCGCGCGTCTCGAGCAGCCGAACGAGCTCCTTCGGGTTGTTGGCGGCGCGGGCCAGCGCCTCCAGCGCCAGGATGGCCGGCATGCAATGGGGATCGTGATCCAAGGCCGAGTGGTACAGGGCCGCGACCTCGTCGGCGGACGTCCCGGTCGCCGCTCGCACCTTGGCCATGCGGCACAGCAGGGTGGCGCGATCGCTCGGCGATGACGCCACCTCGGCCGCGCGTTGCAGGGCCTCGGCCGCCTCGCTCCAGCGCTCCTCGTTCTCGTGGAGCTGGGCCACCGCCAGCAGCGAGGAGACGTGGCGTGGGTCGCGCGCCAACACGGCCTGCAAGGCCTCCAGGGCGCTGTCCGCCGCGCCCAGCTTCTCGCCCCAGATGCGAGCCACGGAGACCCGACAAGCCAGCTCGGCGTCGGGATGACCGGTGCGAGCTTCGATGTCGGCCCGCCGCTCGAGGAGCTCGATCAGCTCGTGCCATCGTTCGAGCGAGGACAGGATGCGCTCCATCTCGGTGAAGGCCTCGCGGTTCTCCGCGTCGGCATCGAGCACCTGGTGCAGATACACCAGGCCGCGATCCGAATCGTTCAAACGGTCGACGGCGTTGCGGGCCAAGCGGGTGAGCACGGGAACACAGGCCGGACCGCGGGCCGCGCTGAGCTGGCGCAAGAGCGCCTCCTCCAAGGCGGCGTAGTCACCTCGGCGCTCCTCGGTGTCGGCCAGGGAGGCCAGCGCCACGGGATCCTCGGGGCGCAGGTCCAAAGCCTCGCGGAAGGCCAGGGCCGCCCCGTCGAGATCCGCCAGGACCCCGGCTTTCAACGTCCCCACCCGCACGTAGAGCGCGGCGCGCTCGGCGTTGTCCTCGACCACGTGCGATTTCTCCGTCAGGGCCTCGACCAGGCCCTCGAAGCGGCCGGCCTTCTCGTTGAGGCGAGCCAGTTCGTCCAGGGCTCGCAGGTTGGACTCGTCACCCTCGCGCCCGGTCTGCCAGGCCGCGATGGCCTTGGCCAGATCGCCGGAGCTCTCATGCAGGCCGGCGGCCTCGCCGTAGCAGGCCAGTCGGCGGCTGGGATCCAACTCGAGCGCGCCTCGCTTCTCCAGAATCGCGGCCAGATTCACCCCATCCGCGCGACGTCGGTACAGAGCCTCCAACGCCTCGAGTGCGCCGGTGTTCTCGGCATCGGTCTCGAGCACGCGCGCGTACAGCCGTTCGGCCGCCTGCTCATCGTGCGCCAGCAGGTACTGGTGCGCGGCTCGCAAGCCCATCTGGGCCAAGGTGAACCCGTCAAGCGCGTCCAGGACCGCCTCCATGTGACGTGCGGCCTCCAGGTTCGCGCCCGCCCTCTCGGCCACCCGCTCGATCTGATCGGCGGTCTCGCTGGCGGTGGGGTCTTCCTTCAGAGACGAGCCCAAGGCGCTCAAGGCGCTCGGCAGATCGTTGAGTCGCGTCTCGGCCAGGTCGGCGATGCGCCGCCACAGCCCAGCGCGCTCGCCGGAATCGTCGGCGCGCTGCAGACGGGCGTGGGCCAAAGAGGTCAGCTCGGCGCTGTCGCCGCGCGCCTCGGCCAGCGGTTCCAGGATGTCGAGCACCGAGGTCGGCGAGTCGGGCTTGGCCACCAGGGCGCGCAAGGCCGTCAGGGCCGAGGCCTGTGTGGGCAGTCGATCCAGCGCCGCGCGGAAAGCGTCGATGGCGCCGTCCACGTCGCCGAGTTGCTGCAGCCGCAGCTCGCCCAACGCCGACCAGAAGTCGGCCTGGGCTTGAGTCTCGACCGCTCCTTCGGCCTGACGAATGAGGATCTCCTCGAGATCCTGGTGGCGCCCCAGCCGGCGCAGGAGGTTCGCCAAATGGACCAAGGCCTCGCCCTCCCCGCCTGGCATGCCCGCCACCTCTCGCCACAACTCGACCGCGCGCTCGGGGTTGTCGAGAGACTTCTCGTACAGCCCGGCGAGACGGGAGGCCAGCCAGCGCTGCACCTCGGTGTCGAAGACGGCTTGCAGGCGGTCCTCGTAGATCTTGGCCAGCTCGGGCAACGTTCCTTGCTGGTCGGCCAGCATCTCCAGGGCTTGGCGCACGCCCTGATCGCTGGGATCCTCGGCCAACGCGCGAGCCCAGGTGGCAAAGGCCGCGCTGGGTTTGCCGAGCTGCTGCTCCTGCAAGCGCGCCATCTCGGCCAACGTGGCCAGCCGGCGGACGGGATCGTCCTCGCTGGGCAGGCGCAGCTCCAGCAGGTCGACCAGGGCTGGCCATTCCTGTCCGGCGCGTAGCACGGGCTCCAACGCCTGAATGGCCACGGCACGGTAGTCCTCGTGTCGGGCCAGCTCCCAAAGGGCCTCGCGCGCCGCCCCCTGGGTGGGCACGCGATCGAGCACGGCACGGTAACGGCCAACGGCCCCCACCACGTCGCCCAGCTCGTTCTGCACCAGGCGGGCCGCCTGCAAGGCCAGCTCGTCTCGCTGCTCGGGCTGCTGGGCGCACTTGGCGCGCACGTCCAAGACCTCGACCAACTCGGCGTGATTGCCTTCGCGGCCGTAGATCTGAGTGAGGAACTCCAGGGCTTCGCCGTCGTTGGGATCGACACCCAGGACCGAGCGCAGTTGCTGGGCGGCTTCGGACGGATCATTGAGGCGCTCGTCGTGCAGCTGAGCGCTCTGGAACCACAAGCGCCGCAGGGATTTGACGTCGCGGCAGATCTCGATCTTTCGCTGCAACACCTCGGCCAAGCTGCTCCAGTCTTCCAGCTCGACGTACATCCGTTCGAGCGCATCCAGGGCTTCCTGGTTCTCCTGATCCAGGTCGAGGACCGAGCGCCAGGCCATGATGGCCTTCTCCGGCTGGTGCAGGGTCTTCTCGTAGAGCACGGCCACGCGCTTGGTGAGCTGCTCGCGCTCGCGCGCGTCCACCACCACCTCGGCGTGTCGTTCCAGCGCGGAGGCCAGCTCGGCCATGCGCACGGTGGCCTGCAACTGGCTCTCGAGAGCCACGAAGGCCTCGATGAAATCCGGTCGCGCGGCGATGGCCTCGTTCCAGGCCTCGATGGCCCGGTCGGGGGCCACCAAGCGCTGTTCGAGGATGCGTGCCTTGCGCGCGTACAGGTCGGCGCGCAGGTCCGGGGACAGGGTGTTCTCTATGCCCTTGTCCAGGATGGCCACCATCTGCTCCCAAGCCTTGGCCGCAATGGCCAGGTTCTCGAGATCGTCCAGGGTGGGCACGTCGGTGACGTCCTCCAACCAGGCGCGCCCCAAGGCGTCCAAGGCCTCTCCCGGACGTCCCATCTGGCTCTCGGCCGCGGCCTTCTCGCGCAGGGCCGCCACCCGCCGGGGCACGTCCTGGATAGTCTCCAGGCGAACCTCGAGGATATCGGCCAGCTTGCGCGGATTGCGGGTGGTGCGATAGGCAGGCTCCAGCAACTCGGCCACGCGTGGGCGCAGCTCGGAATCGCCCAACAAGCCCTCCAAGGCGGCTATGGCGTTGGGGTGCGCCGGCGTGCGCTCCAGCACCTCGCCGTACAGATCGACCGAGCCCAGCGCCCGGCCCAGGTGCTTGCCTTCCACGTCCGCCAGCTCCAGGGTCAGCGCGTCCTGAGCGGTCACGCCCTCGGCGCGCGCCAACATCCATACCAGGTGCTCGCGCAGTTCTTCCCAGCGCTCTTCCGCGGCCAGCAGGTGCTCCAGCGATGCCGCGGCCACGGCGTCGTCGGGATCGATCTCCAGTACGGCGCGCAGCGAATCCACCGCGGCGCCGGCCTGCGAGAGGTACTCCTGGCTGATGCGCGCACTCCGGTGCAGGAGCGCGATGCGTTCCTCGTTGGCTTCGAGCAGCGCGGACTGTTCATCCAATAGATCGCGCAACTCCTCCCACGACTCCCAACGCTCGAGCGCCTCCTCGAAGGGTTCGGCCGCGGCCCGGTTGCCCGGCTGGGCCTCGAGCATGCGCCGGTAGAGTTTGCCGGCGACCTCGCGATTGCCCAGCTCCTGGTCGTACACGCGGATGGCCACGCGCACCAGCGCCAGGACCTCGTCCGAGTTGGACAGCTCATTGTCCAGGAACTCGGTCAGCAACTTGCCCAGGTCGGCCCATCGCCCCAGCTTGGGGGCCAGCCGCAAGAGCTGCTCCTGCGCCGCCCGATCGGTGGCATTTTCCTGAAAGACGCGGCCGTACCAGTTGAAGGCTTCGTCCAGGTCCTCGATCTGTTCTTCGTAGACCTGGGCGATCCGGCGCGTCCAGGCCAGGCGCTGCTCGGGATCCTCGCTCTGATTGAGCCGAAGGCTGTCGATGCCCACCAGCTCCTTCCAGGCGCTGCGCCGGATGTACACCGGCTCCAGCAAGGTGGCGGCGGTCATACGCGCCTCGGGATCGTCCAGCAGGTCCTGCAGGATCTTGATGCTCTCGGCGTGATCGGGATCGCGCTCCAGCACCTGTCCCAGGTACTCGAGAGCACGTTCGCGGTTCACCAGCTCGACACGTTGAATGTTGGCCAGGCGGAAGCGCAGCTCGATGTCCTGGTCGTGGGTCAGGTCGCGCTCCAGGCGACGCTCGAGCAGGTTGACCAGATCGTCCCAACGACGAAGCTCGGTGTACAGGGCATCCAAGGCCTCGACCGCCTGCCCGTCTCCCGGCTGCGCCGTCCACACCCGTTCCCAGGCCGCGATGGCCTCATCCTTGCGTCCCAGGATATTGGCCAGGACACCCGATTCTCGTCGCAGCGCCAACTCGTCCGCCGCCGTCCCGGCCAGCTCCGCGCGTCGCAGGATCACCTCGTAGAGCGAGGCCTTGTTGTCCTGCTGACGGTAGATGGCCTCCAGCGAGCGCAGGGCCTCGTCGTCATCGGGGCGTCGCTCGACGATGCGGTCGAGGTAGTCAATGGCCAAGGGCAGATCGCCCAGGGCCAAGGCGTGCGTGGCGACGGCCCTCTGCAGCCGCAGGCGCGTCTCCTCCGCCAGGACATCGGGCTCCACCGCGCGGTAGAGTTCGACGATCTCGATGATGTAGTCGGCCCCGGGCGCCAGAGCCAGTCGTTCGAACTGATCCAGCAGTCGGCCCAGATCGGGATCGGACACGCCGTCGCGAATGGCCGCCGCCCAGGTGGCAAGCGCGGCCTTCTTGTCGCCCAGCTTGGTCTCCTCGATGTCGGCCAGGCGCGCTCGGTAACCGGCGCGCGCTCGGGCATCACCGGCCAGGTCGACGAAGATGCGCAAAACCCTGGCCAGCTTCGGCCCGTCGTTGGCCTGGCGGTAGACCGGCTCCAAGGTCTCGGCCGCCTGGAAGCGCAGGGACAGGTCGGCGTCGTCGAGCAAGCGCTCCATCTCGGCCAGCGCCTCGGGCTCTCCCGGCGCCAGCTTGAGGATCTCTTGCCAGTGTTCCAGCGCCTCGGCGGGGCGATTCATCTGGCTCTGCACCAGCTTGGCGATGGCACGCAGGCCTTCGACCTTGTCGCGCGGTTCTTCCGCCAGGTTGAGCAGGCGTTCGAGGATCTCCAGATACTCGGCGGACGCGGCCTTGGCTTGGTACAGCCGTGCCAGGGTCTGCAGCGCCTGCATGTCGTTGGGGGAATCGTCGAGCACCGGTCGAACGGTGGCGATGGCCTCCTCCGCGTCGCCCAGCTCCTTCTCCAGGATGGCGGCCATGCGGTGGCGGAGCTGACTGCGCAGCGCCGGTTCGGACGTGTCGGCGCGCCGACGTAGCAGCTCGACGCGCTCGCGCGCCTGCCCCGACTTTTCGAAGATGCGCTCCAGATTGGCGAAGGCCTGATCGGCCGCGTTGCCCTCGCGATCGAGCAGACCACGGTAGGTGGCGATGGCCGCGGGGACGTCCCCGAGCGCGTTCTCCTCCAGGTCGGCGATGCGCAGGAAGAGCGTCGCCCTCGCCTGCGGGTCGTCGAGCCATTCGCTGCGCGCCCGCAGGACGTAGACCAGACCCTTGGTGTCGCCGTTCTCGGCGTACAGGGTCTCCAGGGCCTCGGCCGGCGCGGCGCCGGTGCGCGCGTTGGTGATGTCGAGATCCAGAACCCGGCGCCAGGTGGTGGTGGCCGCCGCGCGATCCTTGAGCTGGTCCTGGCAGAGCCGAGCCGCTCGTGAGAGCAGATCGGCCACCCCGGCGATGTCGGATTGGTCTCGTCCGTCCGCCAAGGCGTGGTACAGCTCGCGCAACTCCTGCCAGCGCCCGAGCAAACCGGCCAGACGCTCCGCCTCGGCCAAGGCCGGCTCGGAGCTCGGATCGTGGATCAGCACCTCGCGACGGGTCTCCCAGGCCGCGGCCACGTCCTTCAGATTGGCCTCTTGCACCTGGGCCTTGCGCACCAGCAACTCCACCCCCGCGGAACCCTCCTGGCCCTCGCGCTCGATATCCAGGATCTCCACCAGACGGGCCCAGTTCCCGGTGGCGGTGTAGATGGGATCCAGCATGTTGGCCGCGCGTCGCCGCTGATCGGGATCGTCCAAGACGCGCTCGATGAAACCGATGGCGCGCGGGTGGGCCGGGACTTGCTCCAACACCTCGGCCAGAAGGTCCAAGGCCTCGCCGGCCTGGCTGAAACGCACCAGGGCCAACTCCGCGCGACGCAGTCTCAGCTCGGGCCACTCATCGCGCGGCACCAGGTCGACCTCGTGGACCAGCAGATCGTCCAAATCGCGCCAGCGTTCGGCCGCGGCGTAGTTGCGTTCCAGGACGCGGCAGGCCCGCAGGTCCTTGGGATCCAGCTCGGTGATCCGACGCAAGAGTCCGGTGGCGTGCTCCCGGTCATAGAGCAAGGCCTCGTCGATCTCCACCGCTTGCCACAGCAGGGCCAAGCGCTCCTTCACCTCGGGGACGTGCTTCTCGCGCGCCTCGATCAGATCGCGCAAGGCTTCCCAACGCTCGCCATCGCGCACCAGCCGGGCCAAGGCCCGGTAGGCCCCGCCGTGCAGCGGATCCAGCTCGAGAACCTCGCGCAGGGCCGCCTCGGTCTGTTTCCCGTGCTCGGGCTGTCGCCCCTCGACCTCGGCGAGAAGCATGAGGATCTCTTGCCGTGGCCCCGGCTGCTCGGTGGAGGTCAGGATCTTGCGCGCGCTCTCGGCCAGCACGGGCAGCTTGCCCGCGTCGGTGGCCAACTGGATCACGCGCTCGCGCGTGGCCACATCGCCCGGATCCACCTCGAAGACGCGCAGGACGGCGCCGAAGGCCGAGACCGCGTCGCTGAGCGGGCCCTGGTAGAGATCGGCCAGCAGATCGAGATGCGGCCGACGCTCGCTCGCGCTCTCGGTCACCGCGATCAGCGCCTCCAGCATGCCGGCCCACTTGGGAAAACGCTCGGTCAACTCGTAGTACGGCAGAAGTCGGGCAGCCACCCGTGGGATGTCGGTCTGCGCCACCACACCGGCGGAGAAGAGTCGTTCCAGTCCCTCCACCGCCTCGGCCGAAATGGGGTCCACCTCCAGAGCCTGCAGGTAGGCCTCGGAGGCCGGACCGGGTTGCGCCAAGGAGGTGTCCAGCAACTTGCCCATGCGCAGGAACACGCCGGCCTTTTGCTCATCGGCGCACAAGTTGGACTCGCGACGAAGCACGTCGACCAGGCCGCGCGTGTCGCCCAGCGCCTCCAGGATGCGGGCCAGCTCGCGCACCAGGCGCAGGTTCTCCGGCTCGACGTCGCAGGCTTCACGCAAGGTCTTGGCCGCCGCCGCACGGTCGGCCAAATACTCTTCCTGCATGCGGGCGATGCGCATCAGAAGCTCGGCACGCAACATCGGATCGGCGAAGCGTGCCTGCCGCTGATACTGCAAGGCGATGAGCTCGGGCCAACGCTCGCCGCGCGTGTAGAGCTTGAGCAGCGCGGTCTCGGCCTGCTCGTCGCCCGGTTGCAAGGCGAGGATCTGGTCAGCGAAGCGCTTCAGATCGTCGGGCCGTTCCACCCGCTCGCCGGAGATGAAGAGGCAGCGGCGCAACAGGTTCAGGCGCTCCTCGGCGCTCGGCGCCTGCTCGCCCTGGATGTCCAGACGGGCGGCCAGAAGCCCCAGCAAGGCCTCCCATTCCTCGGCCGCCTCACCCACCCGCTCCAAATCCGCGTACACGTCGGGATCGCTGGGCGCCAGACGGTAGGCGCGCGCGCACCACTTGAAAGCCAGCGACTTGGCGTCCAGCTTGGTTTCGCAGATGTAGCGCGCCCGCTCCAGGATGGCCAGGCTCTCGCCCGTGGACAACGCGGGATCCGCTTCGGGGCCGAGCAGGATCTCGTAGGTGGCCAAGAGGCGGCCCCAGCGTTCGAAGGATTCGTACAGCTCGGCCGCGGCCCGAGCCACCACGCGGTTGTTGGCGTCGGTGGCCAGAATGCCCTCGTAGGCCTTGAGCACGCGTTCGGGCTGCTTCAGCTTGTCGCGCGCGACCTCGGCCACGCGACCGAGCAGGCGCACGCGGATCGCGGTGTCGCTGGTGCGCTCGGCCACCTGCGAGAACACCTCGCACAGCTCATCCCATGCCGATCGGGACGCGTACAATTCTTCGAGCGCATCGAAGTCGCCCATCTGGGAATAGGCGTCGCGCAGGGCACGCAAGACACGTGGATTCTCGGCCTGCGTGCGTCGCACGCGCGCCAACACCTCGACCGCGGGGCCGGGCGCGTTCAAACGTTCGAACAGGATCAGGCCGCGCTTCTCCAACAAGGCACAGCCTTCGGGCGTGCCATCGCCGCCAGCCGCCTCGGCCAGCCGGCCCAGGATCTCGGCCAAGGCCGGCCAACGCTTCTCGCGTTCGTACAGCACCGACAAGGCCACGGCCGCATCGCGATTCTGCGGGGCCAATTCCAGGACCTCGTTCCACAGGGCGATGGCTTGGCGGAGATCGGCCAGGCGATCCGCGGCCAGGGCCGCCATCTCGGCCAGACGCGCCTGGCGGGCGGGACCATCGAGCAGCGGCAGCTCGCGTCGCATGAAGTCCAGCAGCGCACGCCACGAGCGCGCCCGCGTGTAGATCTCACGCAGACTGGTGCGCGCCTTCTCGTCATGAGGGGAAAGCTCCAGCACCTTCTCGAGAGCCGTCACCGCGTTGTGGTGGTTGTTGAACTTCTCCAGCCAGAGCTGCGCCACCCGGTGATAGAGGGCCACCTTGACCGCCGGGTCCGCGGCGCCTTGCGCCTGCCGGGAGAGGATGTTGGCCAAATCCCCCCAGCGCCCCTGCGCCTGATAGCGCTCGGCCAGCGCCGAGAGGGCCTCGGCGTGGTTGGGATTCAGGTTGAGGATGGCGGTATAGGTGTTCACCACCATCACCTCGAGCCTGAGGTGGTCCCGGTAGATGGGAATCATCTCCAACATCAAGGACACCTTCTCCTCGGCCGCCTCGGCCGGGAGAGACTCGCAGCGATCCTTCAACAGCTCGAGCAGCGCGTTCCACTTCTCGGTCTTGGTGTACAGGCGCCGCAGGGCCGCCACCGCCTCGGGCAGCCCCGGACGCAAGCGCAGGAGGCCCTTCCAGGTGTCGACCGCCTTCTCCAGCAGTTGGGGACGGCGCTCGGCCATCTCGGCCATCTCGATGCCCAAGCGCACGCGCGCGTCGGTATCGGTCTCGGTCTTTTGCGCCTGAGCCAACAGGGTGAAGAGCTGCGGGATCTCGTCCCGCTTCAGGTGGTAGTCTCGGTAGAAATCCAGGATGGCCGGAGCGGTCGGGCTGCTCTTCTTGGCGCGGCGGAAACAGGACTCGGCCTGATCCATCTGACCCAGGTGCTTCCACTGGATCTCGCCCAGGGCCAGCAGGAAGGGGACTTCGTTGGCTCCGCGTTTGAGCGAGCGCAAGGCCGCCTCGTAGAGCTTGGCCACCTCGCCCCACTCATCCCGGCTGCCGAGCAGCCGCGCGACGCCCAGGAGGGCTCGCTCGTTGCTGGGGGCCAGGGTCAGGGCCTCGCGGTAGTGTTCCAAGGCCCGGTCGAAGCGTTTGCCCTGTTCGGCCAGTCGGCCGGCCGCGGCGTGGGCTGCCGCCTGGTCCTGCGGAATGCTCGCGGCCGCGATCCTCCGTTTGAAGTGCGCGGCCAGCTCCTTCTTGCGATTGGCCGCACGCAACAGTCGTTCCAGCAAGACATCGGCGCGATGCTGGCGCGGGTCGAGCTCCAAGCTCTTGCGCAGGAGGTTCTCGCCCTCGTCGGTCAGGGGATGGAAGCGCGTGTACAACTCGCCGGCGGCCGCGAGCAACGAGGCTGCGGCTGGGGTCTCGCCCGCGTCCTTGGCCTGACGAACCAAGGTATCGGCGCGTTCCTGCCAGCCAGCCTCCTCCTCGTCGAGCACGCGCTTGAACTCGGCGGCGGCGGGATGGTTGCGCACGATCTCCAGGGCCTCGTCGACACAGGCATGCGCCGGTTCCCAACGGCACATCTCGCGATGGAGCAGGCGTGCCTTCTCGACGAACAGCGTGGCGCGACGGACGGGATCATGGGCCCACGCCAGTTCCTGATCGAGCAGGAGCAAGCAGACCTCCACGTTCTCCCGGTCGGTGTGCCAGGCGCGCTCGGCTCCCAGGGCCACCAGCACGGCGTCTCGCTCGCCGGCACTGGCCTCGTCGGGTTTCTGGTTGGCCAAGCAAGACAAGGCCTGGCCATCATCTGGGTCCGATCTCAGCGTCGCAAGTGCGGTTGAAAGGTCGTTGTTCATGATCACGATCCGGGTCCCCGATTTTGGAGGTTGGCGGCTAGTCGGGACGGAGTTCCGACTATACCTCTTTCAGCCGATAACTAATCGGAATCCCGCCGGTGGCGGACGCAAAGTTTGCCGCAAACGCGACGGCGCGCGAGGCCTTGTCTGGCGGCCCTCGGTTTCATTCGAGAAAGAACCCTGGGAGGCTTCGGTCAATGTGTGTATTCTGTGCCCGCTTCGCCCACAACGGAGGTCCCATCATGAAACCAGGGATGTATGGCAAACTCGCTCTCTCCCAACTTGCCATTGGCGCATTGCTCTTCACGAACGCGTGTGAGAAGAAAGTGGCGCCCAAGGTCTGCTGTGAACAGCCGGAGATACCGGCCAACGTCCCCAAGTTCAAGATCGTGGCCGACGACGTATCGGGCCCGGGCGACGGCCTGAAGGTCATCCTGCGCGCCGGACTGACCCAATCCGCCAAGCGCGACCAGCTCTACGGGCCGCTCAAGGTGATGTACGCCTACGCCATGAAGCGCACCCCGCTCGAGCCCATCCACGTGGAGGCCTTGCTCTTCGCCAACGAGAGCGATGCCCAGACCGGCAACCCGGCGCGTGCCGTGGCCAAGGTCATCCGCGAGCAGAAGGACACCGCCCCTCGCTGCGAGAACAACATGAAGTACGACTTCGCCGAGCAGGTGGAGCGGGCCTACGTCTGGAGCACGCAGGGCGAACAGGCGCTGGCCGAAGACCTGAACGACACCTGCCACATCGCCGAGAAGAAGAAGGTCGCTCGTTACGACGAGACGTTCACCCACAAGACCACCTACACCTTCGATGCCGCCCGGTCCTCGGTCACCATCTCCTACCCGTATCTGGAGATGGGCAAGGACGAATACGTGGCCAACCTGAGGACCAACTCCGCCCTGGCCACCTGGGCCGAGTTCATGACCAGCATGTTCAGCAAGGTCGAGACCTTGAAGGAGTTCGTGTTCAACGGCATCTACAAGGAAGAGCCGGTGGTCAAGATCAGCGTGACCCGCGAACAGTTCGACAACACCCTGGCCCGCCTGCAAGAGCAGATTGCCTCGCACGCCGCCTTCACCTTCCAGGTCATCGGCATGGGCAAGAAGTCCTCCGAGGCCGCCGAGAAGGAGCAGGAGAAGTTCAAGAGCACGACCTACAAGGCGGCGCTCGACAAGCTCCCCAAGGGACAGGTGACGCTCGCCTCGAGCCTGAAGTGGGCCAAGTAGCCCACCGGATACCGCCGGGCGGGACCGCGCCCTTGCTTTGTTGAGTCTTGGATGCCAAGACAGCGGCTGCGCTCGTACCGCTCCCAGAATCGCATCGCGGAACATCTTCCTGGAATATTCCGCGGCTCGATTCAATTAGGGAGTGGACCCACACCCCGCATGAGAAAGCTTCCTGTCACCACCATCGCCCTGACCGCCGGATTCTTTGGCTTGCTGCCCGTTGGGCTGGCCGACGATGATCTCGAGCGAAAGCGACAGCGCGCGCTCTCCCTGAGCGAGGCCATGGCGCTGGGGGAGCAGATGGCGCCCTCCCTGCGGCTGGGCGAATCGCGCGTGCGCGAGGCCGCCGCGACCAAGGTCGGGGCCGGAGTCCGGCTGCCGGTGAATCCTCGTTTCTCCTTCGACGGCCGGCCTGGCATCGATCGCGAGAGCCGCGGGGAAATTGGCTACGCTTCATCACTGGAGTTCCTCTTCGAGCTGGGCGATGTGCCGGGCTCGCGCATGCAGGAGGCCGACAAACGGGTCGAGCTGGCGCGCGCCGAGCTGGCTCTGAACCGGGTCGAGGTGCAGGCCCAGGTCATGCGTGTGTACACCGCGGCTTTGCTGGCCAGGCTGCGCATCGAGCAGACCAAGGATGCCCTTGCCATCGCGGAGCGCATCCTGGCCGCCACCCAGGATCGGCTGACCGCCGGGGCGGGCAGCGACATCGAGGTCACCTCGGCCCGTATCGAGCTGGCCACCCTGCGCGCCGATTTTCACCGCGCCGAAGGCGAGCTCACCGCCTCCGAGATCGAGCTTCGCTATCTTCTGGGGCTCGACGCCGACACCGGTCTGCACCTCACCACCTCGGCCGCCCGGCCCCCGCCGCCTCCTGCGGTGGAAACGCTTGTGACCTATGCCCTAGCCCATCGCCCCGATTTCAAGGTGCTGCAGGCCCGGCTGGCGCTGCTCTCGGCCACCGATGAGCGCCTGCGCCGCGAAGTCCGCCCCAAATTGGGACTAACCGCGGGCATCGATGCCTCCCCGCTGTCCCCCACCTTCGCCAACCTGGGTCTGTCCATCGAGCTTCCCTTGGCCCAGCGCAATCAAGGTCCCCGCGCCCTGGTTTCGGCCGAGCGCTACACCGAGAATCTTCGCCTGGAGATCGAGCGCCGGCGCCTGGAGTTCGACCTGCGCGCTCTCATGGCCAGCTACGTCGCCCGCCTGGCCGAGCTGGACCAGTTGACCCGCGAGGGTATCCCGGCGGCCGAGCAGCGCCTGCAATTGGTGGAAACCGGCTGGCGCTCGGGGCGTTTCGACATCTTTAGGCTGACGACCGCCGCTCACGAATTGGTGCAGATGAAGGCGGCGCGCCTGGCTTTGCTGAAAGAACTCTGGGCGGAACGCGCCCAGGTTGCCCTGCTAACCGGAGGTTGGTTCGATGAGCGCTCCTGAGGCGGAAGCGGCGTTGCGATCCGTGGACAAGAAGCCTTCACAAGAAGGCGCCGGGCGCCGGTCTCGCAGCCGGCGTCGTTTGATCCTGCTTGGGGTCGTGGTGTTGGGGGGCGCGCTGGCGGTGTGGTTGATGCGCGGCTCGAAGACCAACCCGTCCAGCGCGGCGGCCCCGCTGCGCGATGCCCCCGTGCTCGACGGGGAGATCATTCGTTACTCGTCGACCTTCGCCCAGCGCGCGGGCATCACCACCGCACCCGCCACGCCGCGGAGCATCTTGCCCGAGGTGAGCGTGACTGGCACCGTGACCTATGATTCGCGCAAGTTCGCGGCCATCGGGGCCCGCATCACCGGCCGTGCCCGCCGCGTGGCCAAGGTCATGGGCGACACGGTGAAGGCGGGAGACGTGTTGACCGAGATCGAAAGCGCCGAGCTGGGGCGCGCCGAGGCCCAGGTCTTTGCCGCACGGGCGCGCGAGCTCGCGGCCCAGAACGACATGAAGCGCGAGCGTCGCCTGGCGGACGCGCGCATCACGCCCGAGAAGGAAGCCGAGATGGCCAAGGCCAACTACGAGGTGGCCCGCGCCGAACGCATCGCCGCCGAACGAGCCGTGCAGGCCATGGGCGGCGATCTGGATGAAAAGACCGGCATCCTGGTGCTGCGCAGCCCGGTGGCCGGCAAGGTGGTGTCGGCCAAGCTGGTGCGCGGTCAGACGGTGGAACCCTCGGACACCGTGTTCGAGATCGCCGATCTGAGCACGGTCTGGGTGCAGCTCGCGGTTTTCGAACGCGACCAGCTCTCGGTGCGCGAGGGGAACGAGGTCGAGCTGACGCTACAAGGGGTCCCGGGCCCGCCCATCAAGGGGCGCGTGGACCACGTGGGCGACGTCATCAACGTCGAGACCCGCACGGTCCCCGTGCGCGTCGTGGTGGAGAACCCGGACCTCAGCATGCGTCCCGGCCAATCGGTGCAAGCCCGCATTCACAGCACCGCTCTGGCCGAAAAGTCTCTGGCCGTGCCTCGCGCGGCCATCACCCGTGTCGACGGCAACGCCACCGTCTTCGTCATGCTGTCCCAGGGCAACGCCGTCGAGCCCCGCCGGGTCACCCTCGGTCCTCAGGATGCCGAGTACACGGCCGTCCTGCAGGGGCTGAAAGAGGGCGAACAGGTCGTCGTGGGCGGCATGTTCGCGCTCAAATCGGAGATCTTCCGCTAGCCTCGCGAAGCCACCATGTTTGAACGTCTGGTTCTTGCGTCCATCGGAATGCGCGGAGCGGTCGTGGGACTGCTCGTTATCCTATTGGCTGCCGGTGGCTACGCCGCCTACACCCTCCCCATCGATGCGATGCCGGACACGTCGACCGTTCAGGTTTCGATCCTGACCCGTACGGGTGGCTTGTCGGCGGTCGAAGCCGAAAACGCGGTCAGCATCCCCATCGAGAACGCGCTCAACGGCGTGCCCGGCGCAACCGAGATGCGCAGCATGGCGGACAGCGGCGTGGCCTCGGTCACCGTCGTCTTTCGCGAGGGGATGGACGCCTGGTTCGTGCGCCAGCTGGTGGCCGAGCGCCTGCGCGGCATCGAGGCCGAGCTGCCGCCCGGCTCGGGGACCCCCGAGCTGGCGCCGCTGTCCACCGGATTGGGCGAGATCTACACCTTCGTGGTGCGCTCGACCCACCACACCCCCATGCAACTGCGCACCCTGCTCGACTGGGAGATCGTCCCCCGTTTGCGGGGCGTTCCCGGTGTGGTCGAGGTCAACACCACGGGCGGCTTTCTCAAGCAGTATCAGGTGCTGGTCGATCGCCAGCGTCTGATGGCGCACGGTCTGACGCTCAGGCACGTCATCGATGCCCTGCGCGGCGCCAACCAAAACGCCGGCGGTGGCTATCTGGATCGCGGGTCGGAATCGTACGTGGTGCGCGGCGAGGGTCTGTTGCGCGACGAGAAGGACATCGCCGATGTGGCCATCCGCCTGGTCCCGGGACAGAGCCCCGTGCTGGTGCGCCACGTGGCCGAGGTGAAGGTCGGTCCGGCCCTACGCTATGGCGTCATCACCCACAACGGCAAGAGCGAGGCGGTGGCCGGAACCGTGATGATGATCCTGGGCGCCAACAGCCGCGACGTGGTTCGCGCCGTGGGACAACGGATTGAAGAGATTCGGCGCGATTTGCCCGCCGGCGTGGCCATCGAGACCATCTATGACCGCGCCGATTTCGTGGGGCGAACCATCAAGACGGTGGCCACCAACCTGGCCGAGGGCGTGCTCATCGTCATGGTGGTTCTGGCGCTCTTCCTCGGCACCCTGCGCGGAGCCCTGGCGGTGATCCTGGGCATCCCCGCCGCCATGTCGGTCGCGCTGCTGGGCATGCGGGCCTTCGGGATCACCGGCGATCTGATGTCCCTGGGGGCTATCGATTTCGGCTTCTTGGCCGACGGCCCCATCGTGGTCCTGGAGGCGGTCATTACCGCCACCACCGGTCGCAGACTGGTCGGCGCCAGCCGGGCCCAGGAGTACGGCAACGTGGCCAAGCTGGCCGCCCGGCCCGTGGCCTTTGCCGTGGCCATCATCATGTTGGTGTATCTGCCGCTGCTCACGCTGGAAGGCGTGGAAGGCAAGATGTTCCGTCCCATGGCCCTGACCATGGCCTTGGCCCTGTTCGGCGCCCTCGCCTATGCCATCTTCTTCTTCCCGGCCGTGCTCACTCTGCTGGTGGCCCCGCGCAAACAGCACGGCCCCGTCTGGATGGACCGCGTGGCCGCCGCCTATGCCTCCGTGGTTCGCGCGATCATCGCCAAACGCCTGTGGTTCCTGGGCGCGGCCGTGATCGCGTTGCTGGCCACGGCGTGGCGCTTTGGCGCCGCCGGCGCGGAATTCGTGCCGCGCATCTTCGAAGGCGATGCGGTGGTGACCATCCGTCGCGCGCCCAGCATCTCGCTGGCCAAGGCGCGCGAGCTGGATCTGGCCGCCGAGCGAGTTCTGCACGAGTTCCCCGAGGTGGTCACCACCCTGGCCATGACCGGACGTTCGGAGATCGCCGTCGAGGTGGTCGGCCCCGACAACACCGACATGATGGTGCGCCTGCGCCCCATCGAAACCTGGACCAGCGCCAAGACCTTCGATGAGCTCTCGGAGCGCTTCAAGGACGCCATCGAGAACCGCGTCCCCGGCACCTACGTTTCGGTCTCCCAGCCCATCGAAGACCGCACCAACGAGCTCATCAGCGGGTCACGGGCCGACGTCTCCATCCAGACCTATGGCACGTCGCTGGACGAGCTGGCTCGCCTCTCCAACGAGTTGCGCGAGACCATTCGCGGCATTCAAGGGACCGGCGACGTGCGCGTCGAGCGCATCCTGGGGCAGCCCGTGATCAACGCGGTGGTGGACCGGCAGAAGCTGGCGGCCTACGGCGTGAAGGTCGAGGATGCTTTCGAGGTGATCGCGTCCACGCGCGAGGGGGCCCAGGTCGGCAAGCTGTACGAGGGCGCGCGCCGTTTCGACCTGCGCGTCCTGCAACCACCCTCCAGCGCCACGCCCGAGGGCCTGGGCAACCTGCAGGTCGAGACCATGAACGGCAACACCGTCCCCCTGCGTGACGTGGTGTCCCTGTCGGAGGGCGATGGTCCAGCCTCGGTCCGACGCGTGAACCGGCAGCGGGCGGTGCGCGTGGACGTGAACCTGCGCGGGCGCGACCTGGTCAGTTGGGTCAACGAGGCGCAGAAGACGGTGGCCGAGAAGGTCCCCTTACCGCCCGGTTACCGTATCGAATGGGGTGGGCAGTTCGAGAACTTCGACCGGGCGCAGAAGCGGCTGCAGATCGTCATTCCCGCGGTGGTGGCCATCATCTTCGGCATGCTGCTCTTCATGTTCCGCAACGTGCGCGTGGCGCTGGCGGTGTTCGCCACCGTGCCGCTCTCGCTCACCGGCGGCATGCTGGGGCTGCTCCTGCGCGGCATGCCCTTCAGCCTGTCGGCGGCGGTCGGCTTCATCGCGCTTGGGGGTGTCGCCGTGCTCAACGGCGTGGTCATCGGCCAAGAGGTCCTGCGTCGTCTGGGGGGCGACCAGGATCTGGAAGAAGCCGTCGCGGATGGCACGTCCTCCGTGGTGCGCGCCGTCCTCAGCACCACCGCCGTGGCCGCGCTCGGCTTTCTGCCCATGGCCTTGTCGCAAGGCGCGGGCGCCGAGGTACAACGCCCGCTGGCCACCGCCGTGGCGGTCGGTATCACCTTCGGCGCGGTGACCAGCCTCTTCGTGTTGCCCGGCCTTCTGGTCTACGTCCTGCGCGGCTACAGCCCCGACCGCTCGTACGTCGACCAACGAACGGTGAACGCGGAAGAGTAATCTCACCGGGCGAGCAACCGCACGTCCGTCGATGCGCCGGTCCCCATCTCAGGGCTTGGATCCTCGCTCACGAAACCAACGCACCAATTGCATGATGCCGGCAAGGGCGGCGAAGAGGATGAGCAGGTGAAGGGCCCAGCTCGTGACCTTGAAGACCACGAACGAGAGCGCCCAGAAAACGACGAGCACGATCCCCATCACCAACCACATGCTGCCCTCCTTGGCTTCTGGCCCCGATCCATTCCCCTAGAATCATTTTGCCGGGGTTGGACGGCAAGGCCAGGAGGATTGTCATTCGGGGCGTACCTCCAGCTCCCCTAAAAGCTCGGCGTGGCGCCCGAATTGCGCGTTTGGGAGCGGACGCACCGGAGGGGGCCGGGGCCAGGACAAACATGGAGACTTTGGCCCTGGGCTGCTAATCTCCCGCGTCCATGTCATCCCCCGTCTCTTCAAAGATCCGTCGCCAATTCCTCGACTATTTCGTTTCGCAAGGCCACCAGGAAACGCCCAGTTCGTCCTTGGTCCCCGCCAACGATCCCACCCTGCTCTTCGCCAACGCAGGGATGAACCAGTTCAAGGACATCTTCACGGGCAAGGTGCAGGCCAAGCACCCGCGCGCCACCAGCTCGCAGAAGTGCGTGCGCGCCGGCGGCAAGCACAACGACCTGGAGAACGTGGGACGCACCGCCCGACACCACACCTTCTTCGAGATGCTGGGCAACTTCTCCTTCGGCGACTACTTCAAGGCCGAGGCCATCGCCTTTGCCTACGAGTGGCTCATCAAGGGCTACGGCATCGATCGCTCGCGCCTGGTCTACACGGTCCACCACAGCGACGACGAGGCGCGCGCCTTGTGGAAGAAGGTGGCGGGCGTGGGCGACGACCGCGTGCTGGGGCTCGGCGACAAGGACAACTTCTGGGCCATGGGCGAGGTCGGCCCCTGCGGCCCGTGCAGCGAGGTTCACTACCACCAGGGCGAGGACATCCCGTGCGCCGAGGTCGCGGCCGGCCGCCCGTGTCTGGGCCCCGCTTGCGACTGCGACCGCTGGATCGAGATCTGGAACCTGGTGTTCATGCAGTTCGAGCAGCTCCCGGATCGTACGCGTCGACCCTTGCCCAAGCCCTCGGTGGACACCGGCATGGGACTGGAGCGTCTGTGCGCCGTGTTGGGCGGTTTCCGCACCAACTACGAGACCGATCTGCTGCGCCCGCTCATCGGGGCGGTCGAGAGGCTCACCGGCAAGGCCTTCGTGCCCAGCGACTTCGCCGCCAACTCGATCTCCGTGTCGATGCGCGCCATTGCCGATCACGCGCGCGCCACCGCCTTCCTGATCGCCGATGGCGTCTTCCCGGAAAAGACCACGCGCGAGTACACCCTGCGCCGGATCATGAGGCGCGGCATCTATCACGGCTGGCTGCTCGGCATCCGCGAGTCGTTCCTGTCGGGCATCGTGGCCCAGGTCATCGATCTGATGGGCGACACCTACGCCGAACTGCGCGAACGGCGCAGCACCATCCTCGAGATCACCGACCTCGAAGAGAAGCGCTTCCGCGACACCCTGGACCGCGGCATGCGCATCCTCGACGATGAGGCTGCCAAGCTGGAAGGAAAGGTCATCCCTGGCCAGGTCGCCTTCAAGCTGTACGACACCTACGGCTTCCCC
>CAZHUY010000059.1:0-30248 GCA_964535465.1 uncultured Myxococcales bacterium
CTAGCCACCCGATGTCGGTGCCGCCGACGCGAATCGGCTGCTCCCCTCTGCGCGGCCCCAGTTACCGACCCAGCCGGAAATCCGTGATGCTCGTTGGGGTCAGCGCCAAATCCTGGAACAGCACGCTCGTGCCCCTCCCGGTCGGGGACTGAGCACTGACGCCAAGCCAGAGAGTGGCGGGATACTCGTTCTTGAACAGGCGGATGAGCTGCCAGGTCCTGTTGTCGAGAGAGTAGTAGAAGCCGACGGTCTTCGTGTCAGACGAGATCTTCAGGTACACGCTAGACGCGGCGGGCTCGGCCTGCGGGAACAGGCTTGTCCGCCCCCCCACAGCCAACGGCCCACACAGCGAGGCCAAGAGACAGCACGAGGGTGCCGCTATCGAAGCGGCGCCCCGTCGACATCAGGTTACTCATGAACGCTTACCCGAACGCGTCTCGCCGTAGCCCACGACCTTCATCCCTTGCGCCATGGCCATCAACACGGCGGTCTCCACCGAGATGCGCGTGTCCTTCACGCGGTTCTTGCCGGGGGCGATGAAGGCGCCCAGTGCAGTGGTCAGGTTGGCTTTGGTGAGATCCGACGCGTCGAAGTTGGCGCCGGTCAGATCGGTATCGGAGAAGTCCGATTCCATGAGGGCGCAGTCGATGAAGTTGCACTCGCAGGCCTTGCAGCCACGGATGGTCGTCTTGCGCAGGTTCACCTTCACGAACGAGGTGTAGCGCAAGTCGCTGCTGTCGAAGGACAGCGTGGGATTGGGGGCGATGGTGGACCAATCGATGCCCATCAGCTTGCACCCTCGAAAGGCCACGCCCGCGAAGCGCGTATGGGGAAACTGGGCGCGCGTCAGCTCGCAGTTCTCGAAGGTGCAGTCCTCGAAGCGCACGTTTTTCCAGGTGCTGACGTCGGCCTTGAGGCCACGAAAGGTGCAGCCGGTGAATTCCTTCTCGACCAAGGGCGCGGTGACTTGCAGACGTTCAAAGGTTTCTTCGTCAAAGGCTGATTCCTGCAGCAGGTGTTCGATGGCACTCACGATGGGCACACCCTACCCCAAGCCCGGGCAAAAGGGATCGTCGTCGACCATCGACTGGACCTGCCGAGCGGCCCTTGAGCGCCGCTCGCTCGGGCGCTTCGCTTACTTCGCGGCCATGCCTTGGTTGGCGTTCAGGTTGTCGGGGGACACCGCCAGCACCGCCTGGAAGAGCTTGCGGGCCTCCTCGCGCTTGCCCATGCGCTGCAGAGCCCAGGCGTACCCGGTTTGGTAGTCCAGCTCGCCCGGGTATTCCTCGACCAGCTTGCGGTAGAGGGCCGCGGCGTCAGCGTAGTTTCCCGCGCCGTAGTAGCCGGCGGCCATGCGCGCCCGCACCACCGCGTTCTTGGCATCCTCGGCCAACACCTGCTTGCACGTAGTCTCCAGCTCCTTCCATTTCTGTTCGACGTACAGCACCAGAGACAAGCCTATCTTGGCTTCGATGGCGCCAGGCTTGGCCGCCACCGCCTCGCGATAGCTCTTCTCGGCGGCGGCATAGTCGGCGGATAGATAGAGCAGCCAGCCGGTACGCAAGGAAAGGAAATACGAGGCCCCCGCCGCCTTGCGTACCTCGCGCATTCGCGTCAGGGCACCGCTGTAGTCGCCTTTCGCCTCCAACTGGTACGACTGACGGTACAGATCCGCGGGCTCGGCCAAGGCACGGGGCGCTGCCCAGAGCAAACCAACAGCCACGAGCCATGTCAGCAGCAGACGGTGTGTCCTCATGTACGGTTCTCCTTTGTCACTGGGCACCCAAGCTCAGTTGGACGCCCGCCGAAGCGCTCCAATAGACCCCGGTGGCGCTGTCTTGGTGCAGGCGCTCGCCCTCACCTTGCAAGGCCAGCCGAACACTCTCGTTCAAGGACCAAAGCACGGTGGCGCAAGCGCCGTAGGTCGTCTTGGCCTCGAACGACATGATGGACGGGCCGGCGAACCCGAAGGACCAATACTCGTCCCCCAGATGCCCTTCCATCAAGAACGAGAAGGATTGGAAGAGGAGCGAAAGGCCAGCGTTGACGCTCGCCCCATGGCCCCGATCGTCCCAGGTTAGGCGCGCGCCGGCTTGCAGCCCCACGTGTTTGCCCAGCCACAGGAAAGCCATGGGGCGCGCCTGGAAGTTGGTGGGTCCGTCCTTGGCGGAGAGCGCCGCCCCTTGCACGCTCGCGCCCCAGGTGCTGCCCAGGCGCAGGCGGCCCGCGCCGCCCAAGATGGCGTTGCTTGCGCTGGTGTCAGAGCGCGCGCCCACCAACTCCGCGCCCCACCAGCGCGACTCGTGCGCCACTCCCAAGAATTCCTCATCCAGCGTCCACGACGATGGCTTGCGTTTGGAGAAGGCCCAGCGCGAGCGCTTGCCGGTGTTCCAGTACGAGACGAAACGCCCCGAGGCCCGCACGGTCAGCAGATCGGAGAAGGCCAAGGCCAGCTGGGCGTAGCTCGCCCACCCTGTCCATTGTTCTCGAGCCAGGGAATTGCCGGCGACGCCGCTCCACACCTCGGGAAAGATCCAGGGTCGGCTTGCCAACGTGGCCAGTCCCTTGGCGGCACTCTGGTTCGCCGGATCGATCTCCAACGCCTTCTGGAACTGGACACGCGCTTGGCCAGCCTCCCCTTGCCGGACACGCTCCCATCCCACGCCCGCGGTCGCGGAGGCCAGGCCACGCACCACATCGCTGTCGCCCTCGGCTTCCGGCCGTTGCCGCAGGCCTTGATAGCGCGTCCGCGCGTCCTCATAGCGTTCCTGCAGAAGCGCCAGATAGGCCAGGCGCAAGCCGGCCCAGTAGTTCTCGGGGTGATCGCCGTACTGTTGCACCATCACCCGCTCGGCTTCCACCAACTGTCCGGCGACCTCCAAAGCCACGGAGCGATCCCAGGCACTTCCCGTACTCTCCTCGGCTGCAGCGCTGCGCGCCCCCAGCAGCATCATCATGAGCACGATCACGCAACGCGATCTCATGTCGTCTCCTGCTCGTCGGAAGGCTCGACGGGTTTCAGGGTGATCTGGGTGCGCTTGCCCGCGTGCTCGATGTCGATAGCGTGCGCCTCGCCTGACAGCGACAGGCGGGATCGCGATTTCCAGCTTTCGGCCTTGCCCTCCACCAGCACCCTGCCCTCTTCACGGCGCATGCTGTATTCCACCTCCAGCTTGCCGAACTCGGGCACCACCACCACCCATAGGTCCGCCAGGAAGCGCAGCCAACTGGGCATCAACAAGCGACGCGACAGGGTGTCCGTCCATCTCAGATTGGCCGACAGGTCAAAAGGCAGACGCGCCCAGGTCAGCAGCAAGTAGCGCAAGAGCGACTCCGAGCTGCCGCCGTAATCCGCCAGCACCAGCCCGTTGTCGTAGGCATCGAAGATCACCCGGCCCTGGTTCGAGCGCAGGCTGCGCGTGCCGTACAGATCGATCTCGACGCGCGCGCGCTCGACCCGCCCTGTGGCCGGCTCGCTCAACTCGAAGGCGCTCCCCGGCGCCCATGACATCACCCGCGCCAGCTCGTCGTCGCGCTGGGCTGGCCGAACCACATCGCCTTGCTTGGGCACGGTGTGATTGCTCAATTGAAAGCTGTCCTCTTTGCGTAAGACCACGTCACCGAAATCGAAGGCGATGGTGGGGCTGCCCAGCACCTTGGCGCGTTGGACCTGAAAGTGCAGGTGCGGAACCGCCGAGCGGCCCGAGTTGCCACAGCGGCCGATCTCCATGCCCGGCGTGACCACGTCGCCCACCTTCACGCGCAGGCTTTTGGGTTGCAGGTGGGCGCACACGGAGAAGAGGCCCTCGCCGTGCCGGATGACCACGGCGTTGCCCCAGTTGTCGCGTGTGTTCAATTCGCCGGGACGGTTGTCGGGAATGCCGTCCTCGACCAAAGCCACCGTTCCCCCGCCCGCGGCCACCACGGGCAGGCCGTAACAAACATAGTCGCGCAGCTCCTTGCCTTCGTCTTTGTGGGCCTTGCCCTCGGGGGTGCGTCCCTCGAAGTCCAGGCCATGGCGCCACAATCCCCGGTGCGTGTGCTCGCCATCATGCCCTTGCGACACGAACCACTCGCCCCGGAATGGCAGACGGAAAGGCAGCCAGGCCAGGTTGCCGAAACGGCGCACCCGCACCAGGTGACGGGCCAGCGCCTCCTCCGGCCGTTCCGCCGGGATGGAGGAACGCGGCCAGCGATCCTGCTGCCGCATGCGCGCCGCCGTCAGGATCACCAGCACGGTCACCACGAAAGGGAAAGAGATCACGGGCAGTGAGGCAAGACCCAGCAGCGGAAAGAGAGCCAGCGTCAGGAATCCTGCCAGACCCGCGGCCGCGGCCGCCAGGATCACCGATGACGGCTGGGGCACGAACCACACCCCGCCGATGGCCATGGCGCTCAATACGGCGTTGAAGAAGGCGGTGGTGTCCATCAGGGTCCAGGGCTGGCCGGCGCGCAGCCCCAGGCGCAAGCCCAGCGCAACCGCCGCGCCCACCACAGCCAGGACGAACGCGATCCGGCTGTGCACCAGAATGGCCAACATGATCAGCGCCCCGGGCAGCATGCCGTGCAGGAACACAATGGCCGCCGGGGCATCCAGCCAGGACGGATTCCACAGCTCGCCCGGCAGCCACGATAGGGGCTGCACCAGATCGGTCAAGGACCCCGAGGCCGGCATGGCCCGCAAGGCCAGGTGAATCACCCAGGTGGCGGCGATGAAGGGCAAGGCGTGCGTGGGCAAGGCCACGTTGGAAAAGACCGCCTGAAATGACGCCGAGAAGAACACCGCCAGCAGCGCGCTCGCCAACACCGTCACCACGGCCGAGCTGCCATCTGGCGAGAACACGGTGATGGCCAACGTCGTCAGGACCGCGATGCACCCCACGCTACCCGCACGCACCGCCGCGGTCCCCATACCCAACAGCCAAGTGCCCGCCGCGGCCACGGCCACCGTGGCCAGCGTGGCCAGCGCCAAGCGAGGCGAGGAGGCAATGGCCGCCAGGATGAGCGCCCCCACCGACAGATCGCTGGAGAACACGATCTGGGCGTAGGGTCGCAAGATCGCTTCGAGCAAGAAGCGGCTGCGCGTCCAGCGAGGGACCGCTACAACCAAGAGGGCACCACCTCTTGCTGATTCAGCGTCTCGAAGGTTTCCGCCTTGCGGATGAGGCCGTGTTCGCCCTTAGTCGACACCATGACGACGTTGGGTCGCTCGGTGATGAATTGCATCCACTGGGTCAGATTGTACGCGCCCACGTGGCGCACGACCACGCGATCGCCGACCCGCAAGGGCTGGAACATGATGTGGTCCCGAACCACGTCGATGTTCATGCATAGGGGACCGAAGAACACGGTGGGCTCGGCGGTGCCGAACGCATCCTGCGCCGGTTGAACGCGGTGCTTGTACCACCAGGCGGTGGGCAGAATGTTGACCCCGGCGTCCAGGATCACCGCGCGCCGCCGATCCACCAGCCGCTTGTTGCCCACCACGGTTGCGATCAAGTACCCGGCGTCGTCCACCAGGGCGCGCCCCGTCTCCAACACCAGGCGGGGCGGCTCACTGCCGTTCATGCCCTCTTCCAGCCCCGAGGCGATGGCTTCGATGAACTCACCGAGGGCCGGCGTGGCCTCTTCACCCGGCAAATACTGGGCGTGCAGGGTGTTGTGCGAGGCGAACCCGCCACCCAGGTCGATGGTGTCGATGCGGATGCCGATCTCGCGCTCCAGGCTCAGGGCCAACTTGGCCAAGGCCAGGGCGGCCTTGCGATAGGCTTCTGGATCGGCGATGAAGGTTCCGATGTGGCAGTGAAGCGTGCGCAGGTCCAGCCGCCCACCGCGCACGATGCGCCGGGCCGCCTCCAGCGCGCGCCCGCTCTCGAGATGGAAGCCGAAGCGATCCCAAGTGGGCACCGGCAACTCCGAGATACTGACACGAATGCCCACCTCGGGCACCACGCCCAGGTGGTCGGCCACCTTCTCGGCCAAGGCCAGCTCGTCCAAATGGTCCAGGTGAACCTTGACCTGCTTTTCGAAAGCCAGGTTCAGGTCCGCCTCGCTCTTGTAGGGGCCGTTGAATAGGATCTGCCGACCC
The DNA here is from genome assembly GCA_964535465.1 of uncultured Myxococcales bacterium. Taxonomy (GTDB): domain Bacteria; phylum Myxococcota_A; class Polyangia; order Fen-1088; family Fen-1088; genus Fen-1137. Next base: position 6,089 of record CAZHUY010000059.1, read on the forward strand.
GCCACGCCGGCGGCCAGGGCCTTCTTCAGTTCCATGCCCGAAACCACCTCGGCCAGCGATCCTTCCTGGTGAAATATCTTGCAGATAGCACCCAGGTAGTTGGTCTTGTATGACCACGCCAAATCGAAACTCGCGACCCGTCTCCCGAGCTGGGCGCGCAGCTCGCGTACGCGTTCGCGCAGGCCGCGCTCCGAGAAGACAAAGAGAGGTGAGCCGTAAGCTTCGACCAGATCGCTGATGCGCACGCCATCGATGCTGGTGAGTGTGCGGATGGCCGTGGTTGCGCCAAATTTGTTCATGCCGGCCAGGCTGTGGCGAACGATGATGGGACGTTCGTACTTGGGCTTCATGGACGATCCTTTCCGACGGAACGCACGCGATTCTTCTCAGCGGGCCTCAATACACCCACGGACGAAAGTTGCTCGAAGGTGGACAGCTCGGAGATCTGATCGAGCGAGATGCGGACGAACATGGTGCCCGCGCGGTAGTCGGGCAGCGGGTGCGGCAACGGCAACCCGAGGGCCAGGCGCACCGCCAGATAGGGCAGGTTCAGCCCCGCGCCTGCCGACAGGTAGATCCACGCCGGGAAACGCGGGTTGATTTCGATGACGTAATAGGTGCCGCTGTGGGCGTCGCGCAGGATCTCCACCTCCAGCGGCCCCCGCCACTGCACAGCCCCGATGATGGCCTCGGTGACCGCCAGCAATTCGGGGTTCTTGATGGCCACGCCACACCAACCCTTGCCCTTGTCGGTGAGCATGGTCTTGCGCATGGCCACCGCACCCGCCATGTTGCCCTTGCCGTCGCCCAGGCCCGAGACGTTGTACTCCTCGCCCGCGATGAACTGCTGGACGATGATGGGCAGGCCCCACTGCGCGGCAAACTTGTGAAAGGCCGCGATGGCGTCCGCCTCGCCGTGCGCGACCACCGCGCCGTAATACACGCCCTTGACCACCAGGGGATAACCCATCTTGCCGCCCAATTTGATCAGGGCGTCCACGGTCATGATGGGCTCGGAATCGGGGATGTCGATCTTGCCCTCGCTGGCCAGTTTGGGCAGCTGCGCCTTCGATACCCGTTCCAGCGACTCGGGCGTGGGCAGAAAGGTCCGCGTGCCCGCGCGCTCCAGCTCGGCGGCCAGGGCCAGCACGCCCCGCAGCTCGGAATCCAGAGTGGGCATGAACACGTCCAGGCCAAACTCCGCGCGCACCCAGTTCAGGCGATCGCGAAGCGCGTCCCGCCCCGACGACGGATACGGCAGGATCACCCCACCATCCAAGAGCCCGTCAGCGTAGAAGCCCGGATCGAGCGAATCGTAGCCCAACCCGATGACCCGGCCGGCGAACTGCGGCTCATGGCGCAGCGATCGGGCCACGGCCACGCCCGGGGCCGGGTTGTCGGTGGCGTTCATGCCGGTGACGGCAACGGTGACCTGCAACTTCTCCATGGGTCACCTGACCAGGCCGCATTCTCGCAGCTGCACGATGAAGTCCTGCACGTCGCGGCCAGCATCCTCGCCCGCCTCGAGCTCGAAGCCGTCGGTCAGACGCTTGACGATGTCCTCGGGGCTCTTGCCCTCTTTCAGCCCCTGCAGCACGCACAACCCGGTGGCGTTCACCGTGAAGGAATGCCCGGTCATGGGGTCGAACACGAACCCCGAGTCGCTCAGGGCCAAGTCACGAAGGTGGAGGGTCTGCATGTCCATGGCACCGTGGTTCAGCAAGGGACATGCCAGGGGGCGGATCGGAGGGACTAACCGCAGAGGACACAGAGGACACAGAGACAGAAAGAGGCGGGGCTGGGCCGGATCCCGATCAGAGACCCCTTCTCATCCGGCCTCTGTGTCCTCTGTGTCCTCTGTGGTTCAAAAGGACTGGTGTTGCATACGTTGCAACGGTCGATGCAACATCGATTGCAACATAGTATCGGGCTCGCGTCAGCCGGTCTCGTCCTGGTCGTCGCCTGGGATGTGGATGCCGTACCCCCGCATCTTGCGGTACAGCGTGGCCCGATCCATGCCCAAGGCTGCAGCGGTGCGCTGGCGATGATAGCCCTGGGCTTCCAGGGTGCTGCGGATGAGCGCCTCCTCGGCCTCGCCGCGCTCGCCCGCCTGATAGCGACCGCGCCGCAGGGGCAGGTTGTCACGCCGGGCATTTACGAAATCCTCGGGCAGGCTGCGTGCATCCACGGTGGCGGACTCACACAAGGCCACCACGTAGTCGACCACGTTGATGAGCTGGCGCACGTTGCCTTCCCAGCGCGCGTTTTCCAGCAGGCGCATGGCCTCGGGCGAAAAGCGCATGGGCAAGCGCCCCGCCCCCACGGACCGCCGCGCCAACAGGAAGGTGGCCAGGGGCGCGATGTCCTCGCGCCGGTCGCGCAGCGGTGGGATACGGATAGGGATCACGGCCAGGCGAAAATACAGATCCTGGCGAAACGCCCCGGCCGCGATGGCGCCTTCCAGGTCCGCGTTGGTGGCGGCCAGGATGCGCACATCGGTGGGCTGGCTTCGCGATTCGCCCACCCGCTGATAGGTCCGCTCCTGCAGCAGGCGCAACAGCTTGGCCTGCATGGGCATGGCCAGATCCCCGATCTCGTCGAGGAACAGCGTGCCGCCCGCGGCCAGCTCGACCGAACCCTTGCGATCGCGGACCGCGCCGGTGAACGCCCCGCGCACGTGGCCGAACAGCTCGCTCTCCAACAGATCGTGAGGAATGGCGGCGCAGTTGATGGCGATCATGGGGCGGCTGCGGCGCCGGCTGTTCTGGTGGAGGGCGCGGGCTACCAGCTCTTTACCGGTCCCGCTTTCGCCTGTGATGAGAACCGTGGCGTCGCTGGCCGCCACCCGCCGGACGGTGTCTACGATTTTGCGTACCGCGGCCGAGCGCCCCACGAACTGGTGCAAGGAATCATGGCCGTCCGCGACCACGCGCCCCGCATCGCATCGGGCGGTGGCAGAGCCGGCCAGCGGGTGAAAGGTCACGACCGTGCCCAGGCGCTCGCCATCGCTGCCGGTGATGGGGCGCAGGGTGCGGTGCGCCGGCAGCCGAACGCCGTCGGGCAGAACGAACTCGAAGTCCTCGTGATCCAGCGAAGCCCCGCGCAAAACCGCCTGATCGATGCCGCAAACGCCCCCGCGCAAGGCCTCCGAGCATTCCTTGCCCACGATCTCGCTGGCCCGAATCCCTGTCAGCTCTTCCGCGCGCGCACTGAAGTACAGGATGATACCGTCCACGCCCACGATGAACATGCCCTCGCCCATGCAATCCAGGGCGGCTTGCAGGAGTTCCCGGCTGGGTCGAGGGGGAAGGTCGGCCATCACGCGGTTAGAGGGGCCACGATGCCAATGGAATCATCAGTATACGCCGTCCAGTCTCGGCCAACCGGCCTCATGGCTGGCGCGCTTCTTGCTGGAGTGGGACCGCAATGGAGTCCTCCCACAATAGATCCATAGGCCGCCGCTTCACCCTCGGCTTCGGCATGTGTGCGGTGTTGGTGGCCTTCAGCGCTTGCAGCAACAGGGGCAACGTGCGGGTTGGCGGCGCGTGCACCATTGATCAATCATGCGGCACCGCCGTTTGCATCAGGGAGAGCAAGTCATCGCACGGGCGCGCATGGATCGGCGGGTACTGTTCGGGTAACTGCAGCGTCAACGAATGCCCGCAAGGACGCTGTCTGGACCTGGCCGATGGCTACTCGTACTGCGTCTCCGAATGCACCAGCACCAGTGACTGCCGCCAGGGTTACGTGTGCTCGCCTGACGCCAAGGCCTGCTTGCCCGATTGCCGGCTGGGCTGGTCCTGCGGCTCGTCTCTGACGTGCGACACAAGCAATGGTGCGTGCACGGGACCCAAGGTCACGCCCCAACCCTTGGGCTCGCCGTGCACGCTCAATGCCGGCTGCGAGGGCGGCCTGTGCATTCCGCAGAGCTCCAGTTCGAGTGGCACGGTGTGGACAGGTGGCACCTGCACACAAGACTGCGCCGCATCCGCCTGCCCCTCGGGTTCGACCTGCTTCACCTTCCTCGACGGGACCTCTCGCTGCCTCACGGCTTGCTCCGGCCCCACCTGCCGCCAAGACTACGTGTGCTCATCCGACGCCAAGGTCTGCTTGCCCGACTGCCGCCTGGGGTGGGCCTGCGGGAACCTGATTTGCGACAGAGCCACCGGGGAGTGCGAGGACACGGTGGTCACCGACGCCGGGGCCAAGCCCGATACCCTGCCTGCCAGCACGGACGCCGCACGGGACACCACCTCCGCCCCCTCCGGCCATGATGCTTTCACACCCGGGCCTGGCGGTGCCGGGGGTGGAGGTGGGGGCATGGGTCCGGGCGGGCCGGGCGGACGTACGTAGAACCGCCGAGAAGAACCGCACGCTCGCACGAGAGAACTTGGTTCTGGCACAGAGCCTCCCGGCGGACATCTCACACCCGTGGAAAACCCCAAGATCGAAGGACTGGAGGTCGCCACCTTTCGCATTCCCACGGACCAACCGGAATCCGACGGCACACTGGACTGGAACCACACAGATGTGGTCACCGTGAAGATTCGTGCTGGCGGCCACGAGGGTCTTGGTTGGACCTATGCCAGTAGCGCAGCGGCCAGCCTGATCGACGGCATCTTGCGCGAGACCATCACGAAGCGCAGCCCCACCGAAACCGAGATGCTCTGGCAGGCCATGCGCCATCGTCTGCGCAACGTGGGCGTGCCGGGCGCGGGCTCGATGGCCATGGCGGCCGTGGACATCGCGCTCTGGGATCTGGTGGCCAAGTTGCGCCAATCCTCCTTGGTCGACTTGCTGGGTGTGGTTCGAGAGACCGTCCCACTATATGGTAGCGGGGGCTTTACCAGCTATACGGAGGCTCAGCTCTGCGGGCAACTCTCGGGCTGGGCCGAACAAGGGATGAGGTCCGTCAAGATGAAGGTGGGGCGCGATCCCGACACTGATCCCCGCCGCGTGGCAGCCGCGCGCCGGGCGATTCCTGAGGCCGTGGAGCTCTTCGTTGATGCCAACGGCGCTTACAGTCGCAAGCAGGCCCTGCAAATGGCGGAGCACTTTGCCGGACAATCGCGGGTGCGCTGGTTCGAGGAGCCGCGACCGTCGACTGACCTGGAGGGACTGCGCCTGATGCGCGATCGCGCGCCCGCCGGCATGGACATCGCAGCGGGCGAGTACGGCGACACGCTGGACTACTTCCACCGCATGCTGGACGGCCAAGCCGTGGATTGCCTGCAAGCCGACGTCACCCGCTGCGGTGGCTATACGGGATTCTTGAAGATAGGCGCCCTGTGCGAGGCGTTCGCCGTCCCGCTCTCGGCCCACTGCGCCCCCCAGCTGCACGCGCACGTGGGGTGCGCGGTTCAGCCCCTACGCCACGTCGAGTACTTCCACGATCACGTGCGCATCGATTCGCTGCTCTTCGAGGGTACCTTGCCTGTCGAGCACGGCCAACTGCGGCCCGATCGCAACCGACCGGGCCACGGCATGGCGCTCAAGCACGGCGACGCGGAGAAGTACCGGATCTAGTCACTTCTTGCGTGGAACGATCGACTCGGCGATCCCCTTCACCGCCTGCTTGATGATTCCCGCCTCGTTGGGATCCCCGCGCAAGATCGCTTCGGTGAAGTGCTTGGCCTGGGCCAAGGTGATGTGCGGTGGCAGCGTGGGCGTGTCGGGATCGGTGATGGCCTCCAGGATGACCGGGCGATCGCTCGACAGCGCCTGTGACCAGGCCTCCGCCAACTCCTCGGGCTTTTCCACGCGGATGCCACGCAGCCCGATGGATTCGGCGAAGCGCGCGTAGGGAAAATCCGGCAGGTCCTGGCTGGCGTTGAATTTGACGTCGCCGGTGAGAATGCGTTGTTCCCAGGTCACCTGGTTCAAGTCGCGGTTGTTGAGAACCAACACGACCAAGCGTGGATCCTTCCACTCCCTCCAATACTTGGCCGCTGTGATGCACGAGTTGAGGCCATTCATCTGCATGGCCCCGTCGCCCGTCAGGGCGATGCACACGCGCTCGGGGAAGCAGAACTTCGCCGCCACCGCATAGGGGACCGCCGGTCCCATGCTGGCCAGGTTGCCGCTGCCGCTGGCCTTCATGCCCCGTCGGGCCTTGAGATCGCGCGCGAACCAGTTGGCCGCGGTGCCGCTGTCGGCCGACAGGATGCAGTCGTCGGGCAGCTTGGGGCTCAACTCCCAGAACACGCGTTCGGGATTCAGCAAGCCCTTGTTCCCCTCGGTCATGGCGCGCCCCTCGATCACCTGCCACCAGTCCTTGACGTTGCTCATGACCTTTTCCTGCCAGGCCCTATCGGTCTTGCGATCGATCAAGGGCAACAAGGCCATCAGGGTCTGCTTGGCATCGCCCTTCAGGTTGACATCCATGGCATAGCGCAAGCTCAGCAGGCGACCATCGCGATCGATCTGCACCGCCTTGGCCTGGCCTGCCTTGGGATAGAATTCCGAATACGGGAAGTTGCTGCCCACCACCAGCAGGGTGTCGCACTCGCGCATCAGATCCCAGCTAGGCTTGGTCCCCAGCATGCCGATGTGACCGGTGCAAAAGGGAACGTCCTCGGAGACGACCGCCTTGCCCAGCCAGCTTTTGGCCACGCCCGCGCCCAGCAGGTCGGCCGCCAACAGCACTTCCTCTTGCGCACCCAGAGCGCCCGCCCCCACCAGCATGGCGACCTTGCGGCCGGCGTTCAGCAGCTTGGCCGCGGCCTCCAGATCCGACTGGTGCGGGACCATGTAAGGCACAGGGCAACTGATCCCGGTCAACGCGTGATCATGGCGCTGCGGTGGCTCGGGCACCGCGGCTTCTTCCTGGATATCCTTGGGGAAGATCAGACAGGTCACCGTGTTCTGGTCCATGGCGATGCGGAAGGCGCGGTCGATGCAGTGGCGCACGGCCGCGGGACTGGACACGGTCACGCAGAACTCGCTGGCCACGTCCTTGAACAACGACTGCAGGTCCACCTCTTGCTGGTACTGGCTGCCGAGCGCGGTGGTGGCCGCTTGCCCGACGATGGCGACCACCGGCTGATGGTCCATCTTGGCGTCGTACAGGCCATTGAGCAGATGTATGGCCCCCGGCCCACTGGTCGCCATGCACACGCCCACCCGTCCGGTGAACTTGGCATGGGCCGTGGCCATGAAAGCCGCCAGTTCTTCGTGACGGGCTTGGATGAAGCGCGGCTTGTCCCCATTCTTGCGCAGCCCCGCCGTGATGCCGTCGATGCCGTCGCCGGGGAACGCGTAAATGCGTTCCACACCCCAGGCCTGCATGCGTTCCGCCAGGTACCTTCCCACGCTCATGGACATCGTGCTCCCCCTTTCCTATTCCCGCCTCCGCCACCAACGGACCAGCAGGAACGCGATGGCTGCGGCCCCCAACACGATCCCGGTCCGGTTGACGGAGGCACGCACTGCTCGTTTTCGTTCTTCGGCCATGGGCCGCTCCGGCAAGGTTGCCGGAATGCCGCCGCCGGTCGCCATGTCCAACAGCTGCGCCATGTGCAGCGCGTGCCGTCCGGTCTCTTGCTCGATCTGCTCCTGACAACTGAAGCCGTCCGCGATGACGATCTCCTCCGACGCGGTCTCGCGCACCTGGGGCAAGAGCACGCGTTCGCCGCAGGCGATGCTCACATCGCGGTGACCGTTCTCCTTCTCGTAGCCGAAGGCGCCCGCCATACCGCAACACCCGGCCTCCGGTTCGCGGGCCGTGATGCCCAGCTTGCCCAGGACGTGCTTCTCGGCGAACAGCTTGCCCAGCTCTCTGTCGTTGCGAATGTCGAGCGCTTTCTGGTGACAGTGGCCGTGGAGCATGGCGCTGCGCTCGATCTGGGGCCAAGCGAAGCCGTGCGCGTACTGTTGCAGGAATCCGCTCATCGTCGTGGTCAGCTCGCTCAGGCGTCGCGCGTCCTGATCGTTGGGCATCATGTTGAGCAGCTCGGTCTTGAAGGCCGAATAGCAGCTCGGTTCCAACACCACCATGGGCATGCTGGACTGGATATACGGGCGCAGCCGCGCCAGCAATTTCACCCAATGGCGTTTGGCGCTGTCGAGGAAGCCGTAGTCGTAGAGCGGCCGCCCGCAGCACACGTCCTGCATGGGCACATGCACGCGGTAGCCCGCCCTCTCCAGCACCTTGGTCGCGGCGATCGCGATGTCCGGGTGAAAATAATTGTTGAAGGTGTCGGGGAAGAGCAAGACCTCGTGCCCGTCCTGGTTCATCGGTGTGTGGGCGCGGAACCACTTCTTGAAGGTGCGGGGCGCGAAGGGCGGGATCTCTCGCTCCGGGTGCACGCCGGCGACCCACTTGGCGATGGCCGATAGGCCCGGCGTTTGCGTGAAGATATTGGCCAACCCAGGGATCAGGGAGGCCAGCCGCGCCCAGTGATGGATGAAGCCGAAGGCGAAGGCATGGCGAGGCCGCACACGCCCCTTGTAGTAGTGACTGAGGAACTCGGCCTTGTAGGTCGCCATGTCGACGTTGACCGGGCAATCGCCGTAGCACCCCTTACACGACAGGCACAGATCGAGAGCGTCCTTGACGGCATCGCTCTTCCAGCCGTCCTTGAGAATCTCGCCGTTCATCATCTCGAAGAGCAGACGCGCCCGCCCGCGTGTCGAGTGCTGCTCTTCGCGGGTCACCATGTAGGATGGGCACATGGTGCCGCCCCCCTCGCGCCGGCAGGTGCCCACACCCACGCAACGAAGCGCGGCCCGGGCGAAATCATGTCGATCCTCCACATAGGCGAAATGGGTCTCGGGCTGGGGCGGATTGTAGTCGGGCCCGATACGAAGGTTCTCCGTGGCCTGATAGGGCGCACCTTCCAGGTTGATCACCTTGCCGGTGTTCATACGGTTTTGCGGATCCCACAGCCGCTTCCAGTCGGTGAAGGCCTGCATCAGCTCGGGGCCAAAGATCTTCGGAAGGAACTGCCCGCGTGCCTGACCGTCGCCGTGCTCGCCCGAGGCCACGCCGCCGTATTTGACCACCAGATCGACCGCCTGGTCGAGGAAGCGTCGGTACTTTTCGATTCCCGCTTGCGAGTACATGTCGAAGCCTACGCGACAATGCACGCACCCCTGCCCCATGTGGCCGTACATGGCCGGCTGGTAGCCGAAGCTGTCGAACAGCTGGCGCAGCTCGCGCACGTATTCCGGGACCGCTTCGACCGGAACCGCGGAGTCTTCCCAACCGGGCCAGGAGTCCGGCTGCCCAGGAACCCAGGCGGTGCTCCCCAGACCGCCTTCGCGCACGGACCACACCATCTCCTCATGCTTGGGATCGTCGTAGACCCTGGCGTCGTGCGCCCGATGCTCGACCGCCTTCTCCAGCTTCTCGACCAGACTTCGCGCCTGGCCGTCGGTCTCTTCCCTGGAATCCCCACCCAGCTCGACCAGCAGAAACGCCGGTCCGCGCGGCAAGATGGCCAGGCTGGCGTTCTCGTCCCCCTTTTGTCTGACGTAATCGAACAAGCGCTCGTCGATGACTTCGCAGGCGATGGGCTGCAGGCGCAAGGCTTCGACCGAGCCATAGGTCGCCTCCACCACGTCGGGAAAGCCCAGCATCACCACCGTGCGCTTCTTGGGGGCCGGGACCAGGTGCAGGGTGGCCTCGAGAATCGTGACCAGCGTGGATTCGGCCCCCACCAACGCGCGCGCCACGTGGCAGCCCTTTTCGGGTAAAAGCTCGTCCAGGTTGTAACCTGACACGCGTCGACCGAACTTGGGGTAACGCTCGCGAATGACGCTGCCGTAGCGCTCGACGATCTGACGTATGCCCGCGTAGATCTCGCCCACCCGTCCGCCTTCGCCCAGCAACGCCTCGAAGCGCTCGGGCGATGTCTCGCCCACGCTCATACGGGTGCCGTCATAGAGCAGCACATCCAGCGCCTTGGTGTTGTCCGCCGTACGAAGACCAAGGCCGTGTTTCATGCTGAGCAGCGAATGGCTGCCACATGAGTTGTTCCCCAACATGCCGCCCAAGGTGCAGCGGCTGTGGGTGGAAGGATCAGGACCGAAGGTCAGCCCTGCTTCCTGAGTGGCGGCCTTGCGCAGGGTATCGAGCACGCACCCTGGTTGAACCCGCGCCAGCCGCTGGTCGGCCTCGATCTCCAGCACGTGGTGCATGTACTTCGAGAAATCCATCAGCAGCGCCACGTTGCAGCACTGCCCGGCCAGACTGGTACCGCAGCCACGCGAAAAGATGGGAGCCCCGTACGCGCGGGCTAGGCGAACCGTCGTCTCCACGTCTTGCACGTTTCTGGGAATGACCACGCCGATGGGCGCCTGCCGGTAGTTGGAGCCGTCCGTGGCGTACAGGGCGCGACTTCCGTCGTCGAAACGCACCTCGCCCTCGATTCTCGCGCGAAGATCGCGCGCCAAGGCCTCGGCGGCTTGCTCGTCGAAGCTCGTACGCACGTCATCCGCGCCCAATCGCCGCAGCCGTCCCGCCTCGGCCTGGCCCCGTAGCCGCGCGAGATCTGATTCTCCCAACATGATGCCCTCCGCGTCTTCAAACCAGATGCCAGGGCAGCCCCGGTCGTGGCCTCGCTTCTCTCGATACTTATCGTGGCCAGCCGGCCTCACCGCGCGAGCCAGCGGTCTGGCGGCGCTCGTGCGCAAGATTCGAGAGCGCGGCCAGCGCCATCGGCTTACGCGCCAAACCCGAGCTACGCGTCCTGGCCGTCCCCGTTGATGGCTTTGGACCAGCGCCGGGGGAGCCAGTTGGCGAGCTTCTTGGCCACCGATTGCGAAACCGACTCGGAGGGAGGCGGGTTGAGGAGCTGCTCATCGTAAATGGCGTTGATGTCCCCGCTGGTCAGGACCGCGTTTACGGTGGACGGCTCGCCCCCATTCACGACCAGGAGATCCTCGCAGTCGAACTCGGCCATCTTGGCCAGGGCGGCGTGCAAGCTTTGCTCGGCCGTGACGGTCACGGCGGGCGAGGCGAGCTCGCGGGCGGTGATGGGCTCGTGGGCTGCAGCTCGCCGCCCCAGGGCCCGCTGAACCGCCAGGACGGAGAGCACGCCGGTGAGTCTGCCAGCATCGTCGACCACGGGAAGGGAGGTGTTATCGCTGGAGGCGAAACGCTCGCTGAGGACAGGGAGCGAGGTGTGCTCCGTGATCGACACGGGCTGCGAGCGCGGGCGCAAGGCCAGGATGTCCTTCACCGTGGTGCGTTCCAGCATGGTGCGAATGATCGAGCGCTGGTGAGCGGGTGAGGAAGTCCGCCCTGGGATCTGCTTTTCGAAAATGGAGTGACGTCGCACTAGGAGGAAGCCCAGCATGCACACGAACATGGTGGGCACCAGCAAGTGGTAGTTGCCCGTCATCTCGCTGACCATGATGACGGTCGAGATGGGGACATGAGCCGCCGCCGAGAAGAAGCCGGCCATGCCCACCATGGCAAAGGCACCGGGATCAGGGACCAGGCTGGGAGTCCATTGATGAAAGAGCAGGCCCACGGCCCCGCCCAAGGAACCGCCAATGACCACGGCGGGACCGAACACGCCGCCACTGCCTCCGCTGGCCACGGTGAAGGAAGTGGTCAGCATCTTGGCCGCGGCGATGACCAGAAACATGAGGATCGTTCCTTCCCCGCGAAAGGCGCCTTGGAGCACGCCAAAGCCGGTGGAAAGAGCCTGCGGCACGAACAACCCGATGGCACCGACGATCAAGCCACCCAGGGCCGGCTTGGCCCAGCGGGGCAAGGCCATGGCGCGGAAGCGATCGCGTACGCCGTAAAAGACCTGAGGATAGAGCCGCCCACCCAGAATCACCACCAGCGCGAGACACAGGTAGGGCCCCAGTTCGAGGGGTGAGCGGAAGCGAAAGTCGGGCGTATCGAACAGGGCGTGCCAGCCGAAGATCGATCCGAAGGTGCTGTAGGCCACGATGGACGAGAGAATGCCCGGCGCCACCACTTCGGGCTCCATGTCCATGTCGCGATAAAGCACCTCGGCGGCAAACAGCGCACCTGCCAAAGGCGCACGAAAGATCGCCCCGATGCCCGCACCCATGCCGGCCACCATGATGGTGCGGCGCTGTCGCGTGGAAAGCCCCAACCACTGGGCCAGGTTCGAGCCCAAGCCCGCCCCGATCTGCGCGATGGGGCCTTCGCGCCCAGCCGAACCGCCCGTGCCCATGGTAATGGCTGCGGTCACCGCCTTCACCACGGGAACCCGCGCGCGGATCTTGCCGTCTCGCTGATGGTACGCGTCGATGGCCGCGTCGGTGCCATGGCCGCCGGCTTCGGGAGCCAGCCAATAGACCAGGAGGCCGCTGACCAACCCGCCCAGCGAGGGAAGAATGAACAGAAGCCAGCGCGACAGGGGACGCGCCGTGGCCGTAAAGAGCTCGGCCTCGCCCGAGGGACCCGCGGGACGGTAACCCGCGATTCCGTCCATGAAGAGGTGCTTGCTGAGGCCGAGCAAGGTGTGGAACCCCGCCGCGCCCAGACCGGCGATGATTCCGACGGCGGCGCATAGGAGAAGCAGGGTCCCGAAGTTGACGAAATGCTGGCGGTATTCGAATGACGAGCGGCGGGATGGGCTCACGCAAGAACCTCAAGGCACTACATAGCGCAATCTCGCGACGGATTCAGGACGGTTAGCGCAAGGATTGGCGTTGACTTCTCGCAAAGCTCGCGTGCCCCGCGCGCCCGCCGTGCCACACGATGGCGAACGTCCGCATCTACCAGCTTTGTGAAGGCTCAAACCCGCAGGCCAACCCGCAGGCGCGTGGTCGTCGAGCTGTCCGCACAATACGGGCTGCTTTGCTGCCTGTGGGCCATGTTGTCGAGCGGCTCGGCGCACGATCTGTGGACTGGACTGGTGGCGGCCGGACTGGGTCTGCTGGGATTCGTGGTCTCACGCGCTGCCCTGGGGGTGTCCTATCGCTTTCACTGGCGCTGGATCGCCCAAGCTGCTCACGTTCCCCGCGAGATCCTCTCGAATACCGTCGCCGTGCTCGCAACACTGGCAGCCTGGGTTCTGCGTGGCCGTCCCGTCACCTCGGTCATGCGCGAAGTCGCATTTGACGACCGTGGAGAGGTCGCCGAGGTGGTGAGTCGACAGACCCTAGCCGTCCTCTATGAGACGACTTCGCCCAACTTCATCGCCGTGGGCTTCGAAGGCGAGCCCGGCCAGGGGAACCTCAAGCTGGTTTACCACCAGCTGCTGCCCACGCCGATCTCCAAGGGATTGCGCCACTTGGGAGCCATGCCGTGAGCGCCTGGCAGCTGGGAGCCGCCCTCTTCGCTCTTTCTCTTCTGCCCTGCGCGTGGATCTCCCTGCGAGGAAGAGCCTTCCGCCGTTTGGTCGGGCTGGAGATGACGGGCACCGTTCTCACGCTTTTGCTGCTCACCTGGGCGCAGGCCGAGAGCCGCACCTCGCTTCTGGATCTCGGCGTGACCATGGGCCTCCTCTCTTTCGGTGCCGGATTGGTGTTTGCGCGTTTTCTGGAGCGAGCGCCATGAGCGAGGTCCTGGTGTGGATCCTGGTCACCCTGGCCGCGGGGCTGACGCTGGTTTGCGCGCTGGGGGCGGCGCTCATGCGTGACCCGTACCAACGTCTGCACTATCTGGCTCCCATGGCCACGGTGGCGGGTGTGGCTCTGGTCTGTGCGTTCTGGCTTGGTGAAGCCAAGAGACAGGCGGGGGCTAAGGCGACCTTTGCGGTGCTCCTGCTCTTGGTCACCAACGCCGTCGTGACCCATGCCACCGCCGCCGCCATGCGGACGCGCGGAATCGCGCCAGGTCAAGAGGACCACACCACGGCCGACGAGGACCGAACGTGAATGACCTCATACGCGGCCTCGCCTTGGCCCTGGTCATGGTCAGCATCCCGGTGGTGGTGCTTACGCGCAACCCCCACCGACAGGTTCTGTCTCTCAGTTTCTACGGGCTCATCCTGGCGGTCCTGTTCTTTGCCTTTGAAGCGCCCGACGTGGCGCTCTCTCAGTTGGTCATTGGAGCCGTGGTGTTGCCCCTCATGGTGCTTTTGAGTCTGGCGAGAATCCGGCGTGACGCCGATGGGAGAAGACGGTGACCACACGAAACCGGGCCATCGTCCTCAGCCTGGGACTGCTGGGAAGCGCTGCCTTCCTGCTGCGTGCTCTGCTGAGCTTGGCCCCGGTGGGCCGCGGTGCGAGTCTGTACGGCGACACCATCAACCGCGTGGCCAGAGATGAGCGGCGGGTCACCGACACCGTGGCGGCCGTGACCTTCGACTATCGGGGATTCGATACCTTGGGCGAAGAGTCCATGCTCTTTGCCGCGGTCCTGGGCGTGGTCATCCTGCTGCGCGAGCACGAGCGGGCCGCCAAGTCGGACGAGGAGCGACCTGGCCCCGACATCGCCCGCCATCCCAGCGATGCGGTTCGCGTGGCGGTTTTGGCGGTCATGGGAAGCACCGTGGTCTTCGGCTTGTACATCGTCGCGCATGGGCAGCTCACGCCAGGCGGGGGATTTCAGGGCGGCGTGATCCTCAGCACGGACCCGCTGCTGGCCTATCTGGCTGCTCAACCGACGGTTCTGGAGCGAATCGCACCCGAGTGGTTGTGTCGCACGGCCGAGGCCATCGGTCTTTTCGCTTACCTGGGGCTGGGCCTCTATCCGGTCTTTCGTGGCCAAGCGTTCTTGGCCAATTTCCTGCCGTTGGGCGGGTTGGGAGACGTCCTTTCTTCGGGCACCATCCTCGCCTTGAATCTGGTCACCGGGCTCGCAGTGGCCGCAGGGTTCGTCTACCTGCTCTCTTCATTTCTGGAAAAGGCTCGTGAGACAGGCCAGGGGGGCTGAATGGCAAGCTGGCTGTGGGGCTATCTTCCGTACTTCGTGGCGGCCTGGGTGTTTCTATGGGCGGTCTTCGGGGCCGCCACCAGCCACAATTTGGTGCACATGGTGATGTGCGTGGCCCTGTGCCAGACCAGCACCTATTTGGTGCTCCTGGCGGTGGGATACCGGGAAGGCGGCACGGCCCCCGTGTTGGTGGATGCCCGACCGGGCGTGGCCTTGGTCGATCCCGTGGTCCAGGCCCTGTGCCTGACTGACATCGTGGTCGAGGCCACGGTGTTGGCGCTCATGCTGGCCTTGGTGGTCCAGGCGCACCGGCGGTGCGGTTCCTTGGATCCTGCTCGGCTCTGCTCCATGAAAGGGTGACGGTGAATCTGGCCCCGTTCCCCGTGGCGATTCCGCTGGGCATGGCGGCCATCCTGGCGGCTGCCGATTCGCACTTTCCGCGTTGGCTGCAGAATGTCCTGGCCACCCTGGCACTGGCGGCCGCCTTGGCCGCGAGCTTGGGCCTCCTCGTGCTGACCTTGCCCGGACCCATCGCCTATTGGTTCGGCGGATGGCTACCGAGGCAGGAATTGGCCCTTGGAATCGCCTTCACCGTGGAACCGGTCGGCGCCGGCCTGGCTGTCCTGGCCTCGACCCTCGGGGTGCTGGCCCTTGTCTTTTCCTGGCGCTACTTCGACAACGCGGGGGCGCGCTTCCATGCGCTGTTTCTGGTCTTCACCGGCTCGCTGAACGGGTTCGGGTTGACCGGTGACCTGTTCAATCTGTTCGTGTTCTTCGAACTGATGAGCGTGAGCGCTTTTGCCCTCACCGGCTACAAATCAGAGGACGAGACCGCGTTGCAGGGCGCGTTCAGCTTTGCCGTGACCAACACCTTGGGCGCGGTGTTGGTACTGCTGGGCCTAGCCATCGTGTATGGGCGTACCGGGGCCTTGAATCTCGCTCAGATCGGCAGCGCTGTGCACGGCGCGGATGCCGGCCTGGTGGCCGCTGTCTTGCTGATGATCTGCGGATTTCTGGTCAAGGGTGCGGTGGTCCCGTTCCATTTTTGGCTGAGCGAGGCTCATGCGGTCGCACCCACGCCAGTCTGCATGATGTTTTCGGGAATCATGGTCGAGGCCGGCTTGTTCGCCGTGGCTCGTTTGCTCCACACCACACTGGCGGATGCGGCCGGGTCGACCCGACACGCTCTCGCTCTGCTTCTCGTGGGGGGCGGCGCCCTCACCGCCATCGTGGGCGCCGTCCAGTGCTTTGCCCAACGCCACCTCAAGCGCCTGCTCGCCTTTTCCACCATCAGCCACATGGGGATCATGCTGATGGGTCTGGCTGTGCAAGATGCCCAAGCCCTGGCGGGCGTCGTCCTCTATGCCCTGGCCCACGGATTGGTCAAGGCGGGGTTGTTCGCCGTCAGCGGGATCCTTTTGCATCTGCTGCGTAACCTCGACGAGTCCGATCTGCACGGTCGGGCGCGCGGGTTTCCCGTGCTGGGCCTCTTCACCGCCTTGGGTGGGTTGGCCCTGGCAGGACTGCCGCCCTTTGGTTTGTTCCGAGGGCAAGCCTTGATGGATCCGGCCGAGCATGCCGTGGCCGGCTGGCTGAGCACGGTGGCCATGGTGGCCGGCGCGCTGACCGGCGCGGCGGTGTTGCGAGCCACCGCCCATGTGTTCGCCGGCGTCGGCACGCCGGAGGGGGTGACCGCCGAGGCTCCGAAGGAACCGGAGGAACAGCCGGAAACCGAAGGCACCGACCCGCGCAGAACGCCCTGGAACATGGGAGCCGTGGTTGCGCTGAGCCTCATCCTGGCTGCCGCCAGCGGGGCGTCGGGAGGTCTGGTCCGAGGAATCGCCTCTGCCACCACTCACTTTCAGGACTTCGAAAGCACCCGCGCCGCCGTCTTCGGCGAGAGCAACAACACCCGGGCGTCGGCCACGGTACGTGTCGAGGCCCTTGAGATCGATGTGTTCCTCCGATCAGGAATGGGCGTGGCGCTGGCTGTCGCCATGGCCGCGCTCGCGCTCTGGCCGCCCAAGGGACGTGCGTTCACCTCGGTGCGCACGGCCCTCACGGCCCTGGTCCAGCCCCTCGGGCGACTGCACAGCGGGCATGTTGGCGACTACGTGGCGTGGTTTTGTCTCGGCTTGGCCGTTTACGCGGCAGGGTTGTACCTGCTCGGTGGCTTCGGGGGCTCGTGAGCGCTGCTCGAGCCCATGGTGGGGGAGTGACGGGCGCCCGCGAAGTCAGGCCAGGGTGCAGCTGCCCACGTAGACCCGCACCCACGCGCGCAGCGTATGCCGCCGGCGGTGCTTGGGTCGGTTGGGGTTACATAGGAGCGGGAGGCTGCGCGGGCCTGCCAAAAGGAGAAGGCCCAGCCGCCGCCACGGACGCTTCGGCCATCGCCCGTGGTGGAGACGCAGTTGTTGCAAGGGGTGCTCTGGTAACGCTCCGAAGTGTCGAACAACCATTCCAGGGCATTTCCGCTCAGATCGGCATGGCCGAGGCGACCGTCACCTTTGGGCGTGGACCCAACCGCGACAACCCCCAGGTCGGCCGAACAGTACGAACCGCTCGGATAGATGCCAAGGTAGAAATTGCCGTAGGTGCAGTCGGGCAGCTCGCTGCCCCAAGGGAAGCCCCGGTTCTCGCCTCCCCCCGCGGCAGCGTATTCCCATTCCGCCTCGGTCGGCTGACGTCCGCCGTCCCAGATACAGAAGGCCGCCGCCTCGTGCCACGTCATACAGGTGATGGCTTTGCTCTCGTTCCCACTCGGGGTGTCCGTCCAACTGCACAGGTCGTTGACCTTGAGATGGGCGAGCAGGGCGGCGCGATCCGCTGGCAAGGCGGCGGTCCACGTCGCTTGCCATCCGGTGGCATCGGCCTCGGCCACGTTCGGGTTCCTCCCCTCCCCGGCTTGCGGACGCCAACCGTCGGCATACGCATCCACGAAGCGGCGGAACCTGCCCACCGTCACCTCGTACTTGTCCAAGGAGAATTCGCCGACCGTCGCCTGCCTCGCGCCCCGCCTCGCCGCCGGTGACGCTGGATGCGCTGCCGCCGCTGCCGCCCTTGGGCGCGCCCGTGGAGCCACCTGCGCCGCCGGAAGAAACGCTGGCGGCGTCAACAGCCGGGCCACCCATCCCGGGCCACCATACCGCCAGATCCAGAGTTGCCGCTCATACCGGCGCTCCCGTCTGCCATGAGCGAACCGTCCTGCGAGGGCTTGCTGCTCTTGCTGTTCGAATTGCCGCATCCGTTGGCTAGCACGACCAACAACACGGGCACCAACTCGCCGAGGGCCCACAGTGTTCGCGCTTCATGAGCTCTCCCTTTCGGCCCGATCCGCGGTCGTTCGGTCCTCGGGGTGTTGAAAAGCTTCTGGGGTGGATACCATGGCTGGCTCGACCGCAAAGGGCACCACCCGTGGTACACGTCGACTCAGGACAAGTCCGAGTCCTTTCGCGCAAAACTCGCTTGTCATGGCACCGAGCGACGGGCATCGAACAGGCTTTCAAGCGAGGTGAAGCCATGTCCAAGAAGATGCCTAGCGTGAGCGAATGCGAGATGAGCGACTGCGCCTACAACCAAAACCGCGCGTGTCATGCCCTGGCCATCACGGTCGGCGACGACACCTGCCCCATGTGCGACACGTTTTTCGATTCGGCTCGCAAAGGCGGTGACCGAGACGTGACCGGGAGCGTGGGCGCGTGCAAGGAATCCAACTGCCAGTACAACGATGCGCTCGAGTGCTCGGCACCCGCCATCAAGGTCGGCGAGCACAGCGACCACGCCGACTGCAGCACCTTCAAGTCTCGCTAGACCCGATTCTTTGAATCGGTAACCTCTCGCCCCTCTCGTCCGTCCATGTCCGGTCTGAGCACTAGGCGCAGATGCCGTTGGGGCAGGTCGTCTCGCAGTAGAAGGTAACCCCGCTGCTGGTGGAGAGAAGGGGGGTGCACCCGGTGGTCATCGTGCTGCAATCCGCTGATAGCAGGCCGGAGCCGCACGGGTTGTCGATGCAATCAACCAAAAGCGCGCCACCTGCACGAACGAGGCAGACCTTGTTGACGGGGCAGGTGCGGCCCACGAGGTTGGCGCCCAGACAGATCACCGTCCCGCACGCGCCGTTGACGACCACCCATTTGTCAGACCTGCACATGGCCTGGGTGTGGCCGCTGCCGGGGCAGTCTTCGTAGTTGCAGACAGTCTGGCCCAGGCAGGAGCTTCCCTGGGTTGGCGGGCTGGCAGGGCACGGCGTGCTCAGGTCCGCGTCGAGACAACCTTCGGAAGGACAACGGGGGGCCGTGTCGAAGCCTCCGTCCGGGGCCGGGTTGCACTCGCAAAGGGTACAACCGTCGCTACCCACAGGACTGCCATAGGTACATTTCATGAGCGGGCACGCCGGACATTTCGAGTCGCCGCTCTCGCGCGTGTCGCTGACGCCGGCGTCCCGCGGCGGAGGCATGCTCTCGTAGCAGCTCGGTGGATTGGTGGAATTCATGCAGACCAAGGAACCGCAGCAGGGTCGAGTGGCACAGGAGTCGCCGCGATAGCCGCAGGCCCCCGTGCCTGCCTCGCTGCTGATCCCGGCGTCTTTGGCTACGCTCGCCCCACCTCCCGCTCCGCTCGCCCCCCCGACGCCACTGGAGCCTCCGCCCGGGTTTCCCCCGGCGCCGCCGGAGCTGACACCGCTGTTACCCGAGTGTCCTGCTTGCGTGAAGGTGGACGCGCCGGTACTGCCGCCACTGGCCACGGGCGCGTCGCCAGCCCTCGCGTCGAGATCCCGCGAATCGCCCAACGAGTGACCCGAGTCCTTGCAGCCGGCCAGGCCCGCGAGCACGAGCGCCAACAGCCAAGATAGCGAGCAAGAAGATCTGTTCATCATGTCTCTCCTGTGTTTCGCAGGTTGAAAACGGGTCAAAAGACCAAGGTGAGTCCGAGCAAGGTGGCCGGCCGAACCGGATAGGGGACCAGGACACGCGTGATCTGCCCGCCCGGCTCGTGCAGATCGAAGTGGATCTTGAGCAGGGCCGTGTCGAGGGAGATGCGCGTGGTCAGAGCCAGTCCGTCCCAAAGACGCCAATCAAGGCCCGCCCAGCAGGTCATGACAGGAACATAGAAGCTGCTGGCCGAGGCCAGCGTGATGTGATCGCCATCACCCTTGGGCTGATAGTGGACGCGATCCGCCCCCCCGCCCACGCCGAATCTCCAGAGCACGCCGCGCTCGATTTCCCAAAGAACGCCGGCCCGCGCGCCCGCAGCCTGCACGTCAGCACCCACGGCGCTGCCGCGATAGTGGCCCACGGGCTGGTACCCGAGATCCAGCCAAGCACCAAACGATCCTTCGACCCGCTTCCAGCGCGGGCCGCGGGTGAGCGCGAAGGACAGCATGCCCTTGGCGACCACGGGGAGATCGGCGGCGAAGAGTTGTGCCCCCGCCAGGGCCGCGACGGCAAAACGCAGCGGTACCACCGGTTCAGTTGGCGTGGGCTCTTCCTCGGTGGGAGGGGGCAGGTTCAAGGCCTGGCGTGCCTCTGAGCGGGTCATGGTTTCGCCGCCGCCTTGACTCAACGCCCGCACGGCGTTGCTGACGATGTGGGCGATGCCTTCCTTGGCCATCTCGTCGATGCCCTGAGCGAGCGGCAACGATCGAAGGAAGAAGCGATCCGCGCTGGCATCGCGAAAGTAGAGCCGGGCCTCGACAGGGGACGAAAGGTCGATCCAGGCCGCCACGCCCCAGGTCGCGCGCCGTTCGAAGACGTCTCGCGGCTGGAATCGCGTGCGCGCGATCCAGACCACGCTGACCTGGTCACGCGTGAGCAGCTCGAGCACCACCTCCTTCACGGTCGCAGAAGCCGCGGCATCACCTGTCAGCGTGATTTCCGCGCGCGCCTCCGGTTCATCGGCCGCGGCCCTTGCCGAGACCATGGTCAGGGTGGCCAACGCCAGCAGCGCCGAAGGCGCGTACAGGTTCAAGGTGCCAGCTCCCGCAGACGTCGAGACGCGAGGGGCTGGTAGGCCGAGCGCGGAAAGCGGCGCACCAGTTCCTCCCAGGTTTGCCGCTCTTCCGTGTTTCGTCCCAGCAGTCGCAAGCCGCGTGCCCGGCCGTACAGGGCCTCCTCGGTCAACGCTCCCTGAGGCGAGCCGCGCAGGTAGGCAGAATAGGCCGTGATGGCACCGGCCGGATCGCCTGCGCCCAACAAGAGATCGCCGACCGAGATGGCCGAGAGCATGGCTTGCGATGATGCGGGAAAGCGTTGGCGCAGGGATTGGTAGAGCGCAATGGCCCTGTGAACATCACCGCCGCGCCTCACCGAGTTGGCTTCGGAGAACAGCGACGCCGGGCTGAGCTCCTCGATCAAGGCGGGTTGCGGAGCCGGTAGCGAGGATTCTGGCGGCCGTTCCGGTGTCACGGGCACCGTTGGACGATGCTTGCGCGGCGGCTCCGCCACAGCTTCGGGTCGCGGGGCGAGCTCGGGAGTTGGGGTCTTGGCCGACCTGGTCTGCGGCACGACGCGGGCCCGCGAGGGTTGGCGCACAGGCGACGGTGCCGGCAAAGAAGACGGTGCGGGCTGGGTCTCGGAGGCTCGACGGTAGGCCAGCAAGGCCGCCGTTGCCGCGCCACCGGTCAGGACCACCAAGACCACCACCGCGGCAACCCGTAGCCCGGCCCAGCGAGAGGACCTGCGCGGTCCCTTGATGGCCTTGTGAGCGACGCGCGCGATGAGATCGTCATCACCGGGTTCAGTGCCGGGGACGGCCTTGAAGAGATTGGTCAAGGCCTCGGCGGCTCGACAATCCGCACACTGGGCCAGGTGGAGGGCCAGCGCGTGCCTTTCCAGCTCGTTCAGGGGCCCTCGTACCACCAAATCATCGGGACAGCGACGCTCGCTGATGGGGCTGCCGGTCATGGCGTGACCTCCAGAATCTCGGCCAGCTCGGTGCTGGTGCTGATGCGTTCGCGCAGCGCCTGCTTGGCCAAGCGCAGACGGCTGCGCACGGTTTCGGCTGGCCGGCCCAGTGAGGCCGCGATCTCGTCCACGGTGAAGCCGAGCGCGCAATGCAGGACCAACACCTCAGCTTGCGCGGGCGGCAGCTCATCCAGCAGTTGCCCCACCACCTGGCGCCGGCGGCTCGCGACGACACGCTCCACCGGTGTGGGCGCCAGGCTGGCCGTGTTGTTCCCGGCATCGGGATCCTCGACCACCAGCTCGGCCCGATAGCTGTCCCGGCGGCGTGAGGACAGCGCCGACAGCACCGCCACCCGGCAGGCGAAGTGCAAAACCGTGCATTGCCCCTTGAACGAATTCAGCGCCTGCAGCAACCCCTCCACCGCTTCCTGCAGAACGTCTTCAACGTCCGCGGTCCGCGGCCCCATCACCTTGCGAATCGCGCGCAACATGGCCGCTCCCACCGCCTTGACCAGCTCGCGCATGGCATTGCGGTCCCCCTGCCCCGCCAGGCGGGCCAACGGCAAAAGCGGATCATCGGCCCGGGGACGGCCTTGGTCGCCTTCGCTGAAATGCGTGACCAGTCTCACCTCGATCCAAGTTGCGCCAGCCAGGAAAACGGGTCAACCGCTTCTCCGGTGGCCGGTGTGACCTCGCCCCCCAACGACACGGCTGATTCTTGTCTGCCCGTTCGGCGGATGGCTCCTGCCCGTTCGGCGGATGGCACGCGCAAGGGATCCGGTTGGGACTTCGGCAACCCGCCAATGGACAGGGCGCCATTCGCCCGGGGCTGCCTCAGGGTCAGTCCCAACGAAAGCGCTTGGCCGCTTGCGAGAGACCGCCACGCTTCTCGTGCTAGAAGGCTCGAGGATTTTTCGTCTCATCTGACCCGTCCCCGGAGCCTGGCGACTCTCTTGATTCCGGCACGTGGGGTTCCACCAACCCGAGAGGACAGACATGACAACACGGCGGCACCCATCTTCCAGAACACCTTACGGCCTCTTGCTGCTCGCAGGAATCGCTGCCTGCGGAAGCAATTCGGACAAGCGCGTAGACGCCGCCGCCAGTGGCCCAGACGCACCCCTTGTCAGCGAAGCGGGCCAGTCCACCGACGGCCCCGCCGGATCCGAGTGCACACTCCCCTGCTTTGCTTAGGGCGCCGAGGATCTTCCCCTCCCCCTCGGCGCCCTTCTTTGATCATGGTTCTCGGCTTCTTGGCTGCGCACTCGTCGAGCCAGGTGACGAGGGGCTGACGAGGAGGAGACGCCGCCGGAATCACTGGTGGCCCAGCGACATCCACTTGAAGACGTCTTGCAGTCTCACGATGCCCAGGAAACGCCCCTGCTCGCCGACCACCGGGATCTGACTCACGTTCTGCTCGGAGAGTCGGGACATCGCTTTCTCGGCATCATCCTGCGGCCCCACGGTCACCAGGCGTGGCAGGGGCGTCATGATGTCTCGCACCGAGTGGTGGGCCCAGCGTTCGCGAGGGGTGCGCCGGATGTCTTCAAGGCAGACGAGACCCGCCAGACTGCCGTCTTGCACGACCGGAAACGCTCGCTGATCGGAATGAAGGATCTTGGTGTCGACCAGTTCCTGAACCGAGAAGTCCGGTGGGACCTGATCGACCGTGGAATTCATGAGCTGAGCAACCGGCACCCCGCGAAGCGTCTGCCGCCGTAGGACCTGCTGGTATCCGGCCTGCGCGGCGTTGTTGAGGAACCATCCTATCAACAACAACCAGAGACCGCTCAGCAGGCCGGTCCCGAAGATGGGCAGGCTCAGACCGAGCGCCATGGCCACGCCGCCGCCCATCAGCAGCCATGCGAAGGCGCGACCGGTATGGGCCGCCCAGCGCGTCGCCTTCAAGAGATCTCCGGTCGTAGACCACAACAAGGCCCGCAGCAGGCGTCCGCCGTCGAGGGGAAAACCCGGCACGAGGTTGAAACCGGCCAGCAACAAGTTCACGGGTCCCAACCAGAGCAACAGGGTGGCCAGCGGGCCCGTCATCGCCAAGGCCTGCAGGGGATTCTCCTCCATGAGCCGGGCCGCCGGTGGCACCAGGCTTCTACCCCAGAGGACGGCGATGCCACCAATGATGAAGCTGGTCAGGGGACCCACCACGGCGATGAAGAACTCCGCTTTGGCCGAACGCGGTTCGTCGCTCATCTCGGCTAGTCCGCCGAAGAGGAAGAGCGTGATGCGACGGACGGGAACCCCCAGGGCATTGGCGACCAGCGCATGCGCGAGCTCGTGAAGCAGTATGGAAAAGAAGAACAGAAGAGCGGCACCCAGGGCGGTCATCCATATGAGACCGACGCCCCAGTCGGGATGCCAGCGCGGCAAGCTGCCGGTGGCTAAATCACCGTTCGTGATTCCGGATCAGAAAAAAGGTTGAAAAGCACGGGAC
>CAZHUY010000060.1:0-29534 GCA_964535465.1 uncultured Myxococcales bacterium
CGATGGCAACCGCGTGGTCGATTCCACGGGTGGACTGGCCTTCACCGAGGTGCCACGCCGCCTGGTGGTCATTGGCGGTGGCTACATCGGCATGGAGATCGGCACCCTGTGGGCCAAGCTGGGCAGCAAGGTGGTCTTCGTCGAGGCCCTGCCCAATGTCCTGTCGGGCAGCGAGCCCGATTGCGTGCAGGTGGTCGTGCGCAAGGCCAAGGCGCTGGGCATGGAGATCCTGAGCAACGCGCGCGCCCTCGGCTGGACCGAGCAAGGCGACCACGCCGAGGTGACGGTCAGCGCGCCCGCGGGCGAGCGCAAGCTGGAGGCGGACAAGATCCTGGTCGCGGTGGGTCGCCAGCCCAACACCGACGACCTGGGCCTGGAGGCGCTGGGCGTGCGCATGGAAAAGAGCAACATCGTCGTGGACCAGCAGATGCGCACCAACGTGCCGGGCCTGTACGCCATCGGCGACGTGGTGGGCTCGCCGCAACTGGCGCACAAGGCCTCGCGCGAGGCCGAGGTGGTGGCCGAGGTCATCGCGGGAAAGCCCGCCGCCATGGACGCACAGGTGATCCCGTCGGTGGTCTTCACCGATCCCGAGATCGCGTCGGCCGGACTGACCCAGGCTGCGGCCGAGGCGCGCGGGCTGCAGGTCAGCGTGGGCAAGTTCCCCTTCCTGGCGCTGGGCCGTGCCCTGGCCAACCATGACAGCGACGGTTTCGTGAAGATCGTCATCGAGACCTCCAGCCGCCGCGTGCTGGGCGTGCACATCGCGGCCAACGGCGCCGGCGACATCATCGCCGAGGCGGCCTTGGCCATCGAGATGGGGGCCCTGGCCGGTGACGTCGCCGCCACCGTCCACGCCCACCCCACCCTGCCCGAGGCCATCATGGAAGCGGCCAAGGCGGTCCTGGGCGAGGCCATTCACATCCAGAACAGGAAATAGGCATGCGCATCCTGGTTACCGGCGGCGCCGGATACATCGGTTCACACACGGTGGCGTTGCTGCGCGCGCGCGGTGATTTCGTCGTGGTCCTCGACAGCATGGAGCTGGGCCATCGCGAGGCCATCGGCGACACGCCCCTGGTGGTGGGGCGCACCCACGATCAGGCCCTGGTCAAACAGGTCATCGGCGATCACAAGCTGGATTCGCTGGTTCACTTCGCGGCCTACAAGGCGGCGGGGGAGTCCATGCAGAAGCCGGCCAAGTACTTCGACAACAACGTGCAGGGATCGCTGTGCCTGTTCGAGGCGGCACGCCAGGCGGGCGTGCGCCGCGTGGTGTTCTCGTCGACGGCGGCGGTCTACGGCACGCCCAAGACCCTGCCCATCGCCGAGGATTCGCCGCTGCACCCCGAGAACCCCTATGGCGAGAGCAAACTGCTGGTCGAACAGATGCTCCGCTGGTTCGACACCTGCCATGGCATGCGTTCGGTGGCCTTGCGCTATTTCAACGCCGCGGGCGCGGCCCTGGACGGACAGAACGGCGAAGATCCGCGCTTCGTTCAGAACCTGATCCCCTTGGTGATGAAGGCCGCGGTCGGGCGCCTGGCCAAGGTCGCGGTCTTCGGCAACGACTACCCCACGCCCGACGGCACCGGCGTGCGCGACTACATCCACGTGCTCGATCTGGCCGAGGGCCACGCCCGTGCCCTCGACTTCATGGCCACGCACGATCGCTCGGAGGTCTTCAACCTCGGCACCGGCCAAGGCTCGTCGGTGCTCGAGATCCTCAAGCTCGCGCGCGCGGCCAGCGGAAGAGAAATCCCCTCCGAGATCGTGCCCCGCCGACCCGGGGATCCCTCGGCGGTGTGGGCCGACAACAGCAAGGCGCACTCCGTGTTGGGCTGGCAGCCGCGTTATGGAATGAAAGAGATCATCGAGACCGCCTGGGCCTGGCACCACGGGCACCCGGACGGGTTCGTGGGATAGACGACAGGGCGGCCGAACGCGCCCATGGCTGCTGACTCATGTGGTCATGGCGGGACAAGACACATACAGACCCATCGCCTTGGCAGAATCGTCCATACTTTGGATCTAACATAGGGGTCGCTTTGACCGGCCTGCTGGAACGACCGGCGTGTGGCCTGACCGGGCGAAGAAGCGGTTCTGCAGGAAAGTCTGGCGGTCCCCGAATCCTCGTCGAACGCAAAGAGTCTCAAGGAGACGTGAGAATGACCACAAGACAGAAGCTCGTGTTCGTGGCCGCTGCCATGGCGACCGTACTTCCGCGCACCTCCCTCGCCGACAATCCCATCGTTCAGACCTACTACACGGCGGATCCCGCCCCCATGGTCCACGAGGATCGGCTCTACGTCTACACGACGCACGATGAAGACGTCACCGTGAACAACTTCTTCTCCATGAACGACTGGAAGGTCTACTCGACCGCCGACATGGTGAACTGGACTGACCACGGCACCGTGCTCAGCTACAAGGACTTCTCCTGGGCCAAGGGCGATGCCTGGGCGGGCCAGGCCATCTTCAGGAACGGCAAGTTCTACTTCTACGGTCCGATGGACAACTGCTGCGGCACGAAGATCGGCGTGGCCGTGGCCGACAGCCCCATCGGTCCCTTCAAGGACGCCATCGGAAGGGCGCTGACCTCGGGCGGGGGTTACATCGACCCGACGGTATTCATCGACGACGACGGCCAGGCCTACCTGTACTGGGGGAACCCCAAGCTCTATTACGTCAAGCTGAACGAGGACATGAAGTCGTTCACCGGCTCCCCCATCCAGGTGTCGCTGACCCCCGCGGGTTTCGGCACGCGAACCACCCCGGCTTCGGATCGCCCCGCCGCCTACGAGGAAGGGCCGTGGTTCTACAAGCGCGGCTCGCTCTACTACATGATCTATCCGGCCGACAGCACGCCCGAGAAGATCAGCTACTCCACCGCCAGCGGGCCCACGGGGCCGTGGACCTTCCGCGGCGACATCATGCCCAAGCAAACCGGTCAGGGCGGCAGCTTCACCAATCACCCCGGAGTCGCGGATTTCAAGGGCAAGTCGTACTTCTTCTATCACAACGCCGCGCTCTCCAACGACAGCTACAAACGCTCGGTGTGCGTCGAGGAGTTCACCTACGGCGACGACGGCTCGATCCCGTCCATCAAGATGACCAAGGAAGGACCCGCCCCGGTGGCGCCCCTCAATCCCTTCCAGCAGGTGGAGGCCGAAACCATCGCCTACTCGTCGGGTCTCAAGACCGAGAAGTGCACGGACACTGGCGGCGGCGTCAACGTCAGCGCGATCAGCAACAACGACTACATCAAGATCAGGAACGTCGATTTCGCCGACGGCGTGACCTCGTTCGAGGCGCGGGTTTCCTCGTCGGCCAGCAACGCCAAGATCGAGCTTCACCTGGACAGCCAGACCGGCACCTCGCTGGGGACCTGCGACGTCTCGGGCGCTTCATCCTGGACCACCAAGACCTGCACGGTCAGTGGGGGCAGCGGCAAGCATGACCTCTTCATGAAGTTCGTCGGGGGCAGCGGGGACCTGTTCAAGTTCAACTGGTGGAAGTTCACGGGACCCACCATGCCCAGCGACGCGGACGGCGGCGCGGGTGGCGCGGACGGCGGAAGCACGACCGGCACGGGCGG
The DNA here is from genome assembly GCA_964535465.1 of uncultured Myxococcales bacterium. Classification (GTDB taxonomy): domain Bacteria; phylum Myxococcota_A; class Polyangia; order Fen-1088; family Fen-1088; genus Fen-1137. The sequence goes on from CAZHUY010000060.1 coordinate 3,599, forward strand.
CAAGGGCGGCGCGGGCGGCGCGGGCGGGGCCAGCAGCGCCACAGGCGGCAAGGGCGGCACGACCGGAGCCGTCGCCGGGACGACCACGAGCGGCGCAGGCGGTAAGGCAACGGGAGGCCGTTCGAGCAACTCGGGGGGCAGCGGAGGCGCGGCATCCGGGGGCGTGGCGAGCAGCAGCGCAAGCTCCAGCAGCAGCCCGGGATCCGGTGGCGCGTCGAGTGCCGCCGCCTCGTCGAGTCGCGGCGGAAGCAGCAGCGGAGGCGGCTCGAAATCGGGCGCGTCGTCGCAAGCCTCCGGGGGAAGCTCGGCGTCCAGCGAGACCGCCTCGGGCGACGACTCGAGCGGCTGCTCTTGCCACTTGGGGGCGCGTCGTAGCCATGGCTGGCTCCCCGCCCTGGCCTTGATGCTCATCGCGCTTGGCGCGGGCAGACGTAGCAGGCGCTCGCGCTGATCGCCTGAGTGACAAGCGATCGGCCTGAGCCGTTCTCGCTTTCCCAGCCATACATCCCCGCACCCGCAATCTTGGGAAAACGAGCACGAAGGTGAACCAGTTTTCCGACACGGGTCACCTAGAGTCTGGAAACCCAAGAGGTACAAGGTGCCTTCACCTGGACAAGACACAGACGGCGCGCTGCAGCTTCTGCCCGGCAGCGGCAGGGCGTCGCTCGACGACATCTACCGTCGCTACTGTCGCTACGTAGCGGCGGTGATCGTGCGCATCGACGGACGCGCCGTGGACGTGGACGATCTGGTGCAAGACACCTTCGTGGAGGCCGCGGCAGGCATAAAGGGACTGCGCGATCCCGCGGCCATCAAGGGCTGGCTGGCCACCATCGCGGTTCGGGTGGTGCGACGCAGGCTGCGGGCGCGCCGGATCTGGCGCTTCCTGGGCATCGAACGCCAGGTCGAGACCAACAACCTGGTCGACCCGGCCGCCTCCCCGGTGGATCGCCTGCTGCTCCGCTCCGTGTACCGCGTGCTGGACGATATGCCGACCGAGGACCGCATCGCGTTCTGTCTGCACACGATAGAAGGCGAGACGGTCGAAGCAGTCGCGGGGTTGTGCGGATGCTCCTACGCCACGGCCAAGCGGCGCGTGGCCCGGGCGCAGCGCCAGATCGAGGAGAGGCTGTCCGATGTCCGATAACGTCCTCCATAAAATTGCCCAAGCGGGCGGCCGGATGGATCCGGGCCTGTCGGATCGCGACGTCGAGCGCCTGGTGACGGGCGCGGCCAAACGGCGACGCCTCCGTCGCGCGCGTCGGCTGGCGGGCGGAACGGCACTGGCCGCCATCGCGGCGGTCTTCGCCTATTCGCGCGGCCATGTCCTGTCGCCCCCGGCCGAACCGGTGGCCCAGACTCGCCCAGCGCAGACGGACCTGCGCGTCCTGCGCCTGACCGACGGGTCGACCGCCACGGTGCTCGATTCCGGCAGCGAGCTGACCATCATCGAAGACACCCACGACCACGCGGCGCTCTCCATGGCCCGTGGGCGGGGACGCTTCAATGTCATGCCCCGGCCCTCGCGCACCTTCGTGGTCCATGCCGGCGACGTTACCGTCACCGTGCTGGGGACCTTGTTCACCGTCGAGCGAGTCGCGGATCGGGTCGGCGTCACGGTGGAGACCGGAACCGTCCGCATCGAGTGGAAGGGTGGCGCTGCCATTCTTCAGGAGGGTGGAACGGGCTGGTACCCGCCCTTGCCCTCGGGCGACCCTGGCCTTCGCACATCCGCGCCGCCCCGTCGCTCCGCTCCCGGGGCAGGCAAGACGGTTCGTCAGGTGGCGTCCAAGCAAGGCGCGACGCCCGCGGCCGCGCCGGAGACCGCCGGTGATTTGTTGGCCGCCGCTGACAAGGCACGGCTGTCGGGACACGCCGACGAGGGCGCGGAGCTTCTGCGTAAGCTGTTGCGCAACCACCGCAGCGACCCGCGGGCTCCGTTGGCCGCCTTCACCCTGGGCCGCATGTTGCTCATCGAACTCGACAAGCCCGCGGAGGCGGCCTCCGTCTTCGCCGATGCCCGACGCCTGTCCCCCAACGGCCCGCTGGCCGAGGATTCGCTGGCCCGAGAAATCGAAGCGCTGAAGGGCGCTGGCGACGTGTCGCTAGCCAAGACCCGCGCCCAGGAATATCTGCGCCTATACCCCGATGGGCGAAGAGCGCCGGCCATGCGTATAATACTCGGCAGGTGATTCGCCGACCGACGCGCTTCCTTACCTGCTGGTTCGCCGTGGCTATGGCCGTCGGACTGTCCGGGTCCGCGCGGGGCGACGACACGCGCCCGAGCAGCGACGGTCGTTTCTCGTTCTCCATGGCCGATTGCCCCTCGCTTTCCGACGCCGAGATCCGGCGGCTCTTGACCATCGAGATCGGCGACCTGCTTCTGCCCGAAGCGGAGGGCGTGCTGGCGGATCGCGATCACCTGGCCGTCCACTGCGTCGATCACCTGGCCCGCGTGCAGGCCGCCGGTCCGGCCACCAGCGCGCCTTTCGAACAGGTGGTGGACCTGCGGGACTTTCCCGGTGACGCCGCTCCCCGCGCGCTGGCCCTGGCCGGCTTGGAGCTGCTGGCGTCGTTGAATTCCTTCGTTCGGGCGCGCATTGCGACCAACCCGCCCGCGCCACCCGCGCCGCCCGCGCCACCCGCGCGCAGCATTCGGCTTGGCGTGGCCGGCTTGGGGCGGACCTTCCTGGCCGATCAGGGCGCCCTGCTGTGGGGTGGACGAGCGGACGCGCTGTGGCTCGGGGCCGGGCGCTGGGCGCTGGCCTTCGACCTCGAACTTGCCCACGGACAAAAGACCGTCGCCGACCTGGGCCGTGCGACGGCCTGGTCGCTCACCTCGGCCATCGCTGTCGCCCTGCACGGGCGTTCCGGGCTCCTGGAAGGAACCGTTGGTGTCGGTGGCCGATTCGGCATGATGTTCCTGGCCGGGGCCAGCGCACAGCCCGCGACGGTCAGCGAGGCCTCGGTCGCCCATCCCTGGGGCGGGCCGCTCGCCATGGTGGGGGGAGCGGCGCACCTGGGACGCTTCTCGCTGGGCCTGCGAGCCGAGATCGGCCAGGCCCTGCTCGGCACCCAGGGGTCAGCCGACGGAGCAACCGTCCTCGCCACCACGGGGACTTGGGTCGCGCTGTCGCTGGGCGGAGGATTCGATCCGTGACACGGTCGCTGCTGCTGGCGCTGCTCCTGTGGTCGGGGTGTACCTGGCACGCCCCCCTGCTGACCACCGTGGATGCCGGACAACGAGACACCCCTGTCCCGCTTTCGCCCGATGTCCCCGGTGACACCGCGACGGACCTTTTCCCTGATGCCGCTCCCGAGGTGACCAGCGTGTGCCAAGGACGCCCCAAGACCGACGCCGGCACCGGTCTCAGCGAGGGATTGCTCGTCTGGTACCGCTGCGAGGCCGTCAACGGCACGACCCTGCCCGATTCCAGCGGCCGCGGTCATGACGGGAAACTGGCATCAGGCTCGGGCGCCTCGGGGCCGGTCATCGCGCCGGGCAAGGTCGGCAACGGCCTGGACCTCGTGTACGCCAAGAAGGGGTACGTGACCATGCCCGCCGGCCTGTTGACCGACGCGTGCGAGGCCACCATCGCCACGTGGGTCTACATCAACGACAACACCAACGCCTGGACCCGCCTGTGGGACTTCGGCAACGACACGAAGACGTACATGTTCCTGACGCCCATCACGAACACGGACAACGTGGTCCGCTTTGGCATCACCCTCACCGGCAACCAGAACGAACAGAACCTCAAGGGCAAGACCGAGGTGCCCACCAAGACCTGGGTCCACGTGGCGGTCGTGCTGGGGCCCGCGGGCGGCGAGCTGTACTTCAACGGCGAGGTGGTGGCGTCCAACCCGACCCTCGTCCTTCGCCCCGCCGACCTGGGCCGAACCAACAGCAACTACATCGGCCGCTCCCAGTTTGTCAGCGACGATCCCTACCTGGACGCGACCATCGACGAGTTCCGCGTCTACGACCGCGCCCTCTCGGCTGACGAAATCAAGGCCCTTCTCACGGTGCAGTAGCCCATCGATCCGACGCATTCCGCCGGTCTCGGATGACCTCTGAGGCAGGCACGAAAGCAGGGAGCGGACAGGCAGACGGCAAACCGGAGGGGACTCGAGGGCTGCTAGCGGTCCTCCCCGCCCCCCCCAAGAAAAACCGCCGATCGGGGTGCGCCACTTCTCTCTGGGCTCGCACCTAGAGTCAGAAAGGCTGTGAACCAACCGATGATGTCACCTAGGGAGTGCCCCCAAATGGCCAGCATGCCGTTGCCCTCGATTGCACCAGCCGGAACATCGCGTCTTTCGGAAGAAAGTGACGCCTGTGCGATTCCTGGCCCGAAATCCGGGCGTGAATCGTCAACACAGAGGAGCCCCGACATGGACAAGATGCAAATGCCCTCTGTTCGGCCGTTAGCCGATCCGCCGCTCATTCCCAGATGGTCGCCTCTCCCGGTCCGCCCGGCCGCACCGCCCGTGGCGCCCCGAGACTGGGCAGCGGCCGCCGATCGCCTGACCAAGTTGGCTCGCCAATCCACGCCCTCCCCCTTGCTGTGGAGCGACCAGGCGCCCTATCGGGCGACCGTCGAAATCCGCACCGATCCCGATATCCACCACCTGGTCGACAAGACCTCTCCCGCGAGCGACCGCTCCACGTTGTGCTTTCATCTGACTCTTGCCGGTTGGGGACAGGTGCGCCTTGGTCAATCCGCTCCGCGAAAGCTGTCGCCTGGGGACGGCTTCTTCGCCCTGACCGGCGCCGCCCCCGCCACGCTGGGACTTCCGGCGGAATCACCGGGGTGGCTGTTCGTGCGGCTCGAGATGAACCATCCCTATCTCATGTCCCGGCTCACGCAGCAGGTGGTCTCCACCGGCCCGTTCGTCGAGCTTGGCTCGGAGGAGCCCATGACTCATGCGGCCTTGCGCATGGTGAGCGGAGAGCTGGCCAACGAATTCCCCGACCACTTCGCGGCCGAATTGGCCCTGTTCGAGTTCGTCATGGCCTACGAGCGGCGCAGCCGGCGCGTCGTCGCGGGCCCGGATATCGACGACCGGCTGCTCAATGAAGTGCGCCGATTGGTCCTGGAAGGCCTGCCCAAAGCCATCGAGGTCACGTCACTGGCCAAGCGCTTCGGGATGTCCCGCAGTCACTTCAGTCGCTACTTCCGCTCGCGCACCGGCACGAGCCCCGCGCACTTCGCGACCTTCGTGAGGCTGGAACGGGCCGAGACGATGCTGCTCGAAACCCACGAACCTCTCAAGGTAATCGCCGACGCCTGTGGCTTCGCCAACGCCAACCACCTGTGCAAGGTCTTTCGCCGCTTCCGTCACTGCTCTCCCGCGTCATTCCGCCGGTCGCGCCGCCTGGTGACTCCGACGCCAGCAGACTAGAGGTCCGGGCCAACCACTTCGCATTTCTTGGGGAATTTTTGCCCCACTGGACGTACCTGTCGGTCATCAACCCACCTCGAACCGATCGGGGTACAATCGTGGGCCACTGGTTGTTATGTCTTTCAGACGTACAATGAGGTGGCATCCGTGAGCAAAGCCATCTACCAAGGCTTCCTTCCGACGCACGAGCCGACCAAGGCCTATGTCTGGAAGTACACACCGGTGAACTGGGGGCGCCGCCCGCGCCACTTCCACATCGAACCCGAGTTCAACATCATCATGTCGGGGCGGGCCGTCTTTGGCATCGGCAACCGCGTGGTCGAGGCCGAGAGGGGCGACCTCATCGGGTTTTCCCCCGGGCAGGATCACGTGCTCATCGAAGCCTCGCCCGATCTGTTCCTCTTCGCGGTGGGCATGACGCCGGAGTTCTCTTCCGACATCCTGCGCGGTGACGACGTGCCCCTGGCGCCGCTGCGCATGCGCCTGGCCCCCGAGGATTTCCGGGCTCTGGTCGACGGAGCCATGGCCACCGTGGACCGCAACGGCGTGGAGCAGCCCTGCGCCGAGCTGTGGGAGCGCGTGCACTCGCTGGCGCGACACCGGGGAACCTGCGCCAACAAGCTGCACGTGCTCACCCGCCGCTCGCTCGCCTATCTGGTCCACTCACCGCAGCCGGGCCTCGAGGATCTCTCGACCCGCTTTCGTTCGCCCGTGTCGGAGATCAGCCGTCACTTCCACCGGGACGTGGGGCTGACCTTCGTGCAGTACCGGACCCGTCTGCGCCTGCTGAACCTCATTCGCTTGATGGACACCTGTGGGACCAGCCTGATGTGCGCGGCCGAAGCCTCGCATTTCGGCTCCTACTCCCAATGCCACCGCGCGTTCGTCGCCGAGCTCGGGTGCTCGCCCCGTGGTTTCTTTCACGCGGGCATCCGCGACCAGATGCAAAAGGCCTTCGATCCGTAGTCACTTCGCGTTCTTTGGGGATCCTGCCCGGTCGACCTTGGAAAAAACCGGGCGAACGCTCATCGTGTGTGCGTGTTAACCCACAAGGCATATCGCAAACTCACAATGGTCGCGACCCTGGGCCTGGTCTCGACCGTTTCCCTCAATGCCATGGCCCTGGCCAGCGCCGAGCTGTATCACACCGAGGCCAATCTCTACGGCCGCTTCGAGGCACGCATCCGATTCGCCGCCGGCGATGGCGTCGTCAGCTCGTTCTTCCTGTGGAAGGAGGGTTCGGAGAAGAGCGTCGCCTATTGGAACGAGCTGGACTTCGAAAAGATCGGGGCCGACTGCCGCATGCAAACCAACTCCATCTACGGCCAGCCCTCGGCCAACCACGAGCAGAGGCACCAGCTCTCCGGTACCTGCAGCGGGTACCACGACTACCGCATCGAATGGACGCCGACCTACATCGCGTGGGTGGTGGACGGCCAGGAGCTCCGGCGCGACACCGGCGCCGCGGCCTCGGCCTACAGCGAGAACGCCAAGGACGGCATGACCTTCCATTTCAACATCTGGCCGGGAACGCAAGACTTCGGCGGGAACATCAAGAACACCACCTTGCCTGTGTACCAACACATCAGTTGGGTGCGCTACTCGGCGTACAACAACGGGAACTTCGAACTGAAGTGGCAGCAAGACTTCCAGTGCCCGGACCTTCCCGAGGGCTGGCAGCTGGGCGATTGGGACTCCCCCATGGGTCAGTCCACGCACAACCCCGAGAATGTCGGCACCGTGGACGGTATTGGCGTCCTGGCCCTCACCGAAGACAACGCGACGGGAACCCTGGGCACGCCGCCCGTCGATTCGAACGCCGGCGGCAGCAGCGGCAATGGCTGCGGCGGTGCGGGCGGCAGCGGCGGCGCGTCCTCGGGTGGCAGCTCCTCGCGTCGCAGCACCTCCGCGGGCGGCAGCACGGCCGCGGGCGACAGCTCGGCCGCGGGTGGCAGCCCGGCCGTGGGTGGCAGCTCGGTGGCGGGTGGCAGCACCAGCGCCGGCGGCAGCTCGGCCGTGGGTGGGCGCGGGGGCTCCAGCGCCAACACGTCGACCGGTGGCAACAGCGCGGGCCAGGGTGGCAACAGCTCCCACGGCGGCGCGAAGGGCGGCTCGAACTCGAGCGGCGACACCACCGGCTCGGGCGGCCAGAGCGCGTCCAGCAATTCCTCGGGCGGGTCGAGTGCCAGCGGGGGCTCGAGCAGCAGCGCCGCCTCGTCTTCCTCTTCGGGTGGCGCCTCGGGCGGCAAGTCGAGCAGCTCGAGCTCCGCGCGAGGCGGCTCGAGCTCCAGCAGCGGCTCCAGCGCAAAGGGAGGCTCGTCAGCGACCAGCGGTGGCAAGTCCTCCTCGTCCGAGTCGTCGGAAAGCGCCGGCGACGGCGGGTGCACCTGTCGTCTCGGCCAGTCCCAGCACGCCGCGGCCCCCTTCGCTATCCTGTCCCTTCTCGTCCTGTCCCTCATTTGTCGTATCAGAAGAAAAGGAGTCTGAATGTCCTCTCATCGCTTCGCTCGCTCCACGGCGAATCATCGCCCCAAGTTGTTTCTGGGAACGGTTTGCGCCGTGCTGCTGGCGACCATGGCTGCGGAGGCCAAGCCGTACAAGGGCGCCGAGGTCCTCACCAGGAAGAGCTGGCTGTACGGGCGCGTCGAGATGCGCATGCGCATGATCCGCGGCAGCGGCCTGCTTTCCACCTTCTTCACCTACAAAAACGGATCGGAGCTCACCGACGCCACCTGGGGCGAGATCGACATCGAAATCTTTGGCAAGGACGATGCCAAGACCTGGCAATCGAACATCATCTCGGGCAACCCCAAGGACTACTCGGTGGAGATCCACTCCCACGACGCGTCCCTGGCCGACGAGTACCACACCTACACCATCGAATGGGCGCCTGATTACATCCAGTGGTTGTTCGACGGCAAGGAGGTGCGCAAGACGGAGGGCGGCCAGGCGAAGGACCTGACCGAGGCCCAGAGCCTGCGCTTCAACGTCTGGTCCAGCGAGAGCGAGGGGTGGGCCGGCGCCTTCGACGAGTCGTCCCTGCCCGCCTACCAGTTCGTGAACTGGATCAAGTTCTACCGCTATGAGGATGGAGAATTCGTCCCCGACTGGATGGACGACTTCGACACCTTCGATGAGGGCCGCTGGAGCAGGGGCAACTGGAGCTTCGGTGGCAATCGCGTGGACTTCGACGTCAACAACGCCCTGGTCAAGGACGGGACCCTGGTGCTGGCCATCACCAAGGAAGACGATACGGGCTTCTCGGGCGACGTGCCCGCCGATCCGGAAGGCAAGGCCGCCCCCTTCCCCGTGAAACCCAGTACCGGCACGGAGTCCGATGACCCGCCGCCGGTCAACTTCAAGTCCTCGGGTGGTTGCAGCTACGCGAGCCCTTGCGACGGTCGCGCGGGCCTGACGACGGTGATGCTGCTGCTGGGCGTGGCCGTCCTTGGCCTGCGCGGCGGGCGCCCCCGCAAGGGCCGATAACCCGCCGCTCGCCCCTCCCCTCACCGTCCCGAACAAAAAAACGCCGCCGGGCTTGGCCAGGCGGCGTTTTTTTTGCAGGAGACGTTACTTCTTGATGGAGAGCAGCTCGACGTCGAAGACCAGCATGCCGGAGGGCATGCCACGCGGGGCGGGATCGCCGTAGGCCAGGTTGCCCGGGATCCAGAAGCGCGTCTTCTCGCCCTCGACCATCAGTTGCAGGCCCTCGGTCCAGCCCTTGATCACGCCGTTGAGCGGGAAGGTGGTAGGCTCGCCGCGGGTCACCGAGCTGTCGAACATCTTGCCGTCGGTGGTCCACCCCGTGTAGTGAACCTCGACAGTGTTCTCGGCCTTGGGCTTGACCTTGCCCTTGCCCTTGCTCAGCACCTTGTAGGCCAGCCCGGACGCGGTCTTCTTGGCGTCCTTGGGCGGCGCGGCCACGTCAGAGGGGACAGCCGGCGGCTTGATGCCCGCGGTGATGCCCAACAGCTCCACGTCGAACACCAGGGTGCCGTGCGGGCCGCCGGGTCGGCGCGGCGTATCGCCGTAAGCCAGGTTGGCCGGGATCCAGAAGCGGCGCTTCTCGCCCACCGTCATCAGTTGCAGGCCTTCGGTCCAGCCCTTGATCACGCGGTCCAGGGGGAACTCGGCGGGCTCGCCGCGCTTGACCGAGCTGTCGAACATGTTGCCGTCGGTCATCCAACCGGTGTAGTGCACCTTGACCTTGTCCCAGGCATTGGGTTTTTCGGTACCGGTGCCCTTCTGCAGGACCTTGGAGGCCAAGCCACTCGGCGTCTTCTCGGCATCGGCGGGCGCTGCCGCCACGTCCGCGGGGGCGGGGATGCCCTTGGGCGGCTCGGGCGCAGCCGGCTTCGCCGCGGGCGGCGGAGGCGGCGCGGCCTTCTGTTTCATGCAGGCCATGGAGGAACAAACGACGAGGCACATCACCAGGGTGGTCGGTTTCATGGGCGTCACTCTTGTCTCGCATCGGCCCGGTGTCAAGCGCGTGGTACAACGGCCGGCATGGCCCTGTTCCAAGAGCCGGCGACCACGCCCGACGAGATCGGTCGCGACAAGCCCCTCGCTCTGTCGCCCGACCAGGTGGCCGAGCTGCCCGAGGAAGAATGGTACCGTCGTGCCTTCCGCGGCCCCGAGGCCCGGCAGCTCACCTGGCGGGCCGTGCTCATGGGCTCGCTGCTGGGCTTCCTGCTGGCCTTCACCAACCTTTACGTGGGCCTGAAGACCGGCTGGGGCCTGGGGGTGGCCATCACCGCCAGCATCCTCGCGTTCAGCCTGTGGAACCTCCTGCTCAGGATCGGTGTGGCACGCACGCCTCTGTCGATCCTGGAGACCAACTGCCTGCAGTCCACCGCCTCCTCCGCCGGCTACTCCACCGGCAACACCATGGTGTCGGCCACGCCCGCGCTCTTGCTGCTCTCGGTGACCGCGACCAACCCCGCGGGTCAGCACCTGCCCTGGCCGGCCCTGGCCGCTTGGGTTTTCTTCGTGGCCATGTTGGGGGTGTGCCTGGCCGTGCCCATGAAGCGCAACATGATCAACCACGAACGCCTGCGCTTCCCCTCGGGCACCGCCGCCGCAGTCACCCTGCAGTCGCTCTTCAGCCACGGACGCGAGGCTGCGGCCAAGGCCAAGGCCCTGCTTTACGCCGCCCTGGTCGCGGCCGTCCCCCCCCTCGTCATGGATCTGCCCTGGCGTCGGGGCGAACACGGTCGCACCGGGCTGGTCCCGGACATGACCCCGCTCTTCGACTGGCTGCCGGTGCGAGGGACCAACCCCAAGACCGGCCAGCCCTTGCAGGCCGCCGATTGGAACATCCTGCTCGACAACAAATTGGTCATGGTGGCGGCGGGAGCGCTCATCGGGCCGCGCGTGTGTCTCTCCATGGTGGTGGGCGGCCTGCTGCTCTGCTACTGGCTGGGACCGGCCGCGCTGGTGGCCGGGGCGGTTCATCGTCCCTCCGCTGCCTGGCGCGAGATCGGCGTATGGGTGGGCGCCCCCATGATGATCTCGGCCAGCCTGCTCGGCTTCGCCCTGCAGTGGCGCACCCTGGCCCGGGCCTTTCGTGGGCTGGGCGCGACCCGAGGCAACGGCCCTCACAGCGATGTCGAAGTCCCGCTCTCCTGGTTCGCCGCCGGCGGGCTGGTGGCTTCGGTGGGCGTGGTGAGCATCAGCCACCTGTACTTCGACATCCCTTGGCACCTGGGTCTGCTGGCGGTGCTGCTGACCTTCTTCCTGGCCCTGGTGGCCTGTCGGGCCACGGGCGAATCCGACATCACGCCCATCTCGGCCATGGGCAAGATGATGCAATTGATCTACGGCGTGCTCATCCCCCAGAACGCCACGGCCAACCTGATGACCGCCGGGATCACTGCCAACGCCGCCTCGGCCAGCGCGGATCTGCTGACCGATCTCAAGTCGGGCTACCTGCTGGGGGCGCACCCGCGCCGCCAGTTCGTGGCGCAGTTCCTCGGGACCTTCACCGGCACGCTGGCCACGGTGCTGGGCTTCCGCCTGCTGGTGCCCGATGCCACCGCGTTGACCGGCACCGCGACCAGTGCACCGGCCTTTCCCGCGCCCGCGGCCCAGGCCTGGCTGGCCGTGGCCCAGGTCTTTCAGAAGGGCATCGGCAATCTGCACCCCATGGCCCGCCAGTGCATCGTGTGGGGCCTGGTGGCGGGCGCCCTCCTGGTCATCATCGAGCGGTTCTTCCCCAAGCTGCGCCCATGGCTGCCCTCGGCCACCGGCGTGGGACTGGGCTTCATCCTGCCCTTCTTCAATCCCTTCTCCATGCTGCTGGGGGCGCTGCTGGCGTGGCTGTGGGCCCGCAGGCGCCGCGAGCAGGCCGAGCGCTACGCCGTGCCCCTGGCCTCGGGGATCATCGCGGGCGAGTCCATCGTGGGTGTGATCATCGCCGTGCTGAACAACCTGGTGTTGCGACGGTAGGCGTCCGTTACAGGTTGTACTGGCCCATGATGAGGCTGCGCCAGTACACCAGACCGGACACGAGATGAGCGGCCAGGATCACGGACACGGCGGCCTTCCACGCAAACGACATCGTGTTCTGCGTGCCCTTGGCCTTGGCGTTTGTCTTGGCCTCTCCCTTCCACCAGTCGAGGTACTCAATCAGCGAAAACAGATAAACCAGGAACAGGCTCATGATGTAGCCAAAGATGAAATTGCCGTTGCTCATACGAGCCTTTTCGGCAAGGAAGGACGCCTGCAGGAAGCCCACCAGGGCGAGCAGGTAGCTCAGCAGAAGGGGCGGATTGCGGAGCACGTTCTTGCGAATCGCCAACAGCACGCTCAAGGGGAAGGCCCACACCAACAGCGTCGACACGAAAACGTTGGGGGCGAAGAGCTTGGTGACGCCGAAGAACGAGAGGACGATCTTGTCCTGGACCGCGGCCGGCGCCCCCAGGTTCGTGTAGGTGCGCAGAAACTGCCAGGCCAACAGGCACACGCTGGGCAGAAACAGGAGAAAGGCGCTTCTCCACATGCGCCGGTCCTTCAGGTGAAAGACCAGAAGGAACAATCCCACCGCGGGAATGAAACAGATGATGAAGCTTGGCTTGGCCAGGGTTCCCGCCAGCAGGCATAGACTGGTCCACCAAGCGATGCGGCGCCCGTCGCGGTTGGGCGAGCAGAGCCAATGGATGGTTCCCCAGAACCCCAGAATGGCCAGAGGCTTGAGCGGCGCCATGGTCGGGTTGTGCCAGACGTTGGGGCTCCACTGCCCCAAGTAGGCCCGCGGGTTGTAGGCCGGGATGAAGATTGCCACCACGGTGTTGGCCACCACGGCCGCGAGGAGATAGGCGAACTCATGCTGAAGGCCCGGGCGGTAGTGTTTGATCACGGCCTTGCTGACCATGATGCTGATGATCGACAAGGCCGCCATCAGCACGGGCATGATGAAGGTGTAGGGCATGCCGGTGATCAAGGACCCGCCATGCACCAGATAGTGCAAGAAGGGGTGCGGGAGATAGAAGTTGCCCCGGAACATCCTGGTGGTGAAATCGATGTGAGCCGTGATGTCCGAGTACGACCGTGTCTGCCCAAAGCACAGGCGCAGATTGAGCAGGAAGATCGTGAGGTAGACCAGGACCTCGAAACTCCGAGAATCCAGAACGCGAAGGATTTGCCGTCTCATGCCGCGGCCGACAGGGTCGCCTGGTTCAGAATCGGACGCAATGACATTCCGCCCTCCCCGAGCGCCGGTGAAGGTCTTGAAATGCGGAAAATGTGGGTAAAATGCCCGGCATCATGCGCTTCCTGCTTGCGACCTCCACTCTCCCTTTCCTTTCCCTCCTGCTGTTCGCATCGCCTGGCTACGCGCAAACCGATCGATACCAACTTCGGCAGGGCGAGTCGCCGGCCGTGGTGGTGGCGCGAACCTACGGGGACAAGGCGTACCTGTCCGTGCTGAAGTTCCACTCGCGTACGCGCCCACGCAGCCGCACCATGAGCCTGCCCTCTCTGCGCCAGATCATGGTCGAGGAGCGGGTGCAGTCGCTGGAGCCCAACGCCGTCGAGAAGATCCTGCAAGCGCAAGCCGACTTCTTCGCCGAGACCAAGAACGACGGCTCGGCGTGCAACCTTCGCCAAGAATGGCAGCCCAAGCAGCGAGAGGCCTTCCAGCAAGCCGCGCTCGGGGTGAAGCAGGCGGCGACCTTGCTCAAGGAAGAATCCGCCCCCAAGACTCTGGTGACCCGCCTGGAACGCGCCGGTCAGCTGCTGCAAGGGCTGGGTGAGCAACGGGGCAAGGCCTCGTGCAAGAGCATCCGGGCCATCCACAAGAGCCTCGCCTCGGCCATGGCCTCGTCCATCGTGTGGGCGCGCCAGCAGCGCCGTCGGGCCGCCGTCTAGCGAATACGTATCCATTATCGCCCAAGAGCGCGGCCAAGAGCAGATTGTATTTTGCCTCGATGTGCGATGCCCTAGTGGGCAGTGCCCATGCCGCCGTTTCAGGTTCAGCAGCGCATCGAGAAGCAATTGGCTCTGTGGCGACAGGTTCACCTGCTGGTCCAGCAGGCGGTGCCCTACTTCGCGCACATGCGCCTGCGCATCGGGGAGCGCGAGCGTGACATCCTGCTGGGAAGCGAGACCCGCGCGGGCAAGGACACCAGCATCATCGACTGGCAGAACGCCCCCTTGGCCGAGGTCTTCTTCTCGTGCGCGCCCGGCGACGACTACGAGATCGACACCGGCGATCGGGTTCTGACCGGCACCCTGCTGGAACGCAGCCTGGTGGGTTTCTCCGACGGCCAATTGAAGGCGGTCGAGGTGGACGGTCGCTGGTGGCAGTGCCAGCACGAGGATTGGCACATCCTCGAGGAAGAAAGCCCACGGGTGACCTTGCGGGCCGAAGAACTGCGCACGCGGCAAAGCTCGCCAGCAGACGTGATCCTGGATCCGGCGCAGCAGAGCCTGGTTGGCTTGCCGGCGGGGCAGGCCCTCCTGCTTCTGGGCGAGGCAGGCTTTGGCAAGACCACGGTGGCTCTGCACCGCCTGGCCCATCTGCGAAGGCTGGTCGGGCCGGAGCTGAAGGCCGCGGTCATCGTGCCCACCGAGGGCCTGCGACGCTTGTCGGCGGCGCTGCTGGAGCGCATGGGGGTGAGCGGGGTGTCGGTGGTCCTGTACGACCGCTGGGCGCGCGAACAGGCTCGGCGCGCCTTCCGCAAGCTGCCCGAACGCGAGAGCCAGGACGCCACAGCCGGGGTCATCCGCATCAAGCGCGATCCCGCCTTACGGGGCGTGTTGGCCGAGCTGGCCCGCAAGCGGCCAGCCAAGGGGGCGAGGGCCGCGCGCCGCGATCTCCTGCACCTGTTCGGCGATCGGTTGTTGATGCAGAGACTCGCGGCGGAATCGACGCAAGGGATTGGGCAGGACATGGTGGCGGAGGTCCTCGAGCACACGCACGTGCAGTTCAGCCACACCGGCGAGGAGGAGTTCGCGCATGTGGACGCCGAGCGCCTGCAAACCGTGGATGGCCGCAGCCTGGACGACGGCACGCCTCATGAGGATGCGGGCACCATCGACGTCGAGGACTACGGCGTGCTCTTCGAGCTGGACCGCCTGCGGGCCGAGCACAGCCACGCGGCAGCGGCCCAACCTGACCGCTATGACTGCCTGGTGCTGGACGAGGCCCAGGAGTTCGCGCCGCTCGAGCTGGCGCTGATGGGGCGGGCCCTGGCACCCGGGGGCAGCTTGATCGTGGCGGGCGATGCCGCGCAACAGGTGGATCCGACGGCGTGCTTTGGCGGCTGGGACAACAGCATGCGCGAGCTGGGGTCGCTCCAGCACAAGACGGGAGTCCTGGAGGTAAGCTACCGTTGCCCGCCAGAGGTGACGGAAATGGCCCGCCGAATCCTCGACGGCCAGCCCCTGGCCCACCCCCCCACGTCATCCATCGTACGGGCCGACTTCGCCTACGCTTGCCACCAGGCCGACTGGCTCACCCGCGAGCTGCGCGAGCTTCAGAACAACGATCCACGCGCCTCCGTGGCGCTCATCTGCCGGACGCCGGAAAGCGCGCGCCGCCTGGCCCAGCACCTGCGACGAGGCGTGGGCCTGCGCCTGGCCCTGGACGGCGACTATCAGTTCCTGGGCGGCATCAACGTCACGTGCGTGCAGCAGGCCAAGGGGCTCGAGTTCGACTACGTGGTGGTGCCCGACGCCTCGGCCGCGGTCTACCCCGTCACCCCACAGGCGCGCCGAGCCCTGTACGTGGCCACCACGCGCGCCTCACACCAGCTCATTCTCAGCAGCGTGGGTCCGTGGACGGAGATCCTGCGAACGGTTGGCCTCTGAGGAAAGCACGAAATCAGGAAGCGGACATGCAGACTTCGTTCTTGCCTGAGGGCAAACGGCCGTATTGCTCTCGATCGCGCGCGTCGTGGTCTCCTCAGATGTTCTTCTGCTGTCGGTCCCCTACCCCTTCGGGCCTTTCACTACAGACAGCTAGTCGCGTTTCGAGTCTGGGCGACTGTCGCTCGTCGATCCGTCCTCGGCGGCGTCGACGATCGGGCCGTCGCTGCGCACCGGGATGTCGAGGGAAGCGGCGTCGCGGGCCTGATCCGCGCCAGCATCACCCAGAGAAACGACGTCCGAGAGGGGCCTCCGGTCCAACGACGCGTCCGCGGAGGGCAAGGCGTCGAAGCCAGGCTGCCCGCCGTCACGGCAAGTCGAGTCCGGGCCGCACAGCATCTTCGAATCGAACCCGCAAGTGCAGACGTTGCATCCGTCCTTGGCCTTCCACGTCTGGCCCACCGTGTAGCGAACGCCGTTGTAGTAGCAGACCGGGCCAGCGTCCTGCGGGGCATCGAAGTTGTCGCCGCAGGAGATCATGGACAGGCCCAAAAAGGGCGCGATGAGGAGAGAGAGCTTCGCCGTCTTTTTCATGTTTGTCCCAAGCCCGCGTGCCTGCGAGCCCCAGCATATTGCACCGGCCACGGCTGTTTTGTCGAGGGTGTCGCGGTCCAGCCCGGCTGTGGCCTATGATGGGGCCGTGCCCCCTGCCCCCCTTCGCGCCCGCATGCTGACCTTCGGTGGGCTGTACTTTGCCCAGGGCGTCCCTTGGGGTTTCGTCACCGTGGCGCTCGCGCTTCGCCTCACCACGCTGGGGTACTCCCCCGCGCAGCTCGGCGATCTCCTGTTCGTGGCCACGCTGCCCTGGACGGGCAAACCCGTGCTGGGTCCGCTGGTCGACCGCGTTTCCTTCGGCCGGCTGGGACGGCGGCGGCCGTTCATCCTGCTGGCCGAGGCGGGCATGGCGCTCTCCCTCTTGGCCATGGCCTTCATCAACCCGCTGGACCAGCGCGGGTGGTTCGCTGCCCTGCTCTTCCTGCACAACCTGCTGGCCTCGGCCCAGGACGTGGGCACCGATGCCTTGGCCATCGATCTGCTGACGCCCGAGGAGCGAGGCCGCGCCAATGGTGTCATGTCGGCCGCAAAGTTCCTGGGCGTGGTGGTGGGCGGTCAGGGCCTCTTGTGGGTGGCGGGGCAGACGGGCTGGTCCGTGGCCTACGCCTGCACCATCGGCCTGCTGCTTCTCCCAGCGGCCTTGGTCGTCGGCCTGCGCGAAACGGCGACGCCGGCGCGCCCCCGGGTGCTGAAGTTGGCCCTGCGCTCGTTCTCGACCAGGTTGGGCCTGCTGGCGGTGGGCTTCGCCCTGCTGGCGAACCTGACCGACGCCTTCCTCTTTCCGCTCATCTACCCTCTCTTCAACCGTCAGCTCGGCTATTCCGAGCAGCAGATCGCCAGCCTGACCACGCTCAGCGGCCTGGTCGGCGCGCTCGGTTCGCTCTTGGGTGGCGCGCTCAACGATCGCCTGGGCAGCCGCCGCACCATCGCGGCGGCCAGCGTGGCCTCGGCGCTGGTCAGCCTGGCCTTCGCCGCCGGCCAAAGCCTGTGGGGCCATTACTCCGTGCTCCTCGCCTATACCACCCTGTCAGGCCTGGCCAGTGGCGTGCTCTACGCCTCCACCCTCGCCCTGTACATGAACCTGACCGACCCACGCATCGGGGCCACGCAGTTCCAGATCTACATGGCCCTATTCAACCTCAAGGATGCATGGGCGCAGAAGGGCGGCGGCCATCTGGCCGGACGCATCCCCGCCACCGGCATGTTCGGCCTGGCCGCGGTGCTCGAGATTCTGCCGCTGGCCCTGCTGCCGTGGCTGACGAGAGACCGTGAAGAACCTCAGGCCGAAGCGAATCAGCAGCCGGTGAGCTCGGGATCCTGACAGCACAGTACGTCGTTGTGCTCGGCGTGGCTTGATACTGGCGACGAGCGCTGCGCGCGGAATTGCGCCTAACCATTGGCCCGCACCGGGGCACTAATAGGCATGGGCAGTTCGCTGCTGGCTATGGAGGCCCCGCAACAAGAGGCGGGGGAATCCCGTGCGTGCACTCGGGGCGAGTCCGCCCAGACGGATCGCCTGGGCACACGGATGGGGGATTACCAACTGACGAAGCTCATCGGCGAATGCGAGACAGGGGTGGTCTACCGAGGCCGCCACGTGGTCAGCGATGCGCAGGTCGCCATCAAGATGCTGCACGGCCCCTGCGGGGCCAATGAACAGTTGGTGGAGCGGCTGCTGACCGGCGCACGGGCCGCGTCCGCGGTCCGCCATGCGAATCTGATCGCGGTGCTCGATCTGGGCCGCACGCCCGACGGCACGGCCTTCGTCGTGACCGAGCACCTGACGGGCGAGAGCCTCGAGGCGCGGCTGCGCAGGGTCGGACGCCTTCCGCCCTTCGAGGCCATCAACATTTTGCGACAGCTGGCGCAGGGATTGGGCGCAGCACACGAAGCCGGCCTGGTCCACGGCGGTCTGAGACCGAGCCATGTCTTTCTGTGCAAGCGCAAGGGGCGCCGACGACTCGTCCGCCACAGCGGGCACACGCCCATGCACCTGGCGGTCGAGCCGGAGGACAGCTTCGATCTCGTCAAGCTGCTCGATCTGGGGATCGCGGGGGCGCTCGATGTCCCCACCGAAGCCGTCCCTCCGGGCACGCCCTCCTATCGCTCGCCCGAGCAGGTCGACGGGAAGCCTGCCGAGCGAGGCAGCGACATCTACGCGCTTGGGGCTATCTTCTACGAGGTGCTCACGGGAGCGGTTCCGGCGCACGGTCCAGGCAAAGACGCCGCGGGTGTCCTGACCTTGGCCAGTCGTCGTGTCGTGGATGCCGGCATCGACGCGCGGATCGACGACCTCATCTTGAGGTGCCTCAAGCGGACGCCGCGCCTGAGATTCCCCAGCACCGCGGCGGTCCGCGCGGCCCTGGACGCCTGTGTCACCGATTGCGCCTTCTTGCGGGAAGCTTTCCCCGCGCGGCTCCTCAAGACGGCGAGGGTCGTGGCGCCCAAGAGGCCTCCTCCCATCCCGAGAGCCGAGAAGGCCACGGCGGCCATGAGGAATCCGCCCGGACAGCTCATCCCGCTCCCCCCTGCGGCCCGCCACTCCCGGGCGCGGCACACGCCGCCGCCGATCCCGTTGACCTCGGACCTGCTCACCGAACTATCCGAGCGGTAGCATCGGTGCGGGCATTCCCTCGCTTGGTCCCAAAGAAGTACTCTCGGGCCGCATGAGAATCCTGGTCTGCGCTGCTGCCCTCCTGGTCATCGCCTGCGGAGAAGCCGACTCCTCTCGTCAGCCCGATCCCTCCTGGATCGCGGACGTCAAGGCGCGCGCCCATGCGCTCGCGACACTCGACGCGAAAACGGGAGACGACTCCGACCTGGCCTTCCTGAACGAGGTCATGGCCGGCCGCCGTATCGTCGGGCTCGGCGAGAACACGCACGGCGCGGCCAGTACAGCCGCGCCAAGACGCGGCTCATCAAGTACCTGCACGAACAGCTCGGCTACGACGTACTGGTGTGGGAAGCTCCATCCTCGCCGCCTACTTGGTGGATCGGGAACTGGAACGGCGTACGGCCCTGCAGGCGACCATGGACACGCTGGTGGCCATCTGGCACACGGAGGACGTGGTGGAGTTGTTCGATTATGTGAAATCGACCCGTGCCACCGCCCGTCCGCTGCGTCTGGCGGGCATGGACATGTCCTTCGCCTCGACCTTCGAGGAGGAGCAGCGGCCCGGTCTCTTGCGTGACCTGGTCGCCAAGATCGATCCAGCCTACGCCGAACGCTACGGCGCACAGTTCGCCATGGTGTCCCTGCTCATGAACCGGGGGCAGGCGGCAGACGGCCTGCGCGCAATCTATTCCGTGTCGCCAGCCGCCGCGTGGAGCATCGAGGGGCTGCTGCACGCAAGCGGCACAGCCGTGGCCTTTCTCGACCTGGCGGGCGCGCCACCCGCGCCCGAGCGCGCCTGGATCGACCAGGAGTTCGTATTCCGCGACTTCGGACTGGAAGACATCCACGCCATCCCGTGCGAGCAGATGGACGGGGTGCTCTTCCTCGAATCGGTCGATCCGCCCGCGTTCGTCGATCCGTAAACCACGCGCACGCAGGCGCACCGACAGACTCCCGCCATGCCGCGAGACTCCTAGTTCACCCTGGCCGCCGCGGTCCCAGAGAGACTGGTGATACGCCGGCCGATCCAGGCGGCGTCATCGACAAAACCATCTCGTTGGTAGATCGCCTGCAACTGCCGGTAGTGTCTCATGACATCGAACTTGAGGTTCCATTGCAGCTTGTGCAGGCACACCGGACACAGATGAATCGTGCTGCGGTCCGTTTCGTCGAGCGAGTTCGAGCCATTCATCAGGCGCTCGTGCGAGGTACAGTGGGCGAGCGAAAACATGTGCCCGGTTTCGTGGGCCAGGACCTTGTAACTCCGATACAAGGCGAGATCCCGCGAGCGCTCGGTTTCGGCCCGGCCCCAGAACCGGTTGGTGTAGCGGATGAGGGAATAGACCCCCACACGATTGCTGAAGGTCGCTTCGCCGAACACGAAGTTCCAGCTGGGATCGGGATACAGGTCGGCCATGGTGATGCCCAGGTAGCAAACCGCGTCCTCTGGCAAACGCGGCAGAAGCACACTGCCCATCAGCGTCCTGGTGTGATGCTGGGTCCAGTCCATCGTCCCCGCGCTTCGCGTGCGCTTGCCGTGCTTCGGCAGCGGGATGGGCTTCTCCACACGTACGCGTAGCTGGAAAAAAGCGCTCGCGAATTCTCGCAGTTCATCCAGCAGCGCACGCTCGTCCGGACTGAAGGAACCGAGAGGCTGCAGCACGATGACGTTGCGTCGTGCGGTCAACCCTTTGGGGGCCTGCGCCACGTACTGGGCAAAGCTCTGGCCCGGCTCGGGAAACTCGGCCAACCATTCGCCAGGCCTGGGCTTGTGCTTCTCCTCGAAGAAGGCGGGATCGAAGGCGAACGGGTCGGCCGGCTTGGACGATGGCGCCCGGTCTCCGTCGCCCACGGGAACCGGCTCGCCTGCGACTGGTTTCGCCTCCGCCCTATCAAAGCAGCCAGCCGAGGCCCATGCGCAAAACACCAATAACCGAGGTGTCTGGCCCATGCCTTTCTAGACACCGCGTATCGCAAAAGGTTCCGGGCCGCGACTGAACCGCATTCATACGCAGCTCATCGTGCCGCTGGTGCGGCCGGACCGCCTCCTTGGCAAATGGCGTTCACGAGGAAACGGGGCTTGCGAGAACCCCTTCCGTCTCGTATAGGCGGCTCGCACGCCCTTCATGCTCAAGCTGTTCTACCTTTGCTTCTTCGTCACCTCGGGGGTCTCCATCCCCTTCTTCCCGGCCTACCTGCGCCAGATTGGGCTGTCGGGGCAACAGGTGTCGCTGCTGCTGGCCTTGCAGCCGGCGATGCAGCTCGGGGTGCCGCTCCTGTCGGGGTGGATCGCCGATCGCACCCGTCGCCCCGATCTGGTGCTGCGTGCGCTGTGCCTGGGCGCCTTGCTGGGCAGCCTACCCATCATCTTCGCGCGCAGCATGACCACGCTGCTCCCCTGCTACCTGGTGCAGCAGCTCTTCGCGGTTCCCATCATCTCGTTGGCCGATTCCCTGGCCGTGGAGAAGTCCCGGCGCGGCGGGCAGTACGGCACCATTCGCGCCGCCGGCTCGGCCAGCTTCATCGCGGTTTGCCTGATGGTCGGTTGGTGGCTGGACCTGCGCGCAATCCCCGGAGATTCGCTGGTGCCCATCCTGGTCAGCGTGGGCTACGTCATCAGCTTCTTGGCCTCATTCAAGCTGAACGGGCACCGGGACGATCAACGCCCGCACCTGCGCGACGTTCGGGCCTTGTTGGCCGACCGCCGCTTTCTGCTGCTCTTGCCGGTGGGCGGCCTGCACTGGGCGGCCCTGGTTCCCTATCACGGCTTTCTGGGCATCCTGCTACGTGACCGTGGCTTTCCCGCCCGCATCACCAGCTATGCCTTCTTCGTGGGCGTGGCCGCGGAGATCGTCATCTTCATGCTCTTTTGGCGCCTGCGCGCCCGCTTCGGTCTGGCCCGGCTGCTGGCCGTGTCGTTCGCGCTCTCCGCCGCGCGCTGGTGGTTGGTGGCTGCGCTGCACTCCGCGTCCTGGATCGTCGTGCTGCAGCTTCTCCACGCCTTCTCCTTCGGCATCTACTGGGCGGCGGCCATGGCCTGGATCGCCGACTGCGTGCCCAGCAAACTACGCGCCACCGGGCAGGTGTTGTTCTCCACCGCCACCGGCCTGGCCAGCATGCTGGGGTACCTGATCGTGGGCCGGCTCTACGACGCCTCGGGCGGGGCCGGGCTGCCCTTCACCCTGGCGGGCTTCTTGGAGCTGGTGCCCCTGGCCTTGGTACTTTTTGCGAAACGGCAAGCCGGGGTACGGCTCTCCACCGCGCTGCCCACGGCGGGCTCGTGATTCACCGGCCCGCGCCGAAGGCCTCGAACGTCAGGATGGTGTGGGTCTCGCGGATGTGGGGGATGGGGTGGATCTGCTTCTCGATGAGGCGGCCAATGCCGTCGACGTCCTCCACGTACAGCTTGACCAGCAGATCATAGGGACCACTGATGCTGTAGGCTTCCGAGAAACTTTCGATTTCGGCCACCTGGTTGGCGACTTCCGTGACGTGGCCAATGTCCGTCTTGAGCATCACGAAGACTGCGCGCATGGGCGAACCTTAGCACGGCCAGCGCGGTCCGGGTGGCAGGCCGGGCGCCCGGACGGCCGGCCTCCTCACAGTTGGCCGCCCAGGGCCTTGAACAGGGTGATCTGGTTGGCCTGGCGGGCCAAGCGAGTCGCGGTGAGGCCTTGCTGAGCACTGTAGAGCGTGCGCTGGGCCACCAGGACGTTGAGGTAGCCTTCGAGCCCTTCCTTGTAGCGCAGCTCGGAGAGCGTGTAGATCTCGGTGGTCGCCGTATCATTAAAAAACTGGGCCGCGAGCTGCTCCGTGAGCGCCTCTCGTCGCACCAGCCCGTCGCTGACCTCGCGAAACGCCGACTGGATAGCCGTCTCGTACTGAACGACCGCGATGTTGCGGGTGACCTCGGCCACCTTGAGTCCAGCCCGCAGCGCCCCGCCGGCGAAGAGCGGAATGGAGATCTGGGGCGTGAAGCTCCAGGTTCCGGTACCGGACGAGAACAGGCTCGACAGCTCCGGGCTCATCGTGCCGATGCCACCCGTGAGGCTGATTCTGGGGAAGAAGGCCGCGCGGGCCGCTCCGATGTTGGCGTTGGCGGCCTTCAGCTGGTGCTCGGCCATGAGGATGTCGGGCCGGCGCAGCAGGACCTCCGAGGGCAACCCGGCGGCAATGTCCTTCAGCTCACCTGTCGCGTCGAGGCCCTTGGGGAGCAGGGCCTCCGGGACGGGGGTTCCGACCAGCAGGTTCAGGGCATTCCGATCGATGGCGACCAGGCCGCGGAAACGCGCGACGTCGGCGCGCGCGCTCTCCACCTGGCTTTCGGCTTGCCGAAGCGCGAGCTCGTTGGCGATTCCCAGCTCGTAGCTCTTCCGGATCAACTCGGCGTAGGCCTTCTGCGACTCGAAGGTAGACTGGGAGAGCGTCAAGTACTCGGCGTCCGCCGCGTACGCGAAGAACTGCTGGGCCACGGCGGCCACGATGGAGATCTGGGCGGCGAGCTTGGCTTGCTCCGTGGCCAGGTACTGGTTCAGCGCCTGCTCGTTGAGGCTGCGCACGCGACCGAAAAGGTCCAGCTCCCAGGAGAGAACCCCCAAGCTGACGGTGTCCGTCTCGACGGTCCTCGGTCCCCCGAGCATCTTCGACGGCAGCTTGTACCTGGCTCCGCTTGCCGACACGCCGATGGTGGGGAAAAGCCCGGCCCGCTGGATGCCGTACGCCGCCTGCACCTTCTCGACGTTCAGGGCCGCGACGCGCAGGTCGCGGTTGTGGGCGAGCGCCAGGCCAATCACCGACTTCATCTCGGGATTCGTGAAGTAGTCGCCCCAGCGAGGGAGCGCGACGGCAGCCGCGCCGGTCACCGCCGGCCCCGCCGTCCAGGCCTGCGGGATAGGAGGATCCGGCCGCTTGTAGGCCGGGGTGAAGTTGCAGGCGCCCAAGGAGAGTAACGCCGCCAGCGGAAGGATTGTCTTCGTCGCCATGGCCGTCACTCCCTCACCGCCTGCAGAGGCGATGTGGAGGGGACCTCCGCGGACCCGCGTTTCTTCCGCCCGAACGTCTTGACCACCAGGACGTAGAAGAGCGGGATGAAGAACACAGCCAGGAAGGTTGCGGTGATCATGCCGCCGAGCACGCTGGTGCCGATGGCCATCTGCGCCCCAGCGCCCGCGCCGCTGGCGATGGCCAGCGGCAAGACGCCGAAGCCAAAGGCGATCGAGGTCATGAGGATGGGGCGCAGACGCAGCTTGGCCGCCTCGAGCGTGGCCTCGATGAGCCCCATGCCCTGCTCTTCCATGTGTGTCTTGGCGAACTGAACGATGAGGATCGCGTTCTTGGTGGTCAAGCCCAGCACGGTGAGGAGCCCGATCTGGAAGTAGACGTCGTTGGGCATGCCACGCAGCGACGACGAGAGGACGCCTCCGATGACCCCCAGGGGCAAGGCGAGCAGGATGGTGACGGGCACGGTCCAGCTCTCGTACAGAGCCGCGAGCACCAGGAAGATCACCAGGATCGAGAAGGCGTAGAGCAGCCCGGCCTGCGACTCCGCCATGCGCTGCTGGTAGGAGAGCCCGCTCCACTCGACGCCCACGCCCTGAGGCAGTTGGCGGGCGAGTTTCTCCATGGCGAGCATGGCCTCGCCCGAGCTGTGCCCCGGCGCAGGCTCGCCCACGATGTTCACGGCCGGGAAGGCGTTGTAGCGCTCCAGGCGCGGCGGGCCGTAGATCCAGCGTCCCGAGGCGACGGCGGAGAGGGGAACGAGCCCTCCCTTGTTGTTGCGGACGTGCAGGCGATGCATGTCCTCGGGCAACATGCGGAAGGGGGCGTCGGCCTGCGCGTACACCCGCTTGACCCTGCCACCCTGGACGAAGTTGCCGATGTAGGCGCTGCCAAAGGTGGCCGACAGGTAGCTCTGCACCGAGCTCAAGGGCACGCCGAGCGAGCCGGCCTTCTCCCAGTCGATGTCCACCTTGTACTGCGGGAGGTCCCCCATGCCGTTGGGGCGCACGCGGGTCAGGGCAGGATCCTTCGCCGCCATGCCGAGGAGCATGTTCTGTGCTTCGATGAGTTTGTCGTGTCCGAGATCGCCTCGGTCCTGCAACATGAGGTCGAAGCCGGTGGCGCCGCCGAGTTCCTGCACGGCGGGGGGCGGGAAGGCGAAGAACACGGCTTCCCGCATGTTGCCCAAGGCTCGCATGGCCTTGTTGACGACGTCCTTGGCGCGCAACCCCGGCTTGTCGCGCAGCTCCCAATCGCGCAGCTTGAGGTAGACCATGCCCTGGTTCTGTCCACGACCGCCGAAGCCCATGCCGGCGCCCCCCATGCACGTTGCGACCGCGTCCTTCTGATCCTCGAGGAAGTGTTTCTCCACCTTCTTGACCACCTCCAGCGTCTGCTCGAGCGTCGAGCCGACGGGGAGCTGGACCATCGCCATGACGAACCCTTGATCCTCGTCGGGCAGATAGCCGGTCGGCATGCGCGCGTACGAGAAGACCATGGCGACGACGATGAGCACGAAGACCGCGAGGTAGCGCTTTCGTTTCCCGAGGATACCGCCGACCAGGCGCACGTACACCTCGCGCACGCGGTTGAAGCCTCGATCGAAGAGCAAGAAGAACGGCCGGAAGATGCGGAACCCGGTCTCCGCCGCCTCGTGACCCTTGGCGACCGGCTTGAGTAAGGTAGCGCACAGCACGGGCGTCAGCACCAGAGCCACCACCACCGAGAGGAGCATGGAGGCGATGACCGTGACCGAGAACTGCTTGTAGATGATGCCGGTCGCTCCCGGGAAGAACATCATGGGCAGGAAGACCGCGGACAGCACCAGGCCGATGCCGATGAGCGCGCTCTGGATCTCGCCCATGGACTTGCGGGTGGCCTCCCAAGGCGACAGCCCTTCCTCGCTCATGACCCGCTCGACGTTCTCCACCACCACGATGGCGTCGTCGACCAGGAGCCCGATGGCCAGCACCATGGCGAACATGGTCAACATGTTGA
>CAZHUY010000061.1:0-11439 GCA_964535465.1 uncultured Myxococcales bacterium
CCGCCCGAGATCGCGCCTCTGTTGCCCAGGCTGTCCCCGTGCTCGATCAGGCCCTCCGCCAGGAAGGTGACCGTCTCGATGCCGCGGTGCGGGTGCCAGGGGAAGCCCTTGACGTAGTCCTGGGGGTCGGTCGAGTCGAAGGCGTCAAGGAGAAGGAAGGGATCCAGCTCCTCGACATCGCGATGGCCGATGACCCGAACCAGGCTGACCCCGGCCCCGTCCATGGCGTTCCGGCCGCGGATGATTCTCCGAATCTCTCTCTGAATCATGGCTGAAGGATACTGAAACCGGGCGCTGGGGCAACGCAGGCGGAAGAGCCTTGTTCTCGAAACCACTTCGGGTTCCGTGGAGCTGCCACGTGGCCAATCCCATCACAGCGGGCGCGGGCGTGACTTTTTCGTACAACAGCCGTGCGCACTCGACAGTACTGCTTGGCAGAGCTTGTCGATGCCGGGTGGGAGCGGTGTCTCATCGACCCGGCTGGGTTCGTGCCAAAGGAGAGTCGTTCCATGCCAACTTCGCCAAGGTCTTCTCGGTCCAGCCTGTGGGGCATCATGTTGTCGCTGACGCTGGTGGGAATGGGGTGCTCGAAATCGGAGTCCGGGGGTGAGTCGACCGGTGGGACCAGCTCCGCGGGCGGCGCGAGCGGGGGCAAGGCGGCGGCAAGCTCGGGCGGCGCATCCGCCAAGGGCGGCAGCGGCCAGACCTCGAGCGCGGGAGGGTCCTGCCCGTCCGTCGAACCCTGCGGCGGCGATCTGGTCGGCACCTGGACCGTGTCGTCGTCCTGCCTGAAACTCTCGGGCGAGATCGAAATGAGGACCTTCGGTGCGGCCTGCAAGACCGCCAAGGTCACGGGATCCTTCGAGGTCACCGGAACCTTCACCGCCAAGGCCAACGGCGGCTACCTGGACAACACCGTCACCACCGGCGAGCAGCAGCTCGAGCTCGAGCCCTCCTGCCTCGTCATCTCGTCGACCCCCACGGACTGCGACGGCGCGGCTGGCCTGCTCAAGGGGGGCCTGGGCCTGAGCAAGCTCACGTGCACCGCGACGAGCGGCGGCGGATGCACCTGCCAGGGCCAGGTCAGGCAGGAAGGCATGATGGGTATCCCCTCGGGCCTGGCCTCCAAGGACGGCGGCTATTCGACGGCTGGCAGTGTGCTGACCATCGATGGCTTCATGGACTACTCCTATTGTGTCGCGAACGACAAGCTGACCGTCACGCCCACCCCGGAGGGATCCACCTTCACGGGGTCCATCGTTCTGCACAAGACCACCACGGGCACGGGCGGCACGGGCGGCGGCGGGGGCCAGGGCAGCGGCGGCTCCACCGCCTCGGGCGGCACCTCGGTCTCGGGCGGCACCACGGCCTCGGGCGGAAAGACGACCTCGGGCGGAACCCGCAGCGGCGGCACCACGGCCTCGGGCGGAACCCGCAGCGGCGGCACCACGGCCTCGGGCGGCGCGACCGGCGGAACCTCGACAGGCGGGGCCAGCGGCTCGGCCGGCAGTACGGGCACCGGGCCTTGCGACATCTACGCCGCCGCCAACAACCCCTGCGTGGCCGCGCACAGCGTGGTGCGTGCCTTGTTCGGCTCGTACCGCGGCAAGCTCTACCAAATCGGCAAGAGCGACGGCACGACCCTGGATGTGCTGACCGGCGCGGACGGCATCGCCGACACCAAGCCCATGGACACCTTTTGCAGCGGGACCACCTGCTCGCTGACCGTCATCTACGATCAGACCAACAACGCCAACGATCTGTGGTGGCAGGGGTCGGAAAAGGTTCCCGCGCCCAAATCGAGCACCGCGGCCAAGGCGACGGCCGATCCGGTGACGGTGGCCGGTCGCAAGGTCTATTCGGCCTTCATCAGGCCAGGCAACTGCTACTGGCACGACGGCTCCAAGTCCGGCATGGCCCGCGATGCCGAGCCCGAAGGCATGTACATGGTGTCCAGCGCGCGCAACACCAACGGCGGCTGCTGCTTCGACTATGGCAACAGCGAGACCACCAGGGCTGCGGACGTGGGCGGCGCCATGGACGCCATCAACGTCAGCTCGATCACCGCCTGGGGCACCGGCGCGGGCAGCGGCCCCTGGATCATGGCCGACATGGAGTGGGGCCTGTTCTGCCAGCAAGACAACAAGAAGAACCTCAACTGCCCGACGCAGACCGCCCCGTTCCTGACCGCCGTCCTGAAGAACAACGGAACCACGGAATACGCGCTGAGGGGCGGTGATGCCACGGTCAGCACTCTGACCACCTACTACAAGGGCAGGGGCCCCTACAACCCGATGAAGAAGCAGGGGGCCATCATCCTCGGCTGCGGCGGCGATTGCTGTAAGCCCTGCGCGGGCTGCGGCTCGAACGCCAGCTCCGGGATCTTCTTCGAGGGCGCCATCGTCAAGGGCTACCCGGCCGACGCCACCGAGGACGAAATCCAGAAGAACATCGCCGCCGTCGGATACGGCAAGTAACCCGCGGCTGGACGGCGCGGCGTTCAGGGCGTGGCTGGATCTCGAGCTGGTGGCGGTCCGCCGCGCATCCATCTATGCTGGCGGCGTGTCTATCGACCTCTTGGTTCGTGAAGAGATCCGCCCGCTGCTCGTGGGCCCATCGCCCAAGGCGCTGGTTGGGCTGGTGCGCGCCGGGTTGCGCACGCTGGGGCGCGGCCGCTCGTCCGTCAGTCTGCTGCTGACCGATGACGTGGAGATTCGTCAGCTCAACCGCGCCTTCCGCAAGATCGATCGGGCCACCGACGTGCTCAGCTTTCCCCTGCAGGACCTGAAGGACGAAAGCGACCCCGCTGGGAACGGCGTCCTGCTGGGCGATATCGTGATCTCCGTCCAGACCGCGCGCCGCCGTTCAGGTCCAGCGCGGCTGGAAAAAGAGCTGGCCCGCCTGGTGGTCCACGGTCTCGCCCACCTCTTCGGCCATGACCACCACCGCCCCCAGCAGGCCCAGCGCATGCGCGCCTTGGAGCGCCGACTGCTGCGCGCTGGCGCCTCTGTCTAATCCTTCTTGGGCTCCGGCTTGAGCTTCTCCAGTACGCTGGCCGGGAGGCTGCCGAAGTAGAGCTGGCCATCCACCAGGAACGACGGCGTGCCGCGCAGCTTGAGCGCGATGCCAGTCTCGATGTCGTTCTTGACGGCGCCCAGGCCTTCGCCCTGCACGCAGGTCTCCAGCGCCGTGGCATCCAGGCCTAGCTCCGAGGCGATGGCCTTGTTGCTCAGGCTCTCCAGCTCCAGTGAGTGCCCGAAGAGGAAATCGTTGGTCTCCCAGAAACGACCCATGCGACCCGCGCACTCGGCGATGGCGGCCATCCTGCACGCGTCACCATGGAAGGGCCGATCGATGCTGCGGTTGCAGGATTGGTCGAGGGGGAAGTGGCGATGGATGACACGCACTTGGCTGGGGAATCGTTTGACGATGTTGCGCAGCTCACCGTGGGCCGTTTTGCAGCCGGGGCACTGGTAGTCCGAGAACTCGATGACCGTGACCACGGGTTTTTCCGCCCCGATGTAGTGGCCGCCATCAGGGGCGACGCCTCGGCTCAGGCCCTGCCGGTCCATCCATTTCTGCTCGTGCGAGCCGAGTCGCCAGTAGGCCGGGGTGAACGCCATCAGGGCGCCCGCGGTCGCCACCAGGACGGCCAGAATGACCGCGATCTTGACCGGGCGTTCGCGTGTCGCCTGCCATGGCGCCATCAGCGCTGCGGGCAGGCCGATGGTGGTGGCCTGCACCACGGCCAGGATGAACAACAACAGATTGATGCCGTAGGTGCTGGCGCACAGAACGCAAAACGAGTGAACCTTGAGGGCCGATATCATCCCCAACGCCGCGCTGAACAGGGCAAAGGCGGTGAAGAGCAGCAGAGCAAAACCCACCAGGGTCTTGGAGCGCCGGTTGCACAGCCCCGCCACGACCAACCCCGTGGCCACCAGGTATCCCAAAATCCCCCACCAAGCCGTGGGCACGCCCAGCAAGACCGAATACGAGCTGCGCGCCACGCTGTCGCAATTGAACGTGGAACCGTATCCGCAGAAGCTATGGAAATCGGGCTGGGTGTTGGCCTTGTAGTGGATTTCCGCTAGCAGCCCCGAGATGACCAGCCCGGCCAGACCGAGTGACAGCATGGCCCACCACGCCCACTTGCGGCCGACGGCCGTGGGAGCGCTTGGGTTTGTGCTGTCGGTCGAATCCATGAGGGCCTTCCCTTACCACGTTTACAGCTAGCCCAACAGATGGCGGAATGCCACTCATCCCAGCGCATAGCTCTCGACGATCTCATGGAGCGCGCCTTCGGGTCGCAGGGTGCTGCGGTACAGGTGAAAGCTCGCGACCCAAAAGGGGCCGGCGGCAAAGTTGGCCTGCGCGGTCAGGAAATCTTCGAGATCGCGGCGCGGCCAGGGACGCATGGGGGGAGGCGGGCCTTGTCCGCGGGAGCCAGCGCGCTCCCTCTGCGCGCCAGGGCCGTGGGAAGAGGAGCCCCCCCGGGCGTCCTCCTGGCTCGCGTTCAAACGCGCCAGGGTCAGGTGGGGCGAGAAGCCGCGCTGGGCGGACTCGGGATCGGGTCCCAGAGCGGCGTCGATGGCTGACTTCAGGGCTCGCAGCGGCGTGGGTGGCTCCAAGCCCAGCCACAGGACGCGCGCTGGCTTGCGCCCCCGGAGCGGTGGAAACACGCCGGGCCCGGTCAGCGAAAGGGAGAAGCCGGGGACGGCCACCTGGCTCAGCTTGCTCCGCACGTCAGGCAGTCTCTCCTCGGGCGTGTTGCCCAGGAAACGCAAGGTGATGTGGAGTTGCTCGGGGCGGACCCAGCGCGCGCCGCCAATCCCCTGACATAGTCCGGCGACCCGCGGCCGCAGCTCAGGCGGCAGGTCCACCGCGATGAACAGCCTCATGGCGCCGCCCCCAGGCGATCCGTCACGGCCTTGAGAGAATCCAGGTTCGAGACATCGTGAGGCTGCAACGACACGCAGGTGATGGGCACTCCGGGCGCCTGGGCCAACAGCCTCGCAATCTCCCTTTGTTGTTGCTCCGTGATGTGGGCCAGGTAGGTGCCCAGGGATGCGAGCTGCTTGGCCGCGACCGCGAGTCGTTGACGGGGGATCTCGGCCAAGGAGGGCACAAGCTCCAGCTCCCTGAGCAGGGCATCGGCATCCACCAGACCGGGTGGTGTCAGGACCCGGTTGGCCACGAATCCCGCCAGAGGCGTGCCCACCTGGCGCAGGTGTTCGGCCAGGTACAGGGCCTCGTTGATGGCCGCGGTCTCGGGGGTGAGCACCAGCAAGAAGCCGACGTCGGGCTGTCTCAGCAGGTTTTCGATCTGGCGAGCGCGCAGCAGGAACGTCCCCATGACGTCGCGCACGTCCAGCAGAAACGCCCCCAGGTCGTCGAGAAACTGGCTGCCCACCAGCTTACCCGCCCGGCGCAGAACCAGGGCGCTACCCGAGCTCAGCCGTTGCAGAGAGAAGCGGCCGGCCTTTTCCTTGCGTCCGGCCAGCCACTGCACCGCCGGGCTGCTGATGGCCTCCGCCAGGCGGTGGGGCGTGGCCAGGAAATCCATGACATTGGTGGTGGGCGGCGTGTCGAGGACGATGAGGTCATAGGCGTGGCGGTGCTGCAGCTCGAAAAGGAACAACGTCGCGGCGTATTCCTGCGCGCCGGACAGATTTTCGATCATCTGCCGGTACAGCGGGTTGGTGAGAATGCGACCGCGGAGCTCGACATCGGTCACCTGCTCTTCGATCAGGCGGGCGAAGGTGCGATCGGTATCCACCCGCACCGCCTGCAGACTGGTGGCATCGGCGATGCCCAGGTGGCGTCGGGATTCCGGGTCCAACGGACGCGGCTCGGGCCCCAGGTCGGGCACACCCAGGGCGTCGGCCAGGCGGGGTGCCGGATCGATGGTGCAGACCAGGGTGCGTCGCCCCTGACGGGCGGCCAGGACCCCTAGCGCCGCGGCCGTGGTGGTCTTGCCCACCCCTCCCGGGCCCACGCACACCAGCACCCGCTTGCCGGTCACCAACCCCTTCATGGTCGCAGCGATTCCTCCGTTGTGGCGGTCTTGCCCTTGTCGATGCCGACGGGTGCGCGAACCCTGCTCATGATGTGCCTGCGGGATGAAGTGAGGCTGACGGCATTATTCACGACGATCGGGCGCCCAGCGAGCCCGGAAACAGGCCATCACCGGCATGGCTGGCGTCCATGCACGTTGATGTGGGTTCTTGTTCGCGTCACGGAACATGGCGGAAATACACAGGATCATGATACGATGGGGCCTCGCACTTTTCTGATGTCCTGCATCCGCCAAACCCAGAAGGTCACATGCGGCGCGTGTTAGTGGTCGATGACGAAGAGAACCTTCGTCACATGCTTCAGACACTGCTCAAGCGAGAAGGCTATGAGCCGGTGGGCGTCGCCTCTGTGGACAGCGCTCTGCTGGAATTGGAGCAGCGACCGTACGACATCATCATCACCGACCTGCGCATGCCCGGGCGAGGTGGCATGGATCTGGTGGACGAGGTGCGACGGCGCCAACTGGACGCAACCGTCGTGGTGATGACCGCGTTCGGCAGCAAGGACGTGGCCATCGAGGCCATGAAACGAGGTGCCTACGATTACCTCTCCAAGCCCTTCGAGGCCGACGAGATTCTCTTGCTTCTGCGCAAGGCTGAGGAACGCGAGCGCCTGTTCCGCGAGAACCAGAACCTGTCACGACAGGTGCGTTCCGCCGGGCAAGAGCCCGAGGGGATCTTCGGAGAGTTGGTGGCGCGCAGCCCGCAGATGCTCGAGCTCTTCCGCACGGTCCGCAAGATCGCGGAATTCAAGACCACCGTGCTCATCGATGGGGAATCGGGCACGGGCAAGGAGTTGGTGGCGCGTGCCATCCACAACAACTCGCCCCGCGCGCGGGCCGCTTTCATCGCCGTCAATTGCGGCGCCATCCCGGGCACCTTGCTGGAGTCCGAGCTTTTCGGCTACCGCAAGGGCGCCTTCACCGACGCGACCCGTGATCGCAAGGGTCTGTTCGAGGAGGCCTCGGGAGGGACGTTGTTCCTGGACGAGATTGGCGAGTTGCCCCTGGCCTTGCAGGTCAAGCTGCTGCGGGTCTTGCAGGAAGGCGAGATTCGCCGCCTGGGCGACAGCCAGGACAGCAAGGTGGACGTGCGCGTGGTCGCGGCGACGGCGCGCGATCTGGCCGCCGAGGTCAAGCGCGGAGTCTTCCGCGAGGATCTCTACTACCGGCTCAACGTGTTCGCCTTGCACCTGCCCCCGGTGCGCGAAAGGCGCGAGGACATTCCTCTGTTGGTCAACCATTTCCTCACGCGCCTGAACGCCCGCATGGGCCTGGCCATCACCGGTGTCACGGAAGAGGCCATGCGCCTGCTCGGGGCCTATCACTGGCCCGGGAACGTGCGCGAGTTGGAGAACTCCATCGAACGCGCGGTGGTGCTGGCCGAGGGGACCCAGATCGATACCAGCGCGCTGCCCGATCGCCTGCGCACGACACCCCCGGTCGGGGTGCCCCTCCCGGTGGAGGAGGGCGATCTCTCCATCAAACGCGCCTCCCGGCGTTCCGAAGAGGATCTGATTCGCCGGGCCTTGCTGCGAACCAGGGGCAACCGTACCCGGGCTGCGGAGCTGCTCGAGATCAGCCACCGCGCCCTCCTCTACAAAATCCGGGAATACGGCATCACCGTGGGGCGGGAAACCCGGGAGTACGAGGCTCACGGGGCAGGACACGACCAGTCTCAGCCCGTCACGCCAGCCCCGGTGGGCTCAACCTGGAAGGCCAAATGATCGATGTTGGTGAAAGAGAGTCGATTTTTTTGACGAGCGCCGCAGATGGTCCACCATGTAGGTGAATGAGGGTAAATGAAGGTTTTCCACGGAGACGACCTCGATGGCTAAGAACTGCATAGGACTCGACATCGGTTCGAGCTCCGTGAAAGTCGTCCAGCTCAAGGAGACCTCCAAGGGGCTGCAGCTCATCAACTTCGGTTTCGAACCGTTACCCACGCAGACCATCGTCGACGGCGCCATCATGAACCAAAGCGCCGTGGTCGAGGCCATCAAAACCCTCCGCGACAACCTGGGCATCAAGGGCAAGGAGGTCGCCACCGCCATTTCCGGGCACTCGGTCATCATCAAGAAGATCAAGGTGCCGCCCATGACCCCGGAGGAGCTGGAGGAACAGATCCCCTGGGAGGCCGAGCACCACATCCCCTTCTCCAAGGACGACGTGGAGATCGACCATCAACTGGTGGGCAACGAGGGGGGGGCCGGAGGACAGATGGAGCTGCTGCTGGTGGCCGCCAAGAAAGAGGTGGTCTCCGACTACAGCATGGTAATTCGCGAAGCCAAGCTGCAGCCCATGGTGATGGACGTGGCGGCCTTCACCATCCAGAACGCTTACGAGGCCAACTACACCGTGGTGCCCGAAGAGGCCGTGGCCATCATCAACGTGGGCGCCACCTTGTGCAACATCAACATCGTGGCGAACGGCACCAGTGCCTTCACCCGCGACGTCACCGTGGGCGGCAACGCTTTCACCGAGGAGATCCAGAAGCGTCTCAACGTCAGCCAAGAGGAGGCGGAGGCGTGGAAGATCGGCTCGACGGGCGAGGGCGCCAACGAAGTGGTCCCGCAAGAGGTCGAGGCGGTGGTCGCTTCGGTGGCCGACGGCATGGCCGGCAAGTTCCAACGCTCGCTTGATTTCTATCTGGCGGCAAGCAGCGACGCGAGCATCAGCAAGATCTATCTGTGCGGTGGCTCGGCCAAGGTGCCGGCTCTGCAGCGTGCGCTGGAAGAGAAGGCGCGTACCGCCGTGGAAGTGATGGATCCTTTCCGCAAGATCACGGTGGACGAAAACAAGTTCGACATGGCGTTCGTCCAGCAGCACGCGGCCGAGGCGGCCGTGGCTGTGGGCCTGGCCTTGCGTCGACCGGGAGACAAACAGTGATACGCGTTAACCTTCTCCCGATTCGCAAGGTCAAGCGGGCCGAGGCCAGCCAACGTCAATTCCTGTACCTGGGTGCGGCCCTGCTGTTGACGGTGGGGGGCGTGATCTTCTTTCACCTGCGGACCGTCGGCCAGCTCGAAGAGATCAAGCGCAAGAACACCATCCTTGCCGCCGACGTGGCCAGGTTGAAGCAGGAGGTGGGTGATTACGAAAAGGTGCGCGCCCAGCGAGAGGAGCTGTTGCGCCAGCGCAAGACCATCCAGGCCCTGGAAGCGGGGCGGACCGGCCCCGTCTATCTGATGCGTGAGATGTCCGAGATCCTGAGCCCTGGAAAGGGACCCACTTTCGACCGCATAACCTACGAAGAGACCTTGAGGCGTGACCCCAATGCGGGCTTCAACGCCAGTTGGGATCCGAGGCGTGTGTGGGTTGAAGGTTACGCAGAAGATCACAAGCACATCAAGCTGCGCGGCTCCGCCAAATCGAACGAAGACGTTGCCGAATTCCTGAAGCGCCTCAACTCATCGGTCTTTTTCCGAGAGGTGAATCTGGATGCCACCAACCAAGTAGCAGGGCGAGGCATCAAGTACGTTCACTTCAGTCTGTCCGCCAAAGTGATCTACTGACATGAACGACATTCTGCAAAAGATCCTGCGACTGAAGACCCCGGTGAAGATCGCCATCGTCGCCGGCCTGATGGTGGCCGTGCTGGGCATCTACTACATGATGTTCTTCATGGATCTGCAGGATCAGATCAAGGCCGCCGAGGCTAAGCAGCGCAACCTCATTACCGAGAAGGCAAACTACGAGAAGCGAAAGAAAGAGTACCTGGCTTATCGGGCCGAACTGACGCAGCTTCAACAGGAGCAGCGCGATCTGTTGAAGGCCTTGCCCAAGCGGGCGGAGATCCCGACGTTTCTCTCCAGTATCCAGGAACAGGCCGAGCTGGCGGGTCTCGAGGTGCTCAACCTGACCATCGAGGCGGAATCTCATGGCGAGCTCTATGTTCGCATCCCCGTGCGCATCGAGATTCGCGGCACCTATCACACCATCACCAGATTCTTCAAGAACGTGGCCGAGCTGCCCCGCATCGTCAACATCGAGAACCTGGCTCTCAATGTCGAGAAGGGAGCCGATGACACCCTGTCGCCTCGCTTGCGTGCCAAGTTCTATGCGGTGACCTTCCGCTACAAGGACGCGGCTGGAGGCGGAACATGAGGCGGCATGCGTGGATCTTCGTGTCGCTGTTTCTGGCCACGGCGCTGGCGCCCTGGGCCGACAGCGCGGCGGCTGCCAAGAAGCCTGGCAAAGCCCCGGCTGCAGCCGCGCCCGCGCCCTCGGCGGCTGACGAGGCCCTGCAACAGCGTCTCTCGATCCTGAGACGCAAGGTTCTGCGTGACGAAGACTTCAACGAAACCGACGACGCCAACCGCGATCCTTTCCGATCGTTCTTGGGGATCTTCACCGACCGCGGCGCGAGGTCCGTCGTCCCGCAATCGGTTCCGTCGATCTTCGGGAAATTCGCGTTGGAGGAACTCACGCTGATCGCGGTCATCTCCGGCGACGCCAATCCACGCGCCATGTTCCGGGATCCCAGCGGTCTTGGGCAAGTCATCAAGAGGGGAGACTACGTGTCCAAATCAGCCGCGCGGGTCACCAAGATCCTTTCGGATCGGGTCGTGTTGGAGTTGGCGGAGGCCACATCAGGGGGAGAAACCCGCGCTTTGGAAAAGGCCATTCTGGTCAATCCCGAGGGAGCAGAGAAATGATAGGTCAATCTGTTACAACGAGAAGACCCGCGGTGCTCGGCTTGGTCCTGGGCATCTTGCTCGCTCTTCCGGCAAGGGCAGACAGCACTCAGGTGCGCGGCTTGCACGTGTCCGAGGCGGGAGGCGACACCACGGTGGTCATTTCTGCCTCCGGGCGACCTACCTTCACGACCTGGAAGTTGGAGCAACCGGCACGCGTGGTCGTGGATCTGAGCGGGGCTCGGCTGGGCAACGTCGACGTGCCCATGGACGCCGGCACCTATGCCGTCGGGCTGATCGGCGCGAACGCCAGCGAGGACGAGAGTGGTCCGCGCACCCGCGTGGTCCTGACCCTGCGTCAGCCCTCCGACTATCGTGTGGAGACCCGCGGCCACGACATCGTGGTTCACGTGATCCCGCACCTGCGGCCCGCGGCGCGTGCCGAGGCCAAGACCAATGATCAGACCGAACGTGCCTTGGCGCAGGCCAAGACCGAGGCGCAGAAGGCGCAGGCGGCGGCGCAGGCCAAGGCTGAGCAGGCGGTGGCGCAGGCCAAGGCCGAGGAGCGGGCCAAGACCGAGGCGCAGAAGGCGCAGGCGGCGGCGCAGGCCA
Source organism: uncultured Myxococcales bacterium (assembly GCA_964535465.1). Taxonomy (GTDB): domain Bacteria; phylum Myxococcota_A; class Polyangia; order Fen-1088; family Fen-1088; genus Fen-1137. Next base: position 11,326 of record CAZHUY010000061.1, read on the forward strand.
AGGCCGAGCAGGCGGTGGCGCAGGCCAAGGCCGAGGAGCGGGCCAAGACCGAGGCGCAGAAGGCGCAGGCGGCGGCGCAGGCCAAGGCCGAGCAGGCAGTGGCGCAGGCCAAGG